>NZ_JBHZEN010000036.1:0-131471 GCF_050958625.1 Amycolatopsis sp. 3B14
CCCCCCCCCCCCGCCGATCCCGCCGGGCGCGCACGACATGCTGCGCGAGGCGAAGCTCATCGGGGCACTGGCGGGGACGGACGTGCCGGTGGCCGACGTGCTCGCGGTCGGTCAGGCGGGGGAGGTGATCGACGTGCCGTTCTACGTGATGAGCTACGTCGAGGGCCCGGTGATCACCGAGCGGACCTCGGAAGCGCTGAGCACGCCTGCGGACCGGCGCCGCATCGGGGAATCCCTGGTGGACACGCTCGCCGCGCTGCACGCGGTGGACTGGCGGGCGCGCGGCCTGGCCGACCTGGGACGGCCGGAGGGGTTCAACGCGCGCCACTTCCGCCGCATGGGCAGGTTGATCGCGGACGCCGACGGCAAGCCGCCGGCCGAGTTCGCCGGGATCGACGCGTGGCTCGCCGCGCACGTGCCGCCGGAGGCGGGCGCGACGATCGTGCACAACGACTACCGCCTGGGCAATGTGATCGTGGCGCCGGACCCGCCGGGCCGGATCCTCGCCGTGCTCGACTGGGAGCTGGCCACCCTCGGCGATCCGCTCTTCGACGTCGGCTACTTCCTCGCGTCCTGGCCGGTGGCCGGGCAGCCCCGCACACCGACGGAGGACCTGGGGGTGGCGGTGCTGGAGGACGGCTATCCGACGCGGGAGCAGCTGGCCGAGCGGTACGCGGCGGCGACCGGGCGGGATCTGTCCACCCTGGACTGGTACACCGCGCTGGCGTTGTGGAAGCTCGCGGTGCTCTACGAGTACGGCCGCCGCCGCGCGGTACAAGGCGTGGGCGACGAGTACTACGCCGACGCCGGGATGGTGAAGTCTTTCCTGACAGGGGCGGAGCAGGTGGCGTCGTGACGCGGACGATCATGTCCGCCAGCGCGGACCTGCGGGCCGGACGGGTGTCGGGCCCGCAGCCGTCCGAAGAGGCGATTGCCCGCGCGGACGCCGTCGACGCGACGTCGGGGGTGTTCCTACGCCCGGGCCGCAGCGCGCCAGGCCGACGCCCGTCTCGCCGCTGCGACGGGACACGAACGACCGCGCAGAGCCTGGTCCTCGATCCGGGCTGGGCGGCCGGTGACGCCCCGGCGGTCGCGCGCCTCACCCGCGCGGACGGGACGGTGCTCGGCAGGCTCGCCCCGATGGAGTTCACCCGCGGCGTGCCGGATGTGGTCAAGCCGTTCCCGTTGCCCCGCAACGCCTGGAACCCCGAGCACTAGGCGGGTCCAGCTCGGGGTGCGGCAGTGGCGTGACCTCGGGCATGGTGTTCGGCGCACTCGGCACGGACACCGCGGGCAGCATCCGGATGCCCGCCGGTTAAACGGCGTCACCGGTCTGAAACCGGCCTTCGGGCGGGTGCCGAAGGCGGGCGTGGTGCCGCTGAGCGACACGCTCGACCACGCGGGTCCGCTGGACTATCTCGGCGCTCTCACCGGTGATCTGACGGGTGTGCGCGTGGGATTCGACGACCTCGACCGGTTCGCGCCCTCCGCCGATCCGGCTGCCGATGTACCAGGAGCTGCAGGCGATCGACTCCATTGTGATGCCCGCCGGAGTCGTTGAGCTACCACGCGAGCAACCTCGCGACTCGCCCGGAGGGCTACGGCCAGGTGACCCGCGTGCTGCTCCGCAGGGCGCGCGATCACGGCCGCGCTCTGGGCGGTTCCCTGTCGTCGGTGACTGCGGCCCCCGATCCGAGTGGCGGTTATGTCTGCGGACGGTGACACAGGGGAAGAGGCCACCCGCCGAGGCGGCCCCTTCCCTTGTGCGCTCAGACGTTGCGCTGCGCCTTCGCCGCCGCGCTCGCGGCCTGGCTCTTCGCGCGGATCTCGGCCCAGTCCTCATCGGACAGCGACGTGAGCCCGGCGAACGTGCCCGGCCCGGCGAGCCGTTGCCCGCCGTCCATCGCGATCGTCTCGCCGGTCAGGTAGTCGCAGGCGTCGGAGAGCAGGAAGATCGTCAGGTTCGCCAGCTCCTCGACCGTGCCCATGCGGCCCATCGGCACCTGGTCGGCCTGGGTCGCGCCCACTGCGCTCTTGTCGGTCGGGTTGAGCATCTCCCACGCGTAGTCCGTCGGGATCGGGCCGGGGGCCAGTGCGTTGAGCCGGATCCCGTACCTGGCCCACTCGACGGCCAGTGACATCGTCATCGCGTGCACCGCGGCCTTGGCCATCGCCGAGGGCACCACGAACGCCGACCCGCTCCACACCCACGTCGTCAGCGTGGACAGCACCACGCCCGGCAGGCCCTGCTCGATCCAGCGGCGGCCGGCGGCGTGGGTGGTGTTGAACGACCCGTTCATCACCGTCGAGCTGACCGCCTCGAACCCGCGGGCGCTCAGCGTCTTCGTCGGCGCGATGAAGTTGGCCGCGGCGTTGTTGATCACCCCGGTCAGGGGCCCGTGCGACGCCCAGATCTCGTC
Organism: Amycolatopsis sp. 3B14; assembly: GCF_050958625.1. Lineage (NCBI taxonomy): Bacteria > Bacillati > Actinomycetota > Actinomycetes > Pseudonocardiales > Pseudonocardiaceae > Amycolatopsis > Amycolatopsis sp. 3B14. The sequence continues at coordinate 2,421 of NZ_JBHZEN010000036.1, forward strand.
CATCGCCGCGTCGACCAGCTCGGCCTTGCGGACGTCTACGGTCTGGTAGTGCACCGTGCCCGGCTTGCCCGCTTCCGCGGCGGCTTCGGCCAGCACCGCTTCCCGCCTGCCCCACAGGTGCACCTGCGCGCCGTGGTCGGCCAGGTGCCGGGCCACGCCGCGGCCGAGGCCGGTGCCGCCGCCGGTGATCAGGATCCGCTTGCCCGCCAGCAGGTCGGGGGCGAACACGGACTTCCTCGTCGATGCCATGCGTGTCCCTCTCTACAGCCCGAGGCTCTTGCTGATGATCTCGCGCTGGATCTCGTTGGTGCCGCCGTAGATGGGCGGGGCCAGTGCCTTGCGCACCTGGCCTTCCATGCCGTATTCGCGGGCGTAGCCGTAGCCGCCCATCATCTGCATCGCCTCCAGCGCGGTGTGCTTGGCGATCTCGGTGCACTTGAGCTTCGCCATCGCGCCCTCCCGCGCCAGCTGGTCCTCCTCGCCGGCGTCGATCCGCGCGGCGACGTCGTAGACGAACGCCTTGGCGTAGGCGATTTCGGTGGCCAGGTCGGCGATGCGGTGCCGGATGGCCTGGAAGCTGCCGATCGGGCGGCCGAACTGCTCCCGCTCCTTGACGTAGGCCAGCACGTCGTCCAGCGACCGCTGCGCCGCGCCCAGCGACATGGTGGCGATGATGAGCCGTTCGACGGACAGGCCGCGCATGAGGTGCTTCCACGCCTGTCCCGCTTCGCCGACCACGTTCGCGACCGGGATCCGCACGTCGGTGAAGAACAGGTCGTTGACCGTGTGCGGTTCCATGGTCTGGATCCCGCGGATCTCCAGGCCGGGGGTGTCCGTGGGCACGATCAGCAACGTCAGGCCCTGGTGCTTGGTCCCGCCCGGGTCGGTGCGGGCCAGCAGCAGGATGTGCCTGGCGATGTGCGCGGCCGAGGTCCACGTCTTCTGGCCGTTGACCACGTAGTGGTCGCCGTCGAGCGTGGCCTTGATGCGCACCGAGCCCAGGTCGGAGCCCGCCCCGGGTTCGGACAGCGCGATCGCCTCGATCTCGCCGGCGCAGATGCCGCCGAGGATGTCCTTCTTCTGCTCTTCGGTGCCGTAACGCAGGTAGGTCTGCGCGGCGGTCAGCCCGGTCGAGTAGGCCGTGATCGGCGCCAGGCCCCGCGAGGTCTCCTCGAGGAACAGGCACTCGTCGACCATGCCGGCCCCGGCTCCGCCGTAGGCCTCCGGGATCGACACGCCGAGCCAGCCGTGTGCGGCGAGCTTGCGCAGGATCTCCGGGCTGTTGGCGAGGGTGCCGCCCGCGGTGAGCGCGTCCCGCTGGGCGAGTGTCCGGCACTCGCGGTCGCAGAACGCGCGCACCGCGGCGGCGAACTCATCCTGTTCGGGGGTAAACTTCATCGTGAACGGCCGTTATCAGTTGCCGCGGAAGGCGGAGAAGTCCGGGCTGCGCTTCTCGTTGAACGCCTTGATGCCCTCCTGCGCCTCGGCGGATTCGCCGAAGATCTTCAGGTGCGAGTAGGCCATCTGCCCGACGCTGGCGAACTGCTCGGTGTCAGTGTTGAAGGACTGCTTGAGCACCTTCAGTGCGGTGGGGGACAGGGCCAGGATCTCGTCGGCCCAGGCGCGCACCTCGTTCTGCAGGTCGGCCGCGGGGACGACCTTGTTGACCAGGCCCCAGTTCTCCATCTGGGCCGCGGTGTAGCGGCGGCACAGGAACCAGACCTCGCGCGCCCGCTTCTCGCCCAGGATGCGGGCGAGGTAGCCGGTGCCGAACCCGGCGTCGAACGAGCCCACGCGCGGGCCGTTCTGGCCGAAGACCGCGGTGTCGGCGGCGATCGTCAGGTCGCACAGCACGTGCAGCACGTGCCCGCCGCCGATCGCGAAGCCGTTCACCGCGGCGATGACCGGCTTCGGCACGTCACGGATGACGTGGTGCAGGGCGTCGATCTCGAACAGCCCGGAGTCCGACGGGCCGTAGTCGCCGGTCTCGGCGCGCTGCTTCTGGTCGCCGCCGGTGCAGAACGCCTTCTCGCCGGCGCCGGTCAGGCAGATGACGCCGACCTCGTTGCTGTTCCACGCCTTCTTGAACGCCTTGACGAGCTCGTCGACGGTGCGGGCGCGGAAGGAGTTGTACCGCTCGGGCCGGTTGATCGTGATCCACGCGAGGCCGTTGTCGACCTTGTACGTGATGTCGGTGAAGTCGTCCATGGTGACCCGAGATCCTTTCGAAGTGTGAGAAGAACACGGCGGCGGCACCCGTGGCGCGCTCGCGTTGTCCCGAATCTAGGTCTGTGAACGAGCGTTATCAAGGGTGCCGCCGCCGTTTACCCCTTAGGGGAGAGGTCGCCTACCCCTTCGGAGGGTCCAGGTAGATGGTCTTGAACACCTGGTAGGAGTGCAGGCCCTCGGGCCCCAGCTCCCGTCCGATGCCGCTGGACTTGATGCCGCCGAAGGGCGCGGTCGGGTCGTTGGCGTAGGCGTTGATACCGATCGTTCCCGACGCCACCCGCCGGGCGACGGATTCGCCGCGGCCGGGGTCGGTCGTCCATACGCTGCCGCCCAGCCCGTACTCGCTGGCGTTGGCGATCGCCACCGCCTCGTCCTCGTCGGTGTAGGGGATCACCGACAGCACCGGGCCGAAGATCTCCTCCTGGGCGATCGTGTGCCGGTTGTCCACGTCCGCGAACACCGTGGGCTCCACGAACCAGCCGCGGTCGAGCCCGGACGGCCGCCCGCCGCCTGCGGTCAGGCGCGCACCCTCACCGAGCCCCTTGGCGATGTAGGACTCGACCCGGTCCCGCTGGCGGGCGGACACCAGCGGCCCGACCTGGGTGCCCTCGTCGAGTGGGTCCCCGACCGCGAGCGAGCGGGCCAGGTCGGTGATGGTGTCCACGACCTCGCCGTAGCGCGACCGCGGAGCCAGCACGCGGGTGCCGAGCCAGCAGATCTGGCCGTTGTTCAGCAGCGTGGCCGCGAAGAAGCTCTCGATGGTTTCGGCGAGGTTCGCGTCGTCGAGGACGATCGCGGCGGACTTGCCGCCCAGTTCCAGCGTCACCGGCCGCAGCAGGCGCCCGCAGGTCTCGGCGATCGACCGTCCCGCCGCGGTGGAGCCGGTGAACGACACCTTGTCCACGCCCGGGTGCGCGATCAGGTAGGCGCCCAGCTCGCGGCCGCCCGGGACCACGCTGAGCCCGCCCTCGGGAAGCCCGGCCTCCGCCGCGGCCTCGGCCATCAGCATCGCGTCCAGCACCGTCTCCGGGGCGGGCTTGAGCACCACGGTGCACCCCGCGGCCAGCGCGGGCGCCAGTTTGAGGAACGTGATCGCCTGCGGCACGTTCCACGGCACGACCGCCGCGACGACTCCGATCGGCTCCCGGATGACGCGCGAGCTGCCGCCGAGCATGCCCGGCCGGGTCTCCTCCTGCGGGTTCCGGGTGACCAGCTCGGCGAAGTACCGCAGCAGCACCGGCGGGAACCCGCCTTCGAACTGCTGTGCCAGTGAGATCGGCATGCCGTTCTGGATCGTCACCCGCCGGGCGGTCTCCCCGGCGCGCTTTTCCAGCGCGACGGCGAACCGTTCGAGCACCTCGGCGCGCCGCCGCGGCTCCCAGCGGGACCAGCCCGCCGGATCGTCGAACGCGCGGCGCGCCGCGGCCACGGCGTCGTCGACGTCGGACTCAGCGGCTTCGGGAACACTGCCGATCAGCTCTTCGGTGCCGGCCGAGTGCACGTCGATGCGCTGCCGCGTCGCAGGCGCGGTCCAGTTGCCGGCGAGGTAGAGCCGGTCGTAGTCGATGGTCATCAGGACTCCTCGGGCACGAGCACGATCTTGACCGCGTCGCCCCGGTGCTGGGCGGCGACGGCTTCGTTGATCCGGTTGAACGGCATGGTGGTGACGAGCTTGTCGAACGGGAAACGCCCGCTGCGGTGCAGCTGGAGCAGCTGCGGGACGAACACGTCGGGGTCGCTGTCGCCCTCGACGATGCCCATCACCCGCACACCCAGCACCTGCGCCTGGATGAGGTTCAGCGCGAGCGCGGCCTCGGGGTCGGCGGGCACCCCGATGATCCCGACCTTCGCGCGGTGGGCCAGCGCGAGCATGGCGTCCTGCAGGACGGCGGCGATCCCGGTCGTGTCGATCGCGTGGTCCACCCCGTCGGGCACGATCGCCCGCACCTGCTCGGGCAGCGGCCCGTCCGCCGGGTTGATCACGTCCGTGGCGCCCAGCGACAACGCGAGGTCCCGGCGCGCGGCGTGGGGCTCGACGACGATGATCCGGTTCAACTCCCGCACCACACCGGCCAGCACCGCCGAGAGCCCGACCGAACCGCCACCCAGCACGAGCAGCGACTCACCCGGCTGACAGTCCAGTGAGTTGAGCACCGCGCCCGCGCCGGTCTGCACCCCGCAGCCGAGCGGGCCGAGCACCGCCAGCGGCGAGTCGTCGGGCACCTTCACCACGTTGCGTTCCCGGGCCAGGGCGTGGGTGGCGAAGGAGGATTGCCCGAAGAACGCCGATCCGACCGGCTCGCCCTCGCGGGTCAGCGGGCTGGTGCCGTCCTGCCGGGCGCCACCGAAGTTATAGGCCATGAAGTTCTGGCAGTAGGCGGGCTCGTCGCGGCGGCACTCGCGGCACTCGCCGCAGCTGTCGAAACTGAGCACCACCTTGTCGCCGACGGCGACCTTCGTGACGCCGTCGCCGACCGCGGTGACCACTCCGCTGCCCTCGTGACCGAAGACGCCGGGCAGTGGGAAGGGCAGATGGCCGTCCTTGGCGGCCAGGTCGGTGTGGCACAGGCCGACGCCGGCGATCTCGACGACGACCTCGCCGGGTGCGGGATCGGCCAGGGTGAGTCGTTGCAGCTCGAAGGTGCCACCGATCTCGGTGGCCACCGCGGCGGTGATGTCCATGCGAGGACTCCTTTGTCCGTGGGGGAGGGAGGGAATCAGCCGTTGGTGTCGGGGACAGTGACGCGCACGTGCTCGCAGGCGTCGCTGAGGATCAGCTGGCACGACAGGCGGGAGTTGGGGCGCGCGCCTTCGGCGTATTCGAGCAGCTCACGCTCCTCGTCGGTGGGCTCGTCGAAGCACGCGCCGCCTTCGTCGACGAAGACGTGGCAGGTGGCGCACGAGCAGCTGCCGCCGCACTCGGCGACGATGCCGGGCAGGTTGTTGCGCACGGAACCGTCCATGACGCTCTGTCCACACGGGACGTCGAGGGTGTGCGTGGTTCCGTCGGGCAGCGCGTAGGTGACCTTGGGCATTGTCAGGCTCCGTACTGGTGGACGACGTCGCGCAGCGGGACCGAGGCGTCGGCCAGCCGGTCCGGATCGATGCGCGCCCGTGAGGCGATGAACTTCTTGCCCGCCATGAACTCGCCGGGTGAGTTGGCGGATTCGACGGCGGTGACGGTGCCGCCATGGTGGTGGAACAGCGCGAAACGGCCGGTCGCGGGATCGCCGCGCAGCACCGTGCTCGGTGTGGCCGGGACGAGGCCGGCGATCTTGAGTTTGAGGTCGAACTGATCGGACCAGAACCACGGCACCTCGGCCGCCACCGGTGCCGCACCGGTGATGGTGGCGACCGCCTGCCTGGCCTGTTCGGTGGCGCTCGGGATGCTTTCCAGCCGGACCAGAGCGCCGGAGGCCAGGGGCCGCCGGGTGACGTCGCCGATCGCGAGGATCCGCGGGTCGCTGGTGCGGGCGTGCTCGTCGACGACGACGCCCTGCGCGCACAGCAGTCCCGCGTCCGCGGCCAGCCGGTCGCGGGGCACCGCGCCGACACCGACCAGCACCGCCTCGGACGGGATCGTTGTTCCGTCCCCGAGCACGACCGCCCGCGCCCGCCCGCCTGCGCCGTCGATGCGAGTGACCTCGGCCCCGGTGACGATCCGCGTGCCCTGCTCCCGGTGGTGGGCGGCCAGGATCTCCGACAGCCGCGGGCTGGCGACGCGGGCCAGCACCCGGTCTTCGCGCTCGACGACCGTGACCTCGACGCCACAAGACCGGGCGACCGCGGCGACTTCGAGCCCGATGTAGCCGCCACCGACGATGACCAGACTGCGCCGCTCGTCGATGCAGGTGCGCAACATCCGGGCGTCGGCCAGTGTCCGCAGCGACACCACACCGGCGAGATCCGCGCCGGGCACGGGCAGGGCCCGTGGCTCGGCTCCGGTCGCCAGGACGAGGTGGTCGTAGCGGTGGAACTCGCCCGAGGCGGTGCGCACCCGGCACCCGTCCCGGTCGATCGTGGTGACGGGCTCGCCGAGCCGGACCGTAATGTCTTGTTCCCGGTAGAACTCCGGCGGCCGCAGCCACTGCTCCAGCTCGCCGCCGGTGAACTTCTTGGACAGCGGCGGCCGGTGGTAGGGCAGGTCCACCTCGTCTCCGAAGAGTTCGACCGGGCCCCGGTGGCCGGCCTGCCGCAGCAGGCCGGCCAGTGTGGCGCCGGCGTGACCGGCGCCGACAATCAGAACGCGGCTCACTTGAGCTCCAGGCGCACGGGCAGTTTCTTCAGCCCCCCGACGAAGTTGGTCACCACCGACTTGCGCTCGCCGGTCACCTGAACGCTGTTGATCAGCGGCAGCAACTCCTCGAACATGATCCGCAGCTCGAGCTTGGCCAGGTGCTGGCCGATGCACATGTGCGGGCCGTAGCCGAAGGCGATGTGCTTGTTGGGCTTGCGGTCCAGGCGGAAGGTGTCCGGCTCGTCGAACACGTCGGCATCCCGGTTGGCCGACTGGTAGAGCAGCATGAACCGGTCGCCGGTGCGGATCTGCTGCCCGCGCAGCACGTAGTCCTGCGTGGCCTGACGGGTGAACTGCTTGACCGGCGAGACCCACCGCAGGCCCTCGTTGACCAGGTCCGGAATCAGGGCGGGGTTGGCCTGCACCTGCGCGAGCTGGTCGGGGAACTGGGCCAGCGCCTCGATCGTGCCGGCCATCGTGCTCGACGTGGTGTCGTGGCCCGCGGTCGCGATCGCGATGAACCAGCCGTAGGCGAACTCCTTGCGGTAGTACTCACCGTTGCCGTCCTTCGCCCGCGCGATGATCGTCGCCAGGTCGTCGCGCGGATTCGCCCGCCGGTCCTCGACCAGCTTGTCGAAGTAGGCGTAGAAGTCGGCGATCGCGGCCGACCACTGCTGCGCCGCGGCCTCCGGGGTCAGCGGCTCCACGTCCTCGCGCTGCGCGTCCGGGTCGGCGGTGCCGAAGAACTCCTGCGTCAGCGTCATCATGCGCGGCTCGTCCTCTTCCGGGACGCCGAACAGGCTCATGATCACGTGCAGCGGGTAGTAGAGGGCGAACTCCTGGACGAAGTCGATGTCGTTGGCGCCGCTGCGCAGGTACTTGGCGATGGCTTCCTTCGCCAGTGCCCGGATCCGGTCCTCCCACTTCTTCAGGTTCGCGGGGCGGAACCAGTCGTTGGCGATGTCCTTGATCTCGGTGTGCTCGGGCGGGTCCAGGTAGGTCAGCGTGTCGAGGATGCGCAGGCTGCCGCCGGTGAGCTGCTTGGTGAAGGCGTCGCCGGCCTGGTTCTGCAGGATCGGGTTGTGCGAGCCGGGTTCGTCACCACCGCCGCTGGTGAACACGTGCGGCTGGCGCTCGATCTCCATGATGTCGGCGTGCTTGGTCACCAGCCAGACCGGGTCGTAACCCTCGACCTTCACCTGGCCCAGCGGGTTGTTCTCCCGCAGCCAGCGGTAGGCCTCGAACAGCGGCCCGTCGTGGCGGTGGCCCTCCGGCAGCACGACCTGCCTCGCGATCTCGTCCGGGATCGGGCGCGTGGACAGTTCGGGCGTAGTGGTCATGTGAGTTCCTCCGGGGAAGACGGCATCGTTGCGCGTTCGGTCCAATCTTTGGGCCAGTGCGACGTGTCGTGCATCACCCCGGAGGAAGAGATTTCTCTCCCGGTTCTCTCCCCGTAGTACTTACCGGTGCCGCTGCATCAGCTCGTGGTAGCGCGCGGTCGCCTCGGCCCGGTTGGAGACGCCGAGCTTGCGCAGCACGTTCTTGACGTGCGTCTTCACCGTGCCGGGGGAGACGAACAGCGCGGCCGCGATCTGGCTGTTGCTCTCGCCGAGCACCAGGTGGCGCAGGACGTCCAGTTCCCGGCGGGTCAGCTCGGCGAAGGGGCCCTCGTACTTCTCGAGCGGATCCACCGGACGTGGCCGCTGCGGCTGGGGCGCGACCGGGTACCCGTCGAGCAGGTCGTCGACCTCCCGCATCCGCTCCCGCATCAGCCGCAGCTGCTCGGCGAACACGACCCGCTCGAACACGCAGCCCAGGCCTTCGGCGAACAGGCCGAGCAGGCGCAGGTCGAACTCGTCGACGTGGTCGTGTTCCACATGCTGGTCCGCGTGCACCAGGCCGACCACCTCGCCCCGGGTCACGAGGGGGGCGACCACGTAGTCCAGTGTGCGGGCCAGGTTGATCAGCCGGTGGTGTACCCGTGGGTTGTGCTGGGCGTCGTCCACGAGCACCGGGGTTCGGGTGCGTACCACCTCGGTCTCGGGCAGTTCGCGGCCGAGTTGCCCGGGCACGGCGGTGCCGATGCGCACCAGATCTTCGGCCAGCTGAGGGTCGTCGTGGGTGTAGGCCGAGCGCGGGCTCCACGCCGGCCCGGACAGGCGGGAGAACAACGCGCGCCGGTACCCGAGGCGATGCAGTTCGGCCGGCACCTGCTGCGCCAGTTCGTGCAGCGTGCTCGCGCCGCGCAGCCGGGCCAGGCACTGGTGCAGGTCGCCCATCGCGGCGGTGCGCACGGCGAGCCTGCCGTCCCGTACCGCCGCCAGAGTGCCGCCGACCTGGGCCAGCAGGGCCGCGAGCCGGGTGGACTCGCTCCCGCCGCCCGCCGCCAGCTCGCGGAGCAGGATGTGCTCCGCCGCGCGCAACCCGGTCTCGGCCGAGGGTAGATCGCGGGCGCTGGCGAGAACCGGCTCCCCGGTCACCGCTGCCACCACCTGCAGGATGTCGCGGGACCGGCGCACCACGTCGTCGGCCGGTTCGAGAGCCGCGCGGACGGGACCGGACGGAACACCACTGTTCACAACCGTCTCCTCGTTCGTGTGCAGAGCGGCGCACTGCTCTGTTCGGCCGATTGTCACCCGGTGGGTGCCCGAGAGACACGTCGCCGTGAAAAATTCCTCCCCGGAGGGGGAGGTAAATACCCCGCAAGGGAGTGGAAGACGGACCCGCCGACCCTCGAAGATTCGCGATGAACCGAGCTCACCGGCAGCCAGGAAGGCCGCGCGGGTTCGAGGAGGCCGGGCTTCCCCGCCAGGTTGTCGAGCAGCAGCGCGTCGGGCTTGCGAGATGGAGGTAGGTCCCGTGCCGGCGCAGATCGCGGCGAGCGAACCAAGGAACCTGGGCCTGGCCGGGGAGATCGCGGACGGGCCATAGTCTGGCGTTGTCCGTGCTGTGTCTTCCCGGTGCTCGCGCTTCCCGCCGGCTGCGGGAGAGGGTCTGGCCCGAAGTCGCCACTCGCGACGGTCAGATCGACAGGCCGACGGCAGCAGCCTCCACTCCGCGGCGAGCGTCTGCATGTGGGGCGCCTCGCGAATCTGGCACTTCGCCGACCTGTGCGCCTCCGTCAAGTCAAGAACCGTTGATTATCGCCCGACCGCGACAACTGCCAGGCACTGTTCCCGCGCCTGAAGGGCTAGCCACCGGGTCGGTTCTTGGTCACCTTTTCGGCGCCGACGGTGCCGAGGTGGTGGCGCAGGGCGTCCGCGGCCTCGCGCCGTTCGCCGGCCAGCAGCAGGTCCGCGATCTCGACGTGTTCGCGGCAGCGGATGATCGCGCGGTCGCGGGCCAGTGACCGGCGGTACTCGATCAGCCGCCGGAGGCGGTCGACCCTCCGGAGGCCGTCGATGAAGAACGTGTTGCCGCTGCACTCCATGATCGTCTCGTGGAAGGTGCTGTTGAGGTCGAACAGCTCCGCGTTGCTGACCGTCCAGATGCGGCCGTCGACGAGTTCCTGCTGCTGATCGCGCACGGCCTCCACGGCCTTGCGGTCCAGGGCGAAGCTAGGTTCCAGAATCGCGGTCGGCTCGATCGCCAGCCGGAACCGGTAGCTGTCCTCATAGGACCGCAGGGAGGTCAGCATGGGCTGGAACTCCCAGCCGTACCCGGGGAGCCGCTCGATCCAGCCCTCCGCGTTGATGCGCCGGAGGATGCGGGCCAGCTGCCCGGGGGTCAGACCGTAGTCGCGGGCGAGCCCGTTCTCCGTGACCCGGTCGGGTAGCTTGCCGTCCAGCCGGTCGGCCGCGATCCGCAGGTACAGCTCCTCGGTGTCGTCGTCGGCCGCCGGCGTGGGCAGCTCCTCGACCGGCCGCAGCACCGTGTAGCCGCCCCGCTCCGCGACGCCGACCACGCCCTCGTCCTCGAGCAGCCGCAGCGCGCTGCGGACGGGGGACCGGGACACCCGCAGGTGCTCGGCGAGCGTCCGCTCCACCAGCCGGGTCCCGGGCGGCGCCTGCTCTGTCCGGATGTAGTCCACGATGCGCGCGGCGATCTGGCGGGTGAGTGCGGTCGGCGCCACTACCGTTGTCCCCCTCCTGCGACGGTCAGGACAAGACTACGGCTCCAGCACGTCCGCGACGTGCTCGACCTCCGGCGGCGCCGCGAAGTGCGGGCCCGCGAGCTCCCGCCACCGCGCGAACCCGGCCGAGCCGCGGAACGTCACGGTGTGGTGCTCGACCGTCTCCCACTCCACGAGCAGCCGGTAGAGCGACGGGACCTCGACGCTGCGCACCAGCCGGACCCCGTGGCAGCCCTCGGCGGCCCGGAACAAGGGGACGGCCTCCGCGACCGCCGCTTCGAACGCCGCCTCCGCGCCGGGACGGACCCGGATGTGCGCGATCTCGGTGACCATGCGCGGTCTCCTTTCAAGTGAGGGTGATCGCCCCGGTGGCGACCGTGAACACGATCATGCCCAGCGACGCGACCGTCACCCGGAGCAGGGCGAACCGCTGGAACTCGCCGAGGTCCTTTTTGACCAGCCCGAGCAGCACCCACAGCGGCGCCGACGCCGGCCCGATCGAGTGCAGCATCTGGCCGGCGACCCCGGCGCGGGCGATCTCGTAGGGCGCGATGCCGTAGTGGCTCGCGGATTCGGCCAGCACCGGCAGGACACCGAAGAAGTAGGCGTCGTTGGACATGAAGAAGCTCAACGGCAGCCCGATGAGCGCGGTGAACAGCGGGATCAGGTTGCCGAGGCCGTCCGGGACGCCGCCGAGCAGCGCCTTGGCCATCGCGTCGACCATGCCGGTCTCGGACAGGATGCCGGTGAAGATCCCGGCGCCGAGCACGAGCATGACCACCGGCACGGCGGAAGCGGCGTGCCGCTTGACGACCTCGCCCTGCTCGGCGAGCCGGGGGTGGTTGACCAGCAGCGCGATCACGAACCCGGCCATGAACAACGTGACCAGCGGGGCCACCCCGGCGACCAGGAGCACGAGCAGCAGCACGGTGAGGCCGGCGTTGACCCACAGCCGCCAGTTCCGCAGCGCCGACCGGTCGCGCTCCTGCCCGGCCAGTTCGGCGGCGACGTCGGCGAGCACGTTCTCGTCGATCCGCTTGCGCTGGCCGCGGCCGAGGAAGTAGGCGATCACGACGATCAGCGCGGAGGTGAGGAGCAGGGTCGGGATGAGCGGGACGAAGTAGGTGGCGGCGTCGAGGTGGAGCACCGAGATGGCGCGGGTGGCCGCGCCGCCCCACGGGGTGGACCCGGAGATCGCGCCGAGGCTCATGGTCGCGATCGCGGCGATCACCAGCGGGTTCATCCCGATCCGGCGGTAGATCGGCAGGAACGCCGAGCAGATGATCATGTAGCTGGTGGTGCCGTCGCCGTCCAGCGCGACCAGCAGCGACAGCACCGCGGTCCCCACGCAGATCCGCACCGGATCGCCCTTGGAGAGCCGGATGATGCCGTGGCAGACCGGGTCGAACAGCTTGGCGTCCATCATGACGCCGAAGTAGAGCACCGCGAACAGCAGCAGGACCGCGGTCGGCGCGACGGTCTCGATGCCGTCCACGGCCATGTCGCCGAGGTCGGCGCCGCGGCCGGCGACGATCGCGAACAGGACGGGCGCGGCGATGATCGCGACGAACGCGGTCGCGTACTTCCGCATGACCAGCACCATGAAGGTGCCGAGGGTGAGGAAGCCGAGGACGGCAAGCATCGTTGCTTCTCCATGGGCGAGGGGAGGGGAGGTTCAGGAAGTGCGGTGCTCGGCGTCCACGCGGGTGGTCACGCCGGTCTCGACCAGCGTGCGGGTGGCGTCGACCGAGGCGTAGGTCCACAGGATGCGCATCGGCGCGGTGGCGGAGGCGTTGCGGAACCGGTGGGGCATCCCGGCCGGGACGTAGGTGGTGTCGAACCGGGTGAGGTGGTGCTCGACGCCGTCGATCTCGACGATGGCGTCGCCGTCCAGGATCACCACGCTCTCCGGGCAGTTGTGCGTGTGCAGCGGGATGCCCGCGCCGCCCTCGAACAGGGTCTGCCCGTTGAGGAACACCCGCGCGCCGCGGGCGCCGGTCACCAGCGGGATCGTGCTCGCGCCGCCGCCGCGGGAGAACGCGTGCAGCTCCGCGGGGCGCAGGACGGCAGGCGGGAAGCAACTGTCCTGGCTGGTCATGGTTTCACCGGTCCGATCCACAGGGTTTTGACGTTGACGAACTCGCGGATGCCCTCCGCGCCGAGTTCCCGGCCGTAGCCGGACTTCTTGATGCCGCCGAAGGGCAGGCGGGCGTCGGAGGCGACGAGGCCGTTGACGAACACCGCGCCGGCGTCGATGCGCCGGGCGAACTCCCGGGCCCGGTCGAGGTCGCGGGTCCACAGCGCGGCCCCGAGCCCGAATTCGGTCTGGTTGGCCAGGGTGAGCGCTTCTTCGGCGTCGCGCACGCGGACGATCGCGGCCACCGGGCCGAAAGTCTCCTCCGCGAAGGCCGCCATGCCCGGCCGGACGTGGTCGAGGACGGTGGGCTGGTAGAAGAACCCGGGCCCGTCGACCGGTGCGCCGCCGGTGCGCACGGTCGCTCCCGCCTGGACGGTCCGTTGCACCTGGTCGTGCAGGGCGTCCCGCAGGTTGGCGCGGGCCATCGGGCCGATCTCGGTGGCGGGATCGGCGGGATCGCCGATGCGCAGCGCCGCGGCCGCCGCGGTGAACGCCTCGGCGAACTCGTCCGCGACCGCTTCCTCGACCAGGAATCGCTTGCCGTTGACGCAGCTCTGCCCGTTGTTGATGAACCGGGCCCGCACCGCGGTGGCGGCCGCGGCGGCGAGGTCGGCGTCGGCGAGCACGATGAACGGGTCGGACCCGCCGAGCTCCAGCACCTGCTTCTTGAGCGCCGCGCCCGCCTGGGCGGCCACGATCGCGCCGACCTCCGTGGACCCGGTGAGCGTCACCGCGGCGATGCGGTCGTCGGCGATCAGGTCGGCAACTACGGGCACCTCCGCCAGCAGGGTCCGGAACAGGCCGTCGGGCGCGCCGGCTTCACGCACCACCTCTTCCACGGCGAGCGCGCACTGCGGCACGTTGTTGGCGTGCTTGAGGATCGCGCCGTTGCCGGCCGCGAGCGCGGGCGCGGCGAACCGGAAGAACTGCCAGAACGGGTAGTTCCACGGCATGATCGCGAGGACCACACCGAGCGGGTCGTACACGACCGCGGACTCGGTGGCGTTCGAGGAGACCGGCCGGTCGGCGAGGTAGTCCGGCGCGTGCTCGGCGTAGTGCTCGCAGGTGATCGCGCATTTTTCGATCTCGGCTTCGGCCTCGGTGACCGGCTTGCCCATCTCGGCGGTGATGAGCCGGGCGTACTTCTCCTTGCCGTCGCGCAATACCCGGGCGATCGCGCGCAGGAGTTCGACGCGCTCGGTGATCGGGCGCACGCGCCACTCGCGCTGAGCGGCGACGGCTCGGTCGAGGGCGGCGTCCACCTCCGCCGCGGTGTGCGGGGTGAAGCGGGCCAGTTCGGCGCCGGTGGCCGGGTCGGTCGAAACGATCATCAGGACGGGACTCCAGTCTTGTCCAGAGTGGACGTCACGGCGGCGGCGAACTCGGCGGTGCCGAGGGTGCCGCCGATGTCGCGGGTCCGGGTGGCGGGGTCGGCGAGCACGTTGTCGACGGCCGCGTCCACCAGCTCGCCAGCCTTGACCAGCCGCGGTTCGGCGTGGCGGCGGCCCAGCCAGTCGAGCAGCATCGCCGCGGACCGGATCAGCGACGTCGGGTTGGCCACGCCCTGCCCGGCGATGTCCGGGGCGGACCCGTGCTGCGCCTGGGCCACGCAGATGTCGTGCCCGGCGTTGACCGACCCGCCGAGGCCGAGGCTGCCGGACAGCTCCGAGGCCTCGTCGGACAGGATGTCGCCGAACATGTTGGTGGTGACGATGACGTCGAACGTGTGCGGCCGCCGGATGAGCAGGGCCGCCGCGGCGTCGACGATCAGCTCCTCGAGTTCCACGTCGGGGTAGTCGGCCGCGACCTTGCGGACCTCGCGCAGGAACAGCCCGTCGGACAGCTTGACGACGTTGGCCTTGTGCACCGCGGTGACCTTGCGGCGGCGGCCGCGGGCCAGCTCGAACGCCGCGCGCGCGACGCGCTCGGACGCCTTCGCGGTGATCTTGCGCAGCGAGATGGCGAGGTCCGGATCGGGCATGAACTCGCCGCTGCCGGCGTGCATGTTGCGGTCGGAGTAGAAGCCCTCGGTGTTCTCGCGGACGATCACCAGGTCCATCGGGTGCCGCAGGATCGACAGGTCCGCGTGCGAGCGGCACGGCCGCACGTTGGCGAACAGTTCGAACACCGTCCGCAGCTCGGCCGAGGGGTTGATGCCGCCCTCGGCGCGGGACGGGTAGTCGTAGTGCGACACGGGGCCGAGGAGGACGCCGTCGACCTGGGGAATGCGCTCCATGACCTCGGCGGGGAGGGTGGTGCCCCGGTCGGCCAGCGATTTCAGGCCGATGTCGCGGGTCTCGAACTCCAGGCCGAGCCCGAGCAGCCGGTCGGCGGCCGTGAGGACGTCCAGGGTGGCCGCCGTGATTTCGGGGCCGATGCCGTCCCCGGGCAGCACCAGGATCTGCACGTGTCGCGTCCTTTCCAAGGGTGAGTGGGAATTCGCCGCGTCAGGCGGGGCGTCTGACGGAACCCTAGAGCGCGGTCTGGTTTTTTACAAGAGTGATGTACCAAGAATGATCAGGACTGCTCGCCCGGTGTCGCCCGCGTGGAGGCCGCGGCCGCGGCGAGAACGCCCGTGGCGAGCCACAACGCGCCGGTGGCGCCGAGCGCGCCGGCGACGAGACCGGCCGCGGACGGCATCGCCACCTGGCCGAGCCGGGGCGCCCACAGGCGCAGCGCCAGCGCGGCTCCGCGAGCGTGACCGGGCACCGACTTCACCACCGCGGTCATCGTCAGCGGCTGGCCGATGCCGAGCAGGAACCCGCCCGCCACCAGGGCGAACCCCATGACCAGCGCGCCGGTCCCGGGCGCCGCCACGACCGCGAGAGCCAGGCCCGCGCCCGCCGCGCTCGTGGTGACCAGGGCGCGGCGGCTCCAGCGGGCCGCCAGCGCGCCGAGGCTCAGCCGGGACAGGATGGAGGCCGCCGACCGCAGGGCCAGCAGTAGGCCGACGACGGACGGCGGGATCGCGCGTTCCTCGGCGATCAGCGGCAGGTAGGCGGTGAGCAGGTCGACCGCGCTGAGCAGCGCGAGGCTGACGAACAGGCCGGCGACCATGCCGCGGCTGCGGATCATCGTGAACGCGCTGGGCACGTCGCGCCGCTCCGGCGCGGCGGCGGTCCGGGCCCGGCTGAGCCACACCGCGGCGGGCAGCGCCGCCGCGGCACACCCGGCCGCGACGAAGGCGGCGGTGGCCGCCGGGCGCAGGAGTTCCGGACCGGTCGCCCCGCCTAGCACCAGCCCGCTGCCCAGCGGCCCGAACATCTGCCCGGCGGCCACCGCGGCCGTGAACAGTCCGAAGTGACGGTCCAAAGTGGAGTCACCGGAGGCCCTGGCGACGTAACCCTGAGCGCCGACCATGAAGACGATGTGCCCGAAACCGAGCGCCGCGGCGGCGGCGCCGACCAGGACCAGCGACGTCGACAGCGCCAGCAGGACCGGCGCGGCGGCCAGCAGCGCGGCGCCGGCGAGCAGGACGGCGCCGGTGCGGCCGGTGCGGTCGGTGTAGCGGCCCAGCGGCAACGCGACGGTCAGGGACAGCACCGCGTACGCGGCGGTGATCAGCCCGATCGCGAAACCGTCGCCGCCCAGCGCGATCGCGCGGTAGGAGATCAGCGGCCGGGCGAGGTTGAGGCCGGTCTGGCTGAAGACCGTGCAGGCGAGCAGCGCCGCGAGCGCCGCGCGGGAAGAACGCGGGCTCATCGGTCGGCGGTCACTCCTCAGACGCCGCGCGGGGTGGCGGCGGGGGAGACGCCGAGCCGGGACGCGGCCTTCGCGCCGAGGCTGGTGTCGATGTGCTGGAGCATGATCGTCGACGCGGCGTCGGCGTCGCCGGCGACGATGGCGTCGACCAGGCCGAGGTGCTCGGCGTGCTTCTGGTCGCGCTCCTCCTGGCTGCGCTCGACCTGCAGGCCGAGCCGCCGGTACCGGTCGGCCTTGTCCCACAGGCTGTCCAGTGTCTGGATCAGCAGTTCGTTGTGCGAGGCCGTGTAGAGCGCGACGTGGAAGCGCCGGTGTGCGATCAGGTCGACGTAGCCGGGGTTGGACCGCAGCGGCTCGACGCCGCGCACCGCCTCGCGGATGTTCTGGATGTCGGTGCGGGTCCGGCGCTCGGCCGCCAGCGCGACCGCGAGCGGGTCCAGCGACCGGCGCATCTCCAGCAGGTCACGGGCCTCTTCGCCGGAGAGCTCGGTGACCTTCGCGTCCTTGTGCGCGCCCAGGTCGACCAGGCCCTCGGACTTCAGCCGGCGCAACGCCTCCCGCAGTGGGGTGGTGCTGATGCCGATCGTGCGGGCGAGGATGGCCTGGTTGAGGACCGCGCCCGGTTCGAACTCCCCGGACAGGATCTTCTCGCGCAGGACCATGTACGCGTAATCGCTCTTCGTCGCGTACAGCTCAGCCGGCTCCGCCACGGCGCCCCCTTTCGACGGTTATAACCTACCACACCCTCCGCGCGCGGACAGCAGGCCGTTTTCCTTCGCTTGGCCAGATTGGGACTTGACGGTTGTAGGTTATAACCTTCAGAGTCTGTCGCGACAGCAGTGTCGCTATCGCTTCGAGGAGCTTCGGATGACCAGAACGTCGGCAGTGACCGGCACACGCGTGGGAAACAGGGCCAGGGCCCTGGTGGCCGTCGGTGCGGCGGTCGTGCTCGGCGCCACCGCCGCGTGCGGGGGCGGCAGCACGGGGGAGCAGGCGGCGGAGAACCCGATCGCCGTCGAGCAGGTCCCGGCCTACTACCCGGCGGACTACTCGCAGATCATCCAGGGTTCCAAGGCGGAGGGCGACACGCTCACCATCTACTCCAACACCGACCAGGAGAACTGGGCCCCGGTCTTCCGGGACTTCCAGAAGAAGTACCCGTGGATCACCAACATCCAGGCCAACAACCTGGACAGCGACGAGGTCTTCCAGCGCGTGCTCAGCGAGCAGGCGACCGGCGGCTCGCCCGCCGACGTCCTGGTGTCCAACGCCGCCCAGGCGTGGGCGGAGTACGCGTCCCAGCCGGGCCGGCTGCTGGACTACACCTCGCCGGAACTGCCGAAGCTCACCGACTTCGCCCAGCTCATGCCGAACGTCTACACGATGGCGACCGATCCGATGACGATCGCCTACAACACCTCTCTGCTGGACCGCGCGCCCACCAGCCTGTCCGACCTGGCCGCGATGGTGCGCCAGGACCCGGCCAAGTTCCAGGACAAGATCACCACCCGGGACGTCAACGGCGCCTTCGGGTTCACCGTCTCGCACACCTTCACCGACTCGGTGCCGACGGCGTGGCAGGACCTGGAGACACTGCTGCCCATGGCCCGGCCCGAGACCTCGTCGGGCACCCAGACCGAGAAGATCCTCGCCGGGGAGTACGTCGCCGGGTTCTTCATCTCCGGCGCCCCGGCCTACCCGGTCGTCGAGGACAGCGGCGGGTTGTTCCAGGTGGCCTTCCCCAAGGACGGCACCGTCGTCCTGCCGCGCGGCATCGGCATCACCCCGAAGGCGCCGCACAGCAACACCGCCAAGCTGTTCCTGGACTTCGTGCTCTCCCAGGAGGGCCAGCGCGCGGTCGCCGAGGGCGGCCTGACGTCCTACCGGCCCGACGTCACCGCCGCGCCGGGTCTGCGCACGTACCAGGAGGTCGTGGACCAGGTCGGGCAGCAGAACGTGATCGTCGCGAAGTACGAGCTGACCCCGGAGCAGGAGGTCGAGGAGTTCGTCGGCCGCTGGGACGGGCTGCTGGGTCGCTGACCCGCACGAGGAATCGGAGACCACGCGACATGACGACCCTGACCGAACCGGACCGGGCGGCCCCGCCGCGGCCCGGACCGCCCGCCCCGCGGTACCGCCGCCTGCTCGGCGCGCGCCGCGAACTGTGGGTGCAGTACGCGGTGCTGGCCCTGCTCGCCCTGCTGGTGCTCGCCCCGGTCGTGCCGACCCTGATCCAGTCCGTCCTGGACCGCCCGCTCTACGAGGCCGGCGGGATCTTCACCCCCGCCAACTACGTCCGGCTGTTCACCGAGGCCGGGTTCGGCACGGTGGTGCTGAACACGCTGATGTTCGCCGTCCTCACCACCGTGCTGACGCTGCTCATCGCGGTGCCGATGGCGGTGCTGGTGGTCCGCACCAGGCTGCCCTTCGGGCGCGGGTTCGCCGCGGCCATGCAGTGGCCGTTCTTCATCTCCTCGCTGATCCTGGGCTTCGGCTGGATCACGCTCTACGGCCCGGCCGGGTTCGTGAGCACCCAGGTCCGCCAGTGGATCGGCACCGTGCCGTGGAACCTGTACTCGATCCCCGGCATGGCCATCACCGAGGCGGTGGCGCTGGCCCCGATCGCCTACGTGTTCTGCGCCAACGCGCTGGGCAAGGCCGACGCCTCATTGGAAAGCGCCGCGCAGGTCTGCGGCGCCAAGCCCCTGCGGATCCTGTTCTCCGTCGTCATCCCGATGCTGCGCCCGCCGATGGTCTACAGCTCCATCCTGGTGTTCAGCATGTCGGTGGAGACGCTGAGCGTGCCGCTGCTCTACGGGCAGCCCGTGGGCATCAAGGTGTTCTCGACCTTCCTCTACACCAACGGCCTCCAGTCGATCAATCCCGACTACGGGGTGCTCGGCGCGGCTTCGGTGCTGATCCTGCTGGTGACCGTGGGCCTGGTCGCGGTGCAGGCGAAGCTGCTGAAGGAGGCGCAGCGGTTCGTCTCGGTGCGCGGCAAGGCCACCCGGCCTCGGCGGCTCGAACTGGGCTGGATCAAGTGGATCGGCGTCGCCGCCATCACCGTCTACGTGGTGTTCGGCGCGCTGCTGCCGATCGGCGGGCTGGTGTTCCGGTCCTTCACCCGGGTCTTCACGCCGCTGCAGAACCCGTTGCAGACGGCGACGACCGCGAACTACGAGCGGGTGTTCGGATTCGCCGCCTACGTCCAGTCCATTGTGAACAGCCTGATCGTCGCCGCGGTCGGCGCGGTCGTGGTCAGCTTCGTCGCCACGCTGGCGGTGCTGGTGTCCAAACGGTCCACCTTCCGGTTCCGGCGGCTGGCCGAGTACCTCGCGCTGGCGCCGCAGGCCATCCCCGGCATCATCATCGGCATCGGGCTGTTCTGGGCCTTCGCTTACCTGCCGTTCGGGATGGGCGGACTCGTCCAGGGCACGCTCGCCGTGCTGGTCGTCGGCTTCGGGCTGCGGGCGCTGCCGTCCGGGTTCGGCTCGATCGCGCCGTCGGTGATGCAGATCGGGCAGGAGCTCGACAACGCCGCCCGCGTGTCCGGCGCGGACTGGGTGCGCACCTTCACCCGAGTCCTCGGCAAGCTGCTCACCCCGGCGTTCGCCGGCGCGATGATCCTCACCTTCGTCACGATGCTCAAGGAGTACTCGCCCGCGGTGTTCCTCGCCTCGGCCGACTCCAACGTCATCGGCACGACCATGCTCGAACTCTGGGTGCAGGGCAACACCGGCTCGGTCGCCGCCCTCGCCACCGTCCAGATCGCCATCACCGCCGTATTCGTCGGCCTCGCCCGGCTACTCATGAAGGGGCACCGCGATGCCTGAGGTCCGCGTCCACCAGCTCGACAAGACGTTCGGCACGACCAGCGTGCTCAAGGGCGTCGACTTCACCATCCGCGACGGCGAGTTCTTCACCCTGCTCGGCCCCAGCGGCTGCGGCAAATCCACCACGCTCAACTGCATCGCCGGGCTGGAGAGGCCGACCGGCGGCAGCATCAGCGTCGGCGGCGAGGTGTTCGTCGACGTGGCGCGGAAGGTGTTCCGCACACCCGAGGAACGCAACCTCGGCATGGTTTTCCAGTCCTACGCCCTGTGGCCGCACATGACCATCGCCGCCAACCTGGCGATGCCGTTGAAGATCCGCAAGATCGGCAAGGACGAGCAGGACCGGCGCATCACCGACGCGCTGGACAAGGTCGGCCTGGCCCACCTGCGGTACCGCTACCCGCACCAGCTCTCCGGCGGCCAGCAGCAGCGGGTCGCGCTGGCCCGCGCACTGGTGTACTCGCCGAGCGTGCTGCTGCTCGACGAGCCGCTGTCCAACCTGGACGCCAAACTGCGCGAGCAGGCCCGCGCCTGGCTCAAGCGCCTGCAGGAGGACCTGGGCATCACCACCGTCTACGTCACCCACGACCAGGACGAGGCGCTGGCCTTGTCCGACCGGATCGCGGTGATGAGCGAGGGCGACATGCTCCAGATCGGCACCCCGCACGAGATCTACGAGCAGCCCGCCGCGGCGGCGGTCGCCGCGTTCGTCGGCCGCTGCAACTTCCTGCGCGGCACCGTCGAGCGGCGCGCCGACGGCCACACCGACGTCCGGCTGGACGCCGGGGGCGAGGTCGTGACCGTCGCCTCCCCGGTCGAGGTGGGCGCCGGCGGGCAGGTCACGGTCGCGATCCGGCCGGAGAAGCTCGAAGTCCTGCCCGCCGACCGCGAAGCCGACGCCGCGAACCTGCTCGGCACCGAGATCCTGACCCGTTCCTACGTCGGCTCCCACTACGAGTACGACGTGCGCCTGGGCAACCAGGTGGTGCAGGTCGAAAGCACCCGCCCCGGGCTGTCCGGGCGGGTCGGCCTCACCTTCGCCCCGGAGTCGGCCCTGCTCTACGCCGACGCCGTGGTCCCCTCGGAGGACGCCGAAGACCTCCTCACGCTGCAAGTCTGAAACCCCGTACCGAAAGGCGCACACCCCGACATGACCAGCAACCCGAACCGCCGCTACCGGCTCGGCGTCCTGCACGGCGACGGCATCGGACCGGAGATCGTGCCGTCCGCGGTGGCGATCCTGGACGCCGCGTTCGACGCGGCGGGCCTCGATCCCGTCGAGTGGACCGAGCTGCCGCTGGGCGCCGCCGCCATCGAGACCCACGGCGCGCACACCCCGGCCGCGACGCTGGAGGCCCTCGCCGGGCTCGACGCGTGGCTGCTCGGCCCGCACGACAGCGTCTCCTACCCCGAGCCGCACCGCTCGCAGCTCAACCCGAGCGGCACGATCCGCAAGCACTTCCAGCTCTACGCCAACATCCGCCCGGCAAAGGCGTTCCCCGGCGGCAACGCCGTCGTCGAGGGCACGGACCTGGTGATCGTGCGGGAGAACACCGAGGGCTTCTACGCCGACCGCAACACCCACGCCGGCACCGGCGAGTTCATGCCCACCCCGGACGTGGCGATCGCGATGGGCATCATCACCCGGGCGGCCACCGAGCGGATCGCCCGCACCGCGTTCGAGCTCGCCCAGGCGCGCGGCAAGAAGCTGACCATCGTGCACAAGGCCAACGTGCTGAAGCTGACCACCGGCCTGTTCCGCACGGTGTGCCGGGAAGTGGCCGCCGACTACCCGGACGTCACCGTCGACGACTTCCACATCGACGCGATGACGATGAAGCTGGTCCGCAAGGCCGACGAGTTCGACGTCATCGTCACCGAGAACATGTTCGGCGACATCCTCTCCGACCTGGCCGGGGAGATCGCCGGCTCGCTCGGCATCGCCCCGTCGGTGAACTCCTCGGACACCCACGCGATGGCGCAGGCCGCGCACGGGTCCGCCCCGGACATCGCCGGGCGCAACGTCGCCAACCCGGTCGCGATGATCCTCTCCAGCGCCATGCTGCTGCAGTGGCTCGCCGCGAAGAACGACGACCCGCGCCTGACCGACGCCGCCCGCCGCGTCGAGGACGGCGTCACCGCGACCGTCACCGCCGGCACCCGCACGCGTGACCTGGGCGGGACCGCGTCCACGACGGAGTTCACCGACGCCGTCGTGGACGCCATCCAGGCCGCCTGACCACCCGCACACAGAAAGGCCGACCGTGACCGGGCACCAGCCCCTCGTGGCCCTCGTCCACGCCACCCCCGCCGCCATGGCGCCCGCAGCCACCGCATTCGACGACGAGTTCGGGGAGGCGCGCCGGTGGAACCTGCTCGACGACACCCTGATCAGCGACGCCGAGCGGGCCGGCGGGCTCACCCCGGCGCTGCGGAGCCGGATGCGCGCGCTGATCTCCTACGCCGTCGAGGGCGGCGCGGACGCGGTGCTGCTGAGCTGCTCGATGTACGGGCCGGTCGCCGACGAGGCGGCGCCGGGGCTGCCGGTCCCGGTGCTGTCCTCCGACGGCGCGCTGTTCGCGGAGGCGGCCCGGCTCGCGCCGGAGCGGGTGGTGGTCCTCGGCCCGATCGAGGCGGGCACCCGCGACACGGTCGCCCGCCTGCGTGCGCACCTCGATCCGCGGACCACAGTGGACGGTCGCGTCGTGGCCGGCGCGCGGGAAGCGCTGGCGGCGGGGGACGTCCCGCGGGCGGCGGAGCTGGTCGCGGAGACGGCGCGGGAGGCGGGGGAGACGGATCTGGTGGTGCTCGGCCAGTTCTCCCTCGCCCCGGTGCGGGACGCGGTCGAGGCCGCGCTCGGGGTGCCGGTGCTCAGTCCGCCCCACCTCGCGGCGCGGGCGTTGCGCGCGGAGGTGCACGCGTGAGCCCGGTGCTCGGCTGCATCGCCGACGACCACACTGGCGGCAGCGACGTCGCCGCCGCGCTGCGCCGCGCCGGGATGCGGACGGTCCTGCGCTTCGGGGTTCCGGGCGAGCGGGCCGGCGTGCCGGACTGTGATGCCGTCGTGGTCGCCCTGAAGACCCGCAGCATCCCGGCGGCCGATGCGGTCACGCGGACGCTGGCCGCGCAACGGTGGCTCGCCGCGCTCGGCGTCACCCGGTTCTACTTCAAGTACTGCAGCACCTTTGATTCGACCGATGCGGGCAACATCGGCCCGGTCGCCGACGCGCTCCTCGGTGTCCTTGGTGGCCGCACGCTGATCTGCCCGGCCTCGCCCGAACACGGCCGCACCACCTACCTCGGGCACCTGTTCGTCGGCGACGTGCTGCTGTCGGACTCCCCGATGCGCCACCACCCGCTCACCCCGATGACCGACGCGAACCTGGTGCGCGTGCTCGGCAGGCAGACCCCGCACCCGGTCGGGCTGCTGCCGCTGACCGCGGTGCGGCGCGGCCCGGCCTTCGTCCAGGAGCACCTCGACGGGCTCGACGTCCGCCACGTCGTCGCCGATGCCACCGAAGAGGCCGACCTGCTCGCCCTCGCCCGCGCGACGAGCGACTGGCCGCTCCTCACCGGGGGAGCGGGCCTGGCCGGCGCGATCGCCCGGGTGGCCGTGCCGGAAGCGGCGCGGGCGGCGGAGATCGTCCCGCTCCCGCCTGGGCCGGGCGTGATCCTCGCCGGCAGCTGTTCGGCGGCCACGCTCGGCCAGCTCGACCAGGCGCTGGCCCGTTTTCCCGGGCACCGGCTCGACCCGGTCGCCACCCCGGTCCCGGCCGAGCTGGCCGCGGTCGCGGTGGAGTGGCTGGAGCGCAACCTCGGCGACGGGCCGGTGGTGCTGTACTCGTCCGCGCCGGCGGAGCAGCGGGCGACAGGGCCGGGGATCGCCGAGGTCCTGGAGGAGACCCTCGGACTGCTCGCCCGCCGCGCGGTCGAACTCGGCGTCCGCCGGATCGCGGTGGCCGGCGGGGAGACCTCCGGCGCGGTGACCACCGCGCTCGGTGTCGAGCAGGTCGTCGTCGGCGACGAGGCCGACCACGGGGTGCCGTGGTGCGTGACGACCACCGACGATCCGGTGGCGCTGCTGCTGAAGTCCGGCAACTTCGGCCGGCCGGACCTGCTGGTCCGCGCGATGGACGGAGCGACGCGATGAGCACCGGAATCCGCGCGCAGATCGCCGCCCTGGGCGCGTCGTTGTTCCATCGGAAGCTGACGTTCGGCCGCACCGGCAACCTCAGCGTGCGCCAGGGTGAGCGGATCCTCGTCACCCCGACCGGCGCGAGCCTGGGCGACCTCGACCCGGACGCGCTGGCCGTCATCGACGCCGACGGACGGCACGTCGACGGACCACGACCGTCCAAAGAGGCCTTCCTGCACGCCGCGGTCTACCGCGCCCGCCCCGACGCCGGCGCGGTGGTGCACCTGCACTCGACCCACGCGGTCGCGGTGTCCTGCCTCGCCGACGTCGACCCGGCCGACGTGCTGCCGCCGCTGACCGCCTACTACGCGATGCGCGTCGGCACCCTGCCGCTGCTGCCCTACCACGCGCCCGGCGACCCCGCGCTGGGGCCGCTCGCCGAAGACACCGCGCGCCGCCACCACGGCATGCTGCTCGCCAACCACGGACCGGTCGTAGCCGGGGCCGACCTCGCGGCCGCTGCCGACGCCGTCGAGGAACTCGAAGAGACGGCGCGCCTGCACCTGCTCCTGCGCGGGCACGCGACCCGGCCCCTCACGCCGGAGCAAGCCGCCGCGCTCCGCCCCGCGGAGACCCGATGACCGCCCCGAACTTCCCCAGCCGGAACAGCTTCGGCACCGCAGGCGTCCTCGCGGTCGGCGGGGTGGACCACCGCATCCACCGCATCGCCGGACTGGCCCCCGACGGCCTGCCCGTCACGTTGAAGATCGTGCTGGAGAACCTCCTCCGCCACGAGGACGGCCGCGTCGTCACCGCCGAGCAGATCGAGGCACTGCTGCGGTGGGGCGCGCCGGACGTGCACGACACCGCCGTCGACCTGCACCCGGCCCGGATCTTCCTGCACGACACCAACGGCGTCCCGGCGCTGGCCGACCTCGCCGCGATGCGGCACGCCATGGCCGCGCTCGGCGGCGACCCGCGCCGGGTGAACCCCGTCATCCCGGCCGAACTCGTCATCGACCACTCGGTGATCGCGGACGTGTTCGGCCGCCCGGACGCGCTGGACCGCAACGTCGAGATCGAGTACCGGCGCAACGCCGAACGCTACCGGTTCCTCAAATGGGGCAAGGAAACGCTGCGGAACTTCGCGGTCGTGCCGCCCGGCACCGGGATCATGCACCAGGTCAACCTGGAGTACCTGGCCCGCGTCGTGATGACCGGCGGCGGCTGGGCCTACCCCGATCTGTGCCTGGGCACCGACTCGCACACCACGATGGTCGACGGGCTCGGCGTCCTCGGCTGGGGGATCGGCGGGATCGAGGCCGAGGCCGCGATGCTCGGCCAGTCCCTGTCGATGCTCGTGCCACGGGTCGTCGGGGTGCGGCTGCACGGCGAACTCCGCGAGGGCGCGACCGCCACCGACCTGGTCCTCACGATCACCGAGCTGATGCGGGCGCACGGCGTGGTCGGCAAGTTCGTCGAGTTCACCGGGCCCGGCGTCGGCGCCATCAGCTTGGCCGACCGCGCCACCATCGCCAACATGAGCCCCGAGTTCGGTTCGACCTGCGCCTACTTCCCGATCGACGCCGAGACCATCCGCTACCTGCGGTTCAGCGGGCGCGACCCGGAGCACGTCCGGCTCGTCGAGGCTTACGCCAAGGAACAGGGGCTGTGGCACGACCCGTCCCACGAGCCGCGCTACTCCGAGACCGTCGAACTCGACCTGGGCACCGTGGTGCCGTCGCTGGCCGGGCCGCGCCGGCCGCAGGACCGGGTGCGGCTGGACGCGGCGAAAACGGGGTTCCGGCAGGCGCTCGCGGAGATGGGCGTCGTGTCGCGGGAGCCGGCCGCGGACCGGCTCGGCCACGGCTCGGTCGTCATCGCCGCGATCACCTCGTGCACCAACACGTCCAACCCGGCGGTGATGGTCGCGGCCGGGTTGCTCGCCCGCAACGCCGTGCGCGCCGGGCTGTCGAGCAAGCCGTGGGTGAAGACCAGCCTGTCGCCCGGGTCCCGCGTGGTCACCGGCTACTTCGACCGCGCGGGGCTGACCCCGTACCTGGAGAAGCTGGGGTTCCACCTCACCGGCTACGGGTGCATGACCTGCATCGGCGCGTCCGGGCCGCTCATCCCGGAGGTGTCGCGGGAGGTCGCCGAGCACGACCTGTCCGTGGTGGCGGTGCTGTCCGGCAACCGCAACTTCGACGGCCGGATCAACCCCGAGGTGCGGATGAACTACCTCGCCTCGCCGCCGCTGGTCGTCGCCTACGCGCTCACCGGCACGATGGACACCGACCTGCTCACCGAACCACTGGGCACCGGCGCCGGGGGAGAACCGGTGTTCCTGCGCGACATCTGGCCCAGCGCGGCGGAGATCCGCGAGGTCATCGACGAGTCGCTGCGGCCCGAGATGTTCACCGAGGTCTACCGGGACGTGTTCACCGGCGACCGGCGCTGGCAGGACCTGGACGCGCCGGCCGGGGAGACCTTCGCGTGGGACGACGGCTCGACGTACCTGCGCCGTCCGCCCTATCTGGACGGCATGCGCCCGGACCCCGGCCCGGTCACCGGCATCGAGGGCGCGCGGGTGCTGGTCAAGCTCGGCGACTCGGTCACCACCGACCACGTCTCACCGGCCGGCGCGATCCCCCCGCACACGCCGGCCGGGCAGTACCTGACCGGACTTGGCGTGCCGCGCTTCGACCTCAACACCTACGCCTCCCGCCGCGGCAACCACGAGGTCATGATGCGCGGCTGCTTCGCCAACGTCCGGCTGCGCAACCAGCTCGTCCCCGGCACCGAGGGCGGCTACGCGCTCGCCCCGGACGGCACCGTGACCAGCGTGTACGAGGCGGCCCTCGCGCACCGCGACGCCGGCACCCCGCTGATCGTGCTCGCCGGGCGGGACTACGGCTCCGGCTCCTCCCGCGACTGGGCCGCCAAGGGCCCGGCCCTGCTCGGAGTGCGGGCCGTGCTCGCCGAGTCGTTCGAACGCATCCACCGCTCCAACCTCATCGGGATGGGCGTGCTGCCGCTGCAGTTCCTCCCCGGCCAGTCGGCCGAATCGCTCGGACTCACCGGGCACGAACGGTTCACCGTGCGCGGCCTGGCCGGTTACCCGCGCACCGCCACGGTGGAGGCCGACGGCGTGACGTTCGAGGTGGTGGTGCGCCTCGACACCGAACGGGAGCGGGACTACCACCGGCACGGCGGGATCCTGCCCTATGTCCTGCGTTCCCTGCTCACCACCGAGGACGGTCCACTGTGAACGACATCCGCGTCGACCCCGGCGCCCTCACCGACGCCGGGGCGGCCATCCTGCGCTCCGCGGGCGTCCCGGAAGCGGACGCGCGCCTGGTCAGCGACAGCCTCGTCACCGCCGACCTGTGGGGCCACCCCTCGCACGGCATGCTGCGGCTGGGCTGGTACCTCGCCCGGCTGCGGTCCGGCGTGATGCGCGCGGTCACCGAGCCGCGGCTCGTCACCGACCTCGGGGCCGTCGCCGTGCTCGACGGTGACGACGGAATCGGGCAGGTTGTCACCGACCGCGCGTGCGCCGTGGCGGTCGAGCGGGCCGGCGAGCACGGGGTCGGCGTGGTGGCGGTGCGCAACAGCAACCACTTCGGCACCGCCGCGTACTGGACGCGGCGGATGGCGCGGGCGGGCTGCGTCGGCATCCTGACCACCAACGGCAGTCCCGCGATGGCGCCGTGGGGCGGGCGCGCCAAGACCGTCGGCGCGAACCCGTGGTCGATCGCGACACCCGGCGGCGCGCACGGTCCGGTGGTGCTCGACATCGCCAACACCGGCGTGGCGCGCGGGAAGATCTACGCGGCGTTGCAGCGCGGCGAGCGCATCCCGGAGGGGTGGGCGATCGACGCGGACGGCGTGCCGACGACCGACCCGCGCGCGGCGATCGACGGGATCCTCGCGCCGATGGCCGGGCACAAGGGGTACGGGATCTCGTTCATGATGGACGTGCTCTCCGGCGTGCTGACCGGTAGCTCGTACGCGACCGACGTCGCCGGCCCCTATGTCCCGGACCGGCGCAGCGGCTGCGGCCACCTGGTCCTCGCCCTCCGCGTGGACGCCGTTCTGGATCCGGCGGAGTTCGACCGCCGCATCGAGGACCTGATCGCCCGCACCAAAGCCGTGCCGCTGGCCGCGGGCGCTGCGGAGATCTTCCACCCCGGCGAGATCGAAACCCGCGCCGAGGCCGCCGGGCGGCGCGACGGTGTGGTGCTGCCGGCCAAGACGGTGGAGGAGCTGCATGCCCTCGCCGCGAGCTGCGGTCTCAGCCTGGAGTTGGCCGCCTGATGTACACGGTGATCGTCACGCTCGACGTGATCCCCGAGCACCTCGGCGAATTCCTGGACGCGATCCGCGCCAACGCGCACGCCACCCTGCGCGACGAACCCGGCTGCCTCCGCTTCGACGTGCACCGCTCGGCCGAGGACCCGCACCGGTTCCTGCTGTACGAGATCTACCGCGACCAGAAGGCGTTCGAAGTCGAGCACCGCGCCGCCCCGCACTACGCGACCTGGCGAAAGGCCGCGGCGCGCTGCGTCCGCCCCGGCGGCCACGTGAACATCTTCGGGTCACCGGTGTTTCCGAGTGATATTCCGGAAACCCGCTGGGCCGCTGAGCGCTGCCGATACAGCACAGGACGCGCTGGACGCAGGTAGACGACTGGGCCGGGGCCGCCCGGGACGGACGCCAGGTAGGACCGCAACCACGATCTCGCCACCGGGCAGTTTCTCGACTGGATGTCGCCCGCCGCGAAGATGCCCGGTGCTGCCCACGGGTCTGCGCGGCACTGGTGTCTGCACGCCGTCCCAGACAGTGTCCCGGCCGCGTTCTCGCTGTCAGTCTCCGGATGCTGCCGAACCGGCGTAGTCGGCGCCGGCTCCTCAGGGTTGACATGCCGCACGGAGCTGATTAGGTTCACCCGAATTGGATACACTTCTGTGTTCACTTTTGTGGGAGGCGCTATGCCAGCCGCCAACAGCCCCTTGCTGCCGGTCCTCCGGACACGCTCGACCGACGACCCGACCGTGGTCGCCGAACAGCAAGCCGACGACTACAGCAACCACCTCGTCCCGGTCACTGCTCGTGTGGGCCGCTGGCAGCTGACGATGTCTTTCTGGTCGCTGCTGAGCGCGATGGTCTGGTTGTTCTACGGAGCCCTGGTCGGCAGTCTGTACGGGACCCGCGACGCGCTGATCGCGATTGCCGTGTCGGTGGTGAGCTACTCGCTGATCAACGCCGTGTTCGCGCGGTGGGGCATGCACAGCGGCTTGAACAGCACGCTGCTTTCCAGAAGGATGTTCGGGGCCTACGGCGCATCGCTGACGGCTCTGCTCATCGCCGCGAACACGACCTACTACGCGGTTTTCGAGAGCAGCACGCTGGCCGTCGCCTTCCAGCACTACACGCCGGACTGGGACATCCGTGTCTGGTACGCGATCGTCGCGGTATGCATGCTGCCGCTGATGCTCGGCAGTGTCCAGACCTGGATGGCCAGGCTGAATTCGATCCTGCTGCCGTTGTACGTCATCGGCATCGTCGCCGCTGTCGTCGTGGCTGCCGTCAGGGTCCCGGGTACCGCTTGGCTGGAGTTCACCGGGGTCGTGCCGGCCCAAGCCCGGGCTCTGCCCGGCTGGCTGCTCGGGGCGATCCTGTACATGGGCATCTACCTGACGATGCCGACGACCGTCGACTTCGCCCGGCTGGCCAGGCCCCAGGATCAGAAGTTCCACCGCCGGGTGTCGTTCACCTGGCCGTTCTACGTCTGGCTGTTCGCCGTCAACGGCGTGGTCGGGATCTTCCTGGTCCGCGCCGTCCTGCCGCAGGACCCGACAGCAGAAACCGGTGTGGTGCAAGCTCTGCTGGCCACTCTCGGGGTCGGCGGGCTCGTCCTGATCGTGGTGTCCCAGACCAGGATCAACAGCCTCAACTACTACCAGGCTTCCTCCAATCTGCGTCGCGTGCTGAACACCGTCTTCGGAGTGCGGATCCACCGGCTCGTCCTGGTTGTCGTGGTGACCGGCCTCGCGTTCCTGATGATGCTCACCGACGTGTTCAGCTACCTCCAGACGGCGCTGGCGTGGCAGGGTGTGTTCTTCGTCAGCTGGGTCAGCATCATGCTGACGCACTACGCGCTGGTGCCGTCGGACCGGGCTCGTGGACCGGAGTTCCGCGCCCGCCGCCTTCCCGCGGTCACCTGGGGCTTGGGGGTCTGGGTGCTGTCGTCGGCCGTCGGCATCCTGCTGACGGAGGCATCCTGGGTGGTCCCGTGGCTCAAGGCGGCTGCCCCCTTGGCCACCGTTGTGGTGAGCGTCCCCTGCTACGCCCTCGTGGTCAAGACACGGACCGGCGAGCCCCGGTCCGGGCTCGATCCGCGTCTCGAAGTAGCGGACCCGGGCGGTACCTGGCTCGAGTGCCACCGCTGCGAGAAGTTCTACGTGGCGCTGGAGATGGACCGGGACCCGAGAGCAGCCAACGCCCCGATCTGCGACGCCTGTGCGACAGCCCGCCGGAGCTGACCGCGGCGCGCAGCGTTCATCAATCCACTCGCGACCTGGCCGAAGGAAAGGTTGATCATGGGAGTACTGGAGGACAAGGTCGTCGTCTTCACCGGGGCCGGGGCGGGCATCGGCCGCGCGACGGTGGCGAGATTCGTCCGCGAGGGCGCGCGGGTCGTCGCGGTCGACATCTCGGCGAGCGTGGCGGACAGCACGGCTGATTTCGGTGACCGGGTGGCGCCCGTGGTGGCGGATGTCAGCACCTGGGAAGGGAACACGAAGGCCGCCGGTGCCGCGCTGCAGCGCTGGGGGCGCATCGACTGCTTCGTGGGCAACGCGGGTATCACCGATGGGGCCGCCCCGTTGGAATCCGTACCGGGTGATGACCTGCCGCGAGCGTTCGGTGAGCTCTTCGGCGTCAACGTGCTGGCTCCCTTGCTGGGGGTCCGGGCATGTCTGGACGCCTTGACGGAGTCCAAGGGGTCGGTGATCCTGACCGGTTCGTACGCGAGCACCCACGCCGCCGGCGGCGGCGCGCTGTACACGCCGTCCAAACACGCAGTGCTCGGGATCATCCGGCAACTCGCCTACGAACTCGCGCCGGACATCCGGGTCAACGGCGTGGCGCCCGGCGTTGCGCCGACCCGCTTGAAGGGCACCGCCGCGCTGGGACAAGGCGCAACCGACTCGGTCCTGGACGGGACGCGGTTTGCGCTGCCGCTCCAAGAGATTCCCGACGTCGACGCCTATGCGGGAGTGTTCGTTCTGCTCGCGTCGGACGAGTCGCGGGTGATGACCGGCAGCCTCGTGCAGGCCGACAGCGGCCTGGCCGTCCGCGGTATCGCCCGGCCCGGCGGACGCGTGACCGTCGAAGGCGCGCAGTGACCGCCCCCGACGCGGCTTCCGCGCATTCGCTGACCGGGCTCACCGCGGTCGTCACCGGGGGACGACAGGGGATCGGCGCGGCAATCGCCCGGGCGTTGCTCCGCCATGGCGCACGCGTGTTCGTCTGCGGACGCTCCCGCGAAGGCGTAGCGGCCACAGTGGACGCCTTCCGTCACGAGGGACTGACCTCGGCGCACGGCTTCGCCGGCGACCTCGGCGAGGCCGAAGTGCGGCAAGAGCTGCTCCGGGAGTGCGGGCGCGCGGACATCCTGGTCAACAACGCGGGCGGATTCCTCGAACCGACCCGGGCGCTCGACACCACCCTCGCCGAGTGGGAAGACCAGATCCGGCTCAACCTGACTCTGCCGTTTCTCGTGTGCCGTGACCTCCTGCCGCCCATGGTCGACAACGGCTGGGGCCGGATCCTGAACATCGGGACGGTCGCCGCCACGGCACCGCAGCTGGGCAACTCGGCCGCCTACGTCGCGGCGAAATCGGGTCTGGTCGGATTCACCAGGCAGCTCGCCTCGGAGGTCGCGCACCTCGGGGTGACCGCGAACGTGATCAATCCCGGCACGATCCTGACCGAGCACCTGGTGGACTACCTCGATTCCTCGGGTCAGCGCGAGGAGGTTCTCGCCGCGCGGATTCCGGTCGGCCGCCTCGGCCGCGCGGCTGAGATCGGCGACCTCGTGCCGGCGCTGGTTTCGCGCAGCGCGGGCTTTTTGACCGGTGCCGTGATCGACGTCAACGGAGCTGCGGTCTCGTCCTGACACGGGCCGTTCGAGGAGGAGATACGGACATGGGAATGCTGGACGGCAAGGTCGCTCTGGTCACCGGGGGCGCCAACGGCATCGGCCGGGCCATCGTCGAGTCCTATCTGGACGAGGGAGCGCGCGTCGCCGTCCTCGACCGGGATGCCGACGGGCTCGCGCAGCTGGAGGACGGACTCGGCAGCGACGAGCTGCTGACCGTGACCGGATCGGTCGAACTGCTCGCCGACAACCAGCGCGCGGTAGCGGCGACGACTGAGCGCTTCGGCGGGCTGGACGCATTCGTCGGCAACGCCGGTGTCGGCGCGGGGAATCTGCTGCTGTCCGAGATTCCGTTGGACCGGCTGGAATCTGCAGTGGACGAAATGTTCGACATCAACGTCAAGGGCTACCTGCTGGGCGCACGCGCCGCGCTGGGGCCGTTGTTGCGATCAGACGATCCGGCGATGGTGTTCAGCTGCTCGATCGCGAGCTACCGGGCAGTCGACGACGGCGTTCTCTACGTGTCGAGCAAGCACGCGGACACGGGGATCGTCCGTGGCCTGGCTTGGGAACTGGCACCGCGCATCCGGGTCAACGGTGTCGCGATCGGCGTGGCCCGCACGCGCATGGAGGGGCTCCGCAGCCTCGGCCAGCAACCCGTCGACGCGGTGCTGCCCGGTGCGGAGCAGGTGATCCCGCTCGGATTCGTCCCCGAGCCGTGGGACTACGGCGCGGGATTCGTCTACCTGGCCTCCGACCGGGCTCGCGTCGTGACCGGAGAGTGTCTGTGGGCCGACAGCGGTTTCGGGATCCGCGGCATCGGTGCGGCCTCGGGTGGTCACCGCCTGGACGTCGACCGGCTCACCGGGGAGGGCAGGTGAGTGCGGCCTCGCCGTTGTCCTTCCGGCCCGAATGAGTGTTCCGCCCCGCCCGAACGAGGAGATGCCATGGAGTTCCCCCACCTGTTCGCCCCTGCCCGGATCGGCACGCTCACGCTGCGCAACCGGGTGGTGAAATCGCCGCAGACCACCGCGACGGCCAACCCGGACGGAACGGTGACCGAGCGAACCGTGAACCACTACCGCGCACTGGGCGAAGGCGGTGCCGGGCTGGTCATGGTCGAGTACACCTACGTGGACGAGGACGCCAGCAAATCCATCCACGGGCAGACCGGCGTCAGCCGCCGCGATCACGTCGCCGGGCTGGGCTGGCTCGCCGACGAGGTGCGGTCCACCGGCGCGCGGATCGGCCTCCAGCTGGTGCATTGCGGACGGCAGAAGTTTCTCGGCACCACTCCGTTGAAGTCGGCGTCGACCTCGTCGTGGGACTACGTCGAGCGGCAGTACGGCAACCGGCCGCAGGCCATGACCGTCGAAGAGATCCACGGTGTGGTGCAGGCGTTCGGCGACGCCGCGGAGCGCGCCTGGCGGGCGCGGTTCGATCTCGTGGAAGTGCATGCCGGACACGGGTACCTGCTGACGAATTTCCTGTCCCCGCACACGAATGACCGCGAGGACGAGTACGGCGGCTCCGCGGAGAACCGGCGGCGGATCGTGCTCGAGGTCGCCGAGGAAGTACGGCGCCGGGTTCCGCGCGAGTTCCCGTTGAGCTTCCGGGTGTCGGTGAGCGATTACGAGCCGGACGGCATCACCGGCGAGGAGACCGTCGCGCTCTGCGCGGAGCTGGAGAAGCGCGGGGTCGACGTGATCCATGCTTCGGGCGGTCACCACGCGCGGATGGAGTGGGAGGTCAGCAGCTGGGACATGCCGCGCCAGCCGCACCGCTGGGGATGGGAGGCGATCCGGGCGGCGGTCGGCATTCCGGTGATCGCTTCGGGCTCGCTGGTCTCGCCCGAAGCGGCCGAGGAGATTCTCGCCAGCGACAGCGCCGATTTCGTGTCGCTGGGCCGGGCGATGCTCGCCGACCCGGCGTGGGCGGAGAAGGCGCGGACCGGCCGGGTCCTCGAAATCGTGCCGTGCATCCGGTGCAACGACGGGTGCCTTTACCGCGGTCTCGACGCCGGCCGCAGCACCGGCTGCACGGTGAACCCGAACATGGGCGAGGAGGGCCGCTATCCGGTCGTCGCGGCCGCGACCTCGCGCAGGCTTGCCGTGGTCGGCGGCGGTCCGGCCGGGTTGAAAGCGGCGGCGGTGCTGCACGATCGCGGCCACGAAGTCACCCTCCACGAGGGCGACCGGCTCGGCGGCCTGCTCAACCACGCCGAGGGGTCGCGGGTGAAGCAGGACCTCGCGGCGCTGCGGCGGCACCTGGTGCACGAGGTCGAACGCCGCGGGGTCAAGGTCGTCCACGAGACCGCGACGGCGGAATCGCTGGCGAAGCGAGGATACGACGGCGTGGTGCTGGCGACCGGCGCGGCGGACCGGCGGTTCGGCGGCGACATCGCGGGCGGGGCGAACGTGGTGCGGGCGCAGGACGCGCGGGCCGCCGACGCGGCGGGCCGGCGGATCGTGGTCGTCGGCGGCGGCTTCCAGGGAGTCGAAACCGCTCTGCGCCTGTCCGAGGCCGAGGGTGCCGACATCACCGTGGTCGAACGCGGCGACCGGCTGCTGGCCGGCGATGAGGTCGTCTACGACGTCCTTCACCTGCCGTCGCGCCTGGCGGAGGAGCGGGTGTCCGTGCTGCTGAACACGGAGGCGACCGAGATCCGGAACGGCAGCGTCGTGCTGGCCGGCGGCGCCGAGATCCGGGCGGACCTCGTCGTGCTGGCGCTCGGGCGGGAGCGGCGCGACACCGGTTTGGCGGAGGCGGTGGCCGCTGCGGGAATCGACGTGTCCGTGGTCGGTTCCGCGGAGCGGCCCGGGCGCGTCCTCGACGCCCTGCACAGCTCGTTCTTCGTCGCGCGGCGGCTCTGACTCCTCAGCCCGTGAGGGTTGGCATCCAAAAGTGTATCCACTAGAGTGGACCGCAACCGGCGAAGGGAATCCGCATGAGTGGCCCCACCCTTGATCTCCACGCGGAGACGCGCGACTGGATGTACGCCGAAGCCGAGCTCCTCGACGACGGCTTCGAGCGCAAGTGGCTCGAGACGATGGTCAGCAAGGACATCGTGTACCAAGTTCCGTTGCGGCAGACGGTCGAACGCGCTCGCGGGGCGGGCTGGGTCGACGGGACCTACCACCTCGACGAGCGCTACGGGTCGCTGGAAACCCGGGTCGCGCGCAACGAGACGCAGTACGCCTGGGCCGAGGACCCGCCGTCGCGGATCCGGCACTTCGTCACCAATCTGCGGGTCCGCGAGGACGCGGACGGGCTGGTCCGGGCGCGGACGAACCTGCTGGTCTACCGCACCAGGCAGGACGCAGTCGTTCCGCAGATGCTGGCCGGCGAGCGCTGGGACACACTGCGCCGCGAGGACGGCGTCCTGCGCCTGCTCGAGCGGCGGGTGCTGCTCGACCTCACCGCCATCGGCACGCACAACCTGTCCATCTTCTTCTGATCCGGCCCCCCACGGAAGGCATGCCGCGATGACCCAGACGACCCCTCCCTCCACGGCGGACCGCATCCTGGCCGAACTCGCCGAAGGGCTTCCGGCGGGCGAGATCCCGGCGACGCTGTACGGCGATGCCGAGCTCTACCGGCGCGAGAAGCGCAACATCTTCGCCCGCTGCTGGGTGTATCTCGCGCACGAGTCCGAGATCGTCGCGAAGGGGGACTACGTCCTGCGCAAGATCGGCGAGGACTACTTCGTCGTCGTGCGCGACGAGGACGGCGGCGTCAACGTGCTGTTCGACGCGTGCCGGCACCGGGGCGTGCAGATCTGCCGCGCGGATTCGGGCAACACGTCGCACTTCCGCTGCCCGTACCACGGCTGGACCTACGACACCAAAGGCAATCTCGTCGGCGCGCCGTTGTGGAAGAACGCGTTCGGCGGAATGGACAAGTCCAAGAACGGCCTCGTCGGCGCCGCGAAGGTCGAGAGCTACCACGGCCTCGTGTTCGCGACGCTCGACCCCTCGGCGCCGCCGCTCAAGGAGTACCTCGGCGGCATGGCCTGGTACCTCGACCTGATCTTCGGCCTCAACGAGCACGGCGTCGAGGTGCTCGGGGCGCCGCAGCGGTTCGTCATCGACGCGAACTGGAAGTCCGGCGCGGACAACTTCTCCGGCGACGACTACCACCTGGGCACCCTGCACAAGTCCGTCTGGGAGATCGGGGCGTTCCCGGTTCCGTTCGCCGCCAACATGATGGGCTACCACATCCAGGCCTCGCCCGGGCATTCGCTGTCGTTCTCCATGGCGCCCGACGAGCACGAGCCCGGCCCGCGGTTCTTCGGCTTCCCCGAACGGCTCGCGAATTCCTTCACCAGCGACCGGATCAGCGACCACCAGCTCGACGTCGCCCGCCGTTCGCGGGTGTTCGTCGGCAACGTCTTCCCGAACTTCTCCATCCTCGCGTTGCCGATGACCGAGGACGGATCGCACTACCCGCCGACCGCGGTGCTCACCGTCCGGGTGTGGCAGCCGATCAGCGAGTCGAAGTTCGAAATCTGGAACTGGTTCCTGGGCTACAAGAACATGACCGCCGAGGAGAAGGACCGGTCCTACCGCGCCGGGCTCGGCACGTTCTCGATGGGCGGTGCGTTCGAGATGGACGACACCGAACCGTGGATCACCGTCGCGCGCACCGGTCGCTCGACCGCCGCGGAGGTGCTCGGCATGAAGCTGAACTACCAGATGGGTATGCCGGGCGTCGGCATAGCGCACCCGGTGAGCGAATGGCCGGGGCCGGGCACCGTGTACTGGACGCGGTACGAGGAAGGCGTGCAGCGCAACATGTTCCGCTTCTACCACGACATGATGACCGCCGAGCCGGGCTCGTGGCCCGCGCTGAAGTTCGAGGACGAATGACCGTGCACGCCTACGACGCGGCGCTGTTCGGCGGCACGGTCGGGATCGGTGCTCGCCCGGCCGTCGTGGTCGTCGACCTCGTCGCCGGGTTCACCGACCCCGCCTACCCGCCCGGCGCGGACCTCGCCGGGGTCGTCACCGCGACGCGCTCGTTGCTCGACCGGGCGCGCGCGAGGCGGCTGCCGGTCGTCTTCACGACGGTCGCGTTCGCGCCGGACGGCGTCGAAGGACGCGTGTGGCGGCAGAAGATGCCCGCGCTCGACTGCCTGGCAGAGGGCTCGGCAGCGGTCGAGGTCGACGAACGGCTTGCGCGGCGGCCGGACGAGCCGCTGGTCGTCAAGCGCACCGCATCGGCGTTCGGCGGCACCGGATTGCCCGCACTGCTGGTGTCACTCGGCGCGGACAGCCTGATCGTCGCCGGCGCGACGACATCCGGCTGCGTCCGGGCGACAGTGGTCGACGCCTGCATGGCCGGCTACCGCACGGTCGTTCCCCGCGAGTGCGTCGGCGACCGGCACGCCGGCGCGCACGAAGCGAACCTGTTCGACCTGCAAGCGAAATACGCCGATGTCGTCGCGCTCGCGGACCTCTTCGAGCGGCTGGAGGCGGCCTGATGCGGACGGCAACCTATCCGGGTATCGAGCCCCGGCTGGTCATCGGTGCTTCAGCGACGCGCCGGCTGAGCGCGGCCGAGGAGCGCGAGCGAGGTGCCTACACCACGGTGGAACCCGCGAAGGTGCTGGCGGAGCTGGAGCGTTCCGGCCTGCGCGGCCGTGGTGGCGCGGGGTTTCCGGCCGCGGTGAAATGGCGGACGGTCGCCGCGGCCGATCGGTGCGTCGTCGTGGCCAACGGAGAAGAGGGCGAACCGGCGTCGTTCAAGGATCGCTGGCTGCTCACTCACCGGCCGCACGCGGTGCTGGACGGGTTGCTGGTCGCGGCGGACGTGCTCGGCGCGCACCGGGCGATCGTCTACCTGTCGCACCCCGAAACCGTCGAAGCCGTCCGCGGCGCACTGGCGGAGTTGCCGTCCGGGGTCGCCGCCCGGGTAGAGGTCTTCGTGGTCGATCACCGGTATGTGGCCGGGGAGGAGAGCGCGGTCGTCCGGGCGATCAACGGCGGGCCGCCGTTGCCGACGGCCAAACCGCCGCGGGTCTTCGAATCGGGCGTCGAGGGACTGTCCACCTTGGTCAGCAACGTCGAGACGCTCGTCCACGCCGCGTGGATCGCCCGCCACGGCGCTGACGCGTTCCGCAGGTACGGCACCGAATCATCGCCCGGCACCGCACTGATCACCTTGACCGGCGCGGACGGAAACCACGGTGTGTACGAAGTCCCGTTCGGGCCGACGCTGCGCGAACTGTTCCGCGCATGCGCGGAAACCGATCCGGCGGACGCTCCCGGGCTGCTGATGGGCGGATGGTTCGCCGGTATCGCACGCCCCGAGGACGTGCTCGACGTGCCGTGGTGTTTCGACGCGCTGGCCGGAGCGAAGACCGCGGTCGGATGCGGCTCGGTGACCGTGCTGGGCTCGGACGAGCGGGTCGGCACGGTGGCGGCACGGCTGGCCCGCTGGTACGCGCAGGAGTCCGCGCAGCAGTGCGGTGTGTGCCGCAAGGGCACCGACGCGATCGCCGCGGCGCTCGCGCGGATCGACAACGGCACGGCCGACGGCAGCGACCTCGGCAACCTGGTGCGGTGGGGGACCAGCCTGCGGGGGAAGGGGGCGTGCGCATTCCTGGACGGTGCCGCCAACCTCGCCCGGACCAGTCTCCCGCTGCTCGAAATCCCGGTTTCCCCATCTATTTCCGGAAGGGCCACCTGATGAAAGCGTTCCTCGATTCGACCAAGTGCTCGGGCTACGGCGCGTGTGCCGAAGCCTGCCCGTCCGTGTTCGAGATCGACGAGTTCGGCTTCGGCGCGGTCATCGGCGACGGCCTGGTGCCCGCCGGGGACGAGGACCAGGCCCGCGCGGCGGTGACGGCCTGCCCCGAAGGCGCGATCCGGGTCGAGGGCTGAGCATGGACCTCGGACTGGCCGGCAAGACCGCCCTCGTCACCGCCGCGAGCAAAGGCATCGGCTACGCGGTCGCCGAGCGGCTCGTCGCCGAAGGCGCCCGCGTCGCGATCAGCTCGCGCCCGGGCCCTGCGCTCAAGGACGCGGCCGAACGGCTCCGGGCGCAGGCACCGGATCGCGTCTGGGAACTGCCCGCGGACCTCACCGAGGACGGCGCGGGCACCGCACTGGTCGCGCAAGCGAGCGAAACGCTCGGGGCGCTGGACATCCTCGTCAGCAACACGCCGGGACCGCGGATCAGCCCGGTGCTCGACCTGTCCGACGAGGACTGGGAAACCGGGTACCGGACGCTGCTGCGCCCGGCCGTGCAGCTGTCCCGCGCCGCGGCGCGGCAGATGGCCGAGCGCGGTGAGGGCAGCATCGTCTTCCTGACCTCGACCTGGGTCCGCCAGCCCGCCGCGGGCGGAGGCCTGAGCGCGGCGTTCCGGTCGGCGATCTCGTCGCTGAGCAAGCAGTACGCGGTCGAACTGGCCAGTGCCGGCGTGCGGGTCAACCAGGTTCTCCCCGGCGCGACGGCCACCGACCGGATGCGCGACATCGCGGTCGCGAAGGCCGCCCGCAACGGGACCACCGTGGAGGAGGAAATCGCCGCGGTCGTCTCCGCGATCCCCGTCGGGCGCTGGGCCGAGCCGTCGGAAGTCGCCGACGCCGTGGCGTTCCTCGCCTCGCCCCGCTCGGCGTTCACCACGGGACACGCGTTGTCGCTGGACGGCGGCGCGGTGCGCGCAACGATCTGAAAACCTCGAGTAGACAAGGGAAAACACATGCCGAAGACCCTTCGCCAGCTGTTCGTCGACCAGTTCCGGCGGTGCCGGCTGACCGCCGACGAGACCGTCGCGGTGATCAGCGAGCACGGCAAGAAGCAGGAGTACGTCGATGCCGCGGTCGGCGCGGCGCAGGACCTCGGCGCGGGCGCTCTCGTGCTGACCGCGTCGAGCCTGTCCGAGCCGACCCTGCCGCCGTACCAGGGCGACGGCCGGGAGGTCCCGGCGCTGCTGGCCGCGGCGGGGGAGGCGGATTTCGTCGTCGACGTGACCGTCGGCGGCCTGATCCATTCGACTGTGAGGACCCGGATCACCGGCAACGGCAAGCGGATGCTGTTCGTCGCCGAACCGGCCGCGGTCCTCGAACGGCTGATGGGCGACGAGGAGCTGCGTGCGCAGGTGGAAGCGGGCGGGCGCAAGCTGAAGGCGGGCGAGCAGCTGCGCGTGACCAGCAAGGCGGGCACGGACCTGGTCGCGGACATCAGCGGGGACGACCTGCCGGTGACCCACCAGTGGGGTTACGTGGACGAGCCCGGCCGGTGGGACCACTGGCCGAGCGGGTTCGTCGCGTGCTTCCCGCGCGACCGCAGCGCGCAGGGCACCATCGTGCTGCAGCCCGGCGACGCGTTGATCCCGTGGCAGCGGTATGTGCGCGACGAGGTCGCCTTCACGATCGAGAACGGCTTCATCACCGGCATCGACGGCGGGCTCGACGCCCAGGTGCTGCGCGACTACTTCGAGGCCTGGCAGGACCCGGAGGTCTACGCGGTGTCCCACATGGGATGGGGCCTGCACCCGATCGCGAACTGGTCGGCGTTCGAGGTCTACGAACCGCGTTCGCTCTACGGCCAGGAACTGCGGTCCACGCCGGGCAACTTCATGTGGTCAACCGGCCCGAACCGGTTCGCCGGCCGGGAAACCCCGGCGCACCTGGACATCCCGATGCGCGGGTGCACGGTCGAGATCGACGGCGAAGCGATGACCGTCGACGGCGTTCTGGCGGAATCGTGAGCGCCGTGGACCGGGCCGGGCTGGAAGCCGCGATTCTGCGGCTGGCCCGTGACCGGACCCTGCTGGAGGCGTTCCAGGCGGACCCCGAAGGCGTCGCGGACTCAGTCGGCCTCGACGCGGGCTGGGCCCGCAGCATCGCCGAGGGCGACCGGGACCGGCTGCGCTCGGCGGGCGTCAACGACGGGATCACGATCCTGGTCAGCCGCTGGTTCAAGGCCGACCTGGGCGACTCGGCCAGCTCGGGCGCGTTCACCCTGAGCGACGCGCCCCTGCCCGCCCCGGACGTGCCCGCCGGGCTGGTGTTCGCGGGCGGCTGCTCGCACGTGCCCGACCTGCTGGCGCGGCCGGAGATCGACCCGGCCGACGGCGTCGACCGGCTGTCGGACAGCTACGCCCGGCTCGGGAAGGCGCTCGCGGCGGCCGAACCGGACCTCCTGCTGACCACCGCGGACTGCCACTTCCAGAGCTTCGAAACCGGTGCGTTCGTCGTCGGGACCGCCGCGAAGCACACCGGGTCGATGGAGTTCTTCGGCCGGCCCGACCTGGACATCACGCTGACCGGCGAGCCGGAGTTCGCCCAGCGGATCGTCTCCGCGGTGCGCGGGGCGGGACTGGAGGTCGAACCCGCGCCCGAGGTGCAGCTCGACCACGGCCTGATCGTCCCCCTGCGCCAGGTGCTTCCCCGGCCGGA
Organism: Amycolatopsis sp. 3B14; assembly: GCF_050958625.1. NCBI lineage: Bacteria > Bacillati > Actinomycetota > Actinomycetes > Pseudonocardiales > Pseudonocardiaceae > Amycolatopsis > Amycolatopsis sp. 3B14. The sequence goes on from NZ_JBHZEN010000036.1 coordinate 44,337, forward strand.
CCTGCCGGTCGTGCCGATCATCACGCAACCGGCGCGGACGTTCTCCCCGTGGGGCGCGCGGGCCTTCGGCCGGGTCCTGCGCGACGTCGTGGCCGGCAGCGGCAAACGCATCGCGTTCCTCGCCACCGGCGGTCTCTCGCACTGGCTGGACCCCGGCCACTTCGGGCACGTGGACGTCGAGTTCGACACCCACATCCTCCGCGCGCTGCAGGAGGGGCGCGGTCTCGAGCTGGCCGACCTCGAACCGTTCGCGCTGCTCAGCCACGGCCAGTACGAGTTCCTGAACTGGCTGATCATGCTCGCGCTCGCCGGGCCGGGGATTCGCGGCGATGTGTTCGCCTACGAGCCGATGGAAGCCTCCGGCGGAGGATGGACGGTGGTCAACATGCTGCTCCCGGACCATGACTAGCCTCCGGATCGGCCTCACGCAGTGGCACGCGACGCGCGACGTCGAGCACAATCTCGGCGTCGCGTGCCGCCTCGTGGACGAGTGCGCGGCGGACGGGGCAGATCTGGTGCTGCTGCCCGAGAACGGCCTGATGCTGGGGACCAACACCGAAATGCGGGCCGCGGCGATGCGGCTCGATGGACCGGAGTTGGCCCGGCTCGGGGCGGCCGCGGCGGCCGCGCGGGTCCCGGTGGTGCTCGGCGGCGCGAAGCTGATCGGCGACGACGGGATCGTGCGGAACACCGCGGTCGTGTTCGGCCCGGACGGGACCGTCGTCGGCGGATACGACAAGATCCACCTCTTCGACGCGAACGTCGGCGGCCAGTCCTTCGAGGCGTCCGGCGTCGAGCGAGCGGGCGATCAGCCCGTCCTGCTGCGCGTCGGCGGCGTCACGGTCGGCCTCACGATCTGCTACGACGTGCGGTTTCCCGAGCTGTTCCGCGCACTCGCCGCGGCCGGTGCGGAGGTGCTGCTCGTGCCCGCGGCGTTCACCGCGGTCACCGGAGCGGCGCACTGGGAGACGTTGCTGCGGGCCAGGGCGATAGAGAACGCGGCTTACGTGGTCGCGTCGGCGACCGTCGCGGGCTCGCCGGACGACGCGTTCCCCACCTACGGGCACGCGCTGGCAGTCGGCCCCTGGGGCGAGGTGCTCGCGGATTTGGGGACCGCACCGCTGGCCTGCCGCGTGATCGGGCTCGACCTCGCTACGGTGGTCCGGACGAGAGCGAAGCTCCCGGTGCTGCGCGGGGTCCGTCCCGGAGCCTACGCGCGGCAGCCGGTGACGATCTCCGCGAACCAAGGAGGGGAGTCATGACCGACGAGCAGGCCGCCCGCCCGCCGGAGGACGAGACGGTGCAGCCGGTCGGCGAGCCGATCGGCATCGCCAACGAGTTCACCGGGGTGCGGATCCAGAAGGTCCGCACGCGCAACGGGGAGCGGCTCGAGGTGACGACGCCGAGGCACGGCCACCGGGTCCTGCTCGACGCGATGCAGCTGGAGATCATCTCCACACTCACTCCGGAGACGTTCACCGAGCTGATCGCCCGGCGGCTGGGTTCGCATGCCGACGAAGAGCAGGGGGACGCGGGATGACCGAGGCGAAGGTCCGGGCGGGCACGACCGTCGACGACATCTACCAGGTGCTGCGTGAACGCATCATCGAAGGCACCTACGGGCCGAAGACCCGGATGTCCCAACGGGACCTGGCCGAGGAGCTGGACGTCAGCCGGACCCCGTTGCGCGAGGCGCTGCGCAGGCTGGAAGCGGACGGGCTGCTCGTGTCCGAGGCCAACCGGGGCATGCAGGTGGCGCCGATCGCGAATGCGGACACCGAGCAGCACTACGCGATGCGGCTGCTGGTCGAGCCTCCGGTGATCGCCGCGCTCGTGGGCGAGTTCACCGAGGCCGATCTGGACGCGATGCGCGAGGTCCTCGACCGGATGTCCGCGGTGGTCGACCGCACCCGGGAGTTCCAGGAAGCGCACCGGCATTTCCACGACGTCGCCCTGGTGCGGTACCCGCCGACGATCGCCGAGCTGACCCGCTCCCTGCACGTGATGATCTACCGGCATCAGCGGGCCTACTTCTCCCGTCCGCGCGCGCCCGAGGAGATCCTGCGCACCGACGAGGCGTTCCTGGCCGCGATCGCCGCCAGGGACGCGGGGCTGGTGCGCCAGCTCCTCGAATTCCACCTGCTCGACGCCGCGCTGGGCCTGGTCCTCGACTTCGACCCGGACCACCGGTTCGACGCGATCCTGCTCGCGCTGCGCGGCCTGGGCATCACCCTGGACCACGACGAGAAGGGCCGCGTCACGCGGCCCGCCCGCGTCGGCTGGGCCCGCTCGGACGCCGCGCGGATGCCCGCCATCACCACCACCAACCTCGTGTACGAGCCGAGGTCGGAGACCCAACCGTGAAAGAGGCCCCGTGACCTTCCCCCTGTCCGGTCCCGCCGCGCACCGCGTCGGCCTGATCGTGCCGAGTTCCAACACGACCATGGAGACCGAGATCCCGGCGATGCTGCACGCCCGCGAAGCGATCCGGCCCGACCGGTTCACCTTCCACTCCAGCCGGATGCGCATGCAGCACGTGACCCCGGCCGAGCTGAAGTCGATGGACGACGATTCGCTGCGTTGCGCGGTCGAACTCGGCGACGCGGACGTCGACGTGATGGCCTACGCCTGCCTGGTCGCGATCATGGCGCAAGGCCCGGGCTACCACCGCGAGTCCGAGGCCCGGCTCGCCGGGTGCGCGCGGGCACAGACCGTGTCGGATGTCCCGGTGCTGTCCTCGGCTGGTGCTCTGATCAGCGCGCTGCGGCATCTCGGGGCGCGCCGGATCTCGGTGATCACGCCGTACGTCGAGTCGCTGACCAAGCTGGTCTGTGACTACATCGAGGCCGAGGACATCACTGTGCACGATTCGATCTCGCTGGGCGTGCCGGACAACCTCGAGGTCGGCCGGCTCGATCCCGCACAACTGCTCGACCTGGCGGCCAAAGTGGACACTCGCGGGGTGGACGCGCTGGTGCTCAGCGCCTGTGTCCAGATGCCTTCGCTGTCCGCGATCCAGCCGGTGCAGGACCGCTTCGACATCCCGGTGCTGTCGGCGTCGACGGCCACGGTGTGGCAGACGCTGAAGACCCTCGGACTCGAACCGGTGGTCCCGGACGCCGGCCTGCTGCTCGCGGGTGCGTGACGTCAATGGGCTTGCTGGATGGGACGGGGTGGCACCGATCGTCGGTGACGTCCGCGACCCGACGGTGAGTCAGTCCGCCGTGGACGCCGCGGTCTCGGCGCGGGGAAGCTCGACGTGTTCGCGGGCAATGCCGGGGTCTACGGCGGGGCCGAGCCTGTGGAAGAGATGGAGTTGGCGACGCCGCCCGCCGCGTTCGGCGAAATGATGGGCGTCAACGTGCTGGCCCCGCTGCTCGGCGTGCGAGCGGCGTTGCCACATCTCATTGCTTCGTGGGGTTGCGTGATTCTCACGGGTTCTTTCGCGACTTGTCACGCCTCTGGCGGGGTTGCGTTGTAGCGGCGTTGGGACAGGAACCGGCGGACTGTGTGCTGGACGGCACGGCGGCGGCGCTGCCGACGCAGGAGGTGCCCGCGCTGAGCGACTTCAACGGGGTCTTCACCCTGCTCGCCTCGGACCAGCCGCGCGCCATGACCGGGACGATGGTGCCGGTGGACAGCGGTCTGGGGGTGCGCGGGCTGGCGCGTCCGGGCGGCCGGGTCGGCCGCTGACCATGATCGAGAAAGGGCCCGGCGGAACATCCGCCGGGCCCTTTCCCGATCTGTCTCAGCGGCGTCGGCGCAGTACCGTGATCAGCAGCAGCGCGATCACGAGGACGCCCACGGCGGTCGTGTTTCGCTTGAGAGCCGGGCTGGTGAGGGCGAGAAGATCGAGCGCGTCGTCCTTCTCCGGCCGCGGTTCCGGCTGTGTGACCGGAGGCGGGACCGGGGCGGCCATCCGGGCGGAGAGGTTCCGCGCGAACTCGTCGATGATCTTGCGCTGAGGTCTTCGATCGCCCCGCGCCCGAACTGGGCCGGTTTCCCGGTGATCGTCAGGTCGGTGCGGACCGTTGCGACGGTCGCACCGCCGTCGGCTTCGAGCGCGCAGGTCACGGTGGCCGCGACGGTCCCGCCGCCGCGGCGTTCCTTGCCCGCCGCTTCGATGACGACCCGGCGCGCGTCCGGATCCCGTTCGACGAACCGGCCCTGTCCGGCGTAGGCGAGTTGGATCGCGCCGATCTTCACCTTGACGGCTGCGGCGAACGTCTCCCCGTCGTAGGAGGTCAGCTTCGCGCCGGGGAGGCAGCCGGTGACCTGGTCGACGTCGAGCAGCGCGGTCCAGGCCTGCTCGATCGGGGCCGGCACGCGGAAGGTGTGCTGGAGTTCCATGGTTTCCTTCGGTCAGCGGGTGAGCTTCGCGTCGTCCAGCCAGGACCAGACGCGCGACGGGTGTAGGGGAGTGGTGGTGATCTGCTCGGCGATCTCCGGCACGGCGGCGGCGACCGCGTTGCCGATCGCGGCCGGCGGAGGGATGGTGCCGCTCTCGCCGAGGCCCTTGAACCCGCCGGGGATCAGGTCGCTCGGCGTTTCGACGTGCTCCAGCACCACGTCTGGGACATCCTCGGACAGTGGGACGAGGTAGTCGAGGTAGGTCGTGGCGGTCGGCTGGCCGTTGGGGTCGTAGGTGACCTGCTCGTGCAGGGCGCTGCCCAGCCCCATGGTGAACCCACCGAGCATCTGGCCCTCGGCGATGGTCGGGTTCACGATCACGCCGGAGTCATGGACGATCCAGTAATCCTCCACTTTGATCTGGCCGGTGTCGAGGTCGACCGCGACCTGCGCGCCGTGTGTCGCGTACCCGAAGGTGATGCTCGCCGGGTCGAGTTCGACGGTCTCCTCGAGCCGGATGGTAGGCGATTCGCCGCGGCCCCAGCCCAGCCAGCCGCGGTGGGCGACTTCACGCCAGGGCATCGACGCGCCGCCTTCAGCATGGAACGTGCCGCCGTCGAGGCGAACCTGGTCGGGGGCGACGTCGAGGTAGGCGGCAGCGAGCGAGCGCATGCGGTGCGCGAGTTTGTCCGCGGCGTTCCAGAGTGCGCCGCCCGCGAGCGCGAGCGCCCGGCTCGCCTGGGAGCCGATGTTCGAGTAGGGCGTCACTGCCGTGTCGCCGAGCCGGACGCGAATCCAGTCGCAGGGCACGCCCAGCCGTTCGGCGGCGACCTGGGTCAGCGCGGTTTCGATGCCCTGGCCGACGCTCGTGACGCCGGAGAAGACCGTGACGGTGCCGTCCTCGTTGACCCGGATCGTCGAGGTTTCGTAGCCGCTCCAATGGATGTGGAACATTTCCAGCAGCGCGCTCGGCGCGAACGCGGTGATCTCGACCATCGACGCCAGCCCGACGCCGTGGCGGATCTGGCCGGTCGAGGGCTTCCGCTTCTGCTCGGCGATCGCCGCCGCTCGAGCGAGGACGTCTGGGTAGTCGCCGTTGTCGAACGGCACCCCGGTGTGGGTGAGATGAGGGAGCGCATCGGACCGGAGCATGTTCTTGTGCCGCAGCGCGATCGGATCGATGCCGAGCACTCGGGCGGCTTCGTCCACGAGCCGCTCACGGATCCAGGTGCCTTCCTGCATGCCGTAGCCTCGGAAGGCGGCGGTGGGTGTGGCGTTGGTGTACCAGCCGGTGACGGTCGCTCCGGCTTTGTCGTAGCGGTACGGGCCTTCCAGCATCAGCGCCGCCACCTGGAACGGGCCGGTGCCACCGGTGCCGGAACTGCAGAACGCCCCGGCGTCGCCGTGGAGGTCGGCGTGAAGTGCGAGGAACCGGCCTTCGGCGTCGAGGGCGAGACGGGACCGGGAGAACGTGCCGCGGCCCTGGTACGCGGCGACCAGTGCCTCGGTCCGGTCTTCGATCCACTTGACCTTGCGCCCCAGCAGTTTCGCCGCGAGACACACGATCGCCTCGTCCGGCGCGAGCGACGCTTTCTGCCCGAACGAGCCGCCGACGTCCGGTGCGACGACCCGCACCTGGTCCTGGCGCAGCCGCAGGGCCTGCGCGAGTTCCTGCCGGACGAGGTGCGGCACCTGCGTGCTGCTCACGACCAGAAGTTCGCCGGTGGCCCTGGTGTACTCGGCGACCAGCCCGCGCGGTTCCATCGGGCTGTGGCTGATCCGCGGCACGACGAGGTCGCGCTCGATCACGTGCTCGGCGTTCGCGAAGACCTCCTCGAGTTCTTCGACCGCGGTGCCGAAATGGAAGCTGCCGATCTGGTTGCTGCCGGTCTCCGGGTAGAGCAGCGTCGCGTCCGCGGCCCGGGCGCCGGCGATCCCGACGACGGCTGCCTTCTCGGCGAAGTCCATGTCAACCAGTTCGGCGGCGTCCTCGGCTGCGGCCCGGCTGGTCGCGAGTACGACGCCGAGCGGCTGGCCGACGAACCGGACCGTGGTGTCGACGACCTGCCAGGCCGGAATCCGCTGTCCGTAAAGAAGCCAGCTCAGCGGGACGTCGTCCACCAGCGGTGCGATCTCGTCCGGCCCGAGCACTAAGGCGACCCCGTCCACGGCACGTGCTTCGGTGGCGTCGAAGCGGGTCAGTTCGCCCATCGCGATCGGACTGCGGACGAGCGCTGCATGCAGAACGCCGGTCTCGTCGAGGTCGTCGACGTAGCGCCCGTCGCCTGCCAGGAGGCGGTCGTCCTGGACCCGCGCCATGCGGGCACCGATGTGGCTGGTCATGCGCTCGTCGCTCCTTCGCTCCAGCATCGGCGGATCGCCGAGCGGATCCCGACGTATCCGGTGCAGCGGCAGACATGTCCGCCGAGCACCTCGGTTTCGGTTTCTTCGACGGCTTGCCCGTGCCGTTCGGCGGCGGTCACGCTCATCAGGATTCCCGGGGTACAGAACCCGCATTGCAGGCCGTGTTCGTCTTTCATCGCCTGCTGGAACGGCGACAGCTTGCCGTCCTGAGCCAGCGATTCGACCGTCTCGACCTGCCGTCCGTCGGCCTGGACGGCGAACATCAGGCACGACCGAATCGGCTCGCCGTCGACCAGCACCGTGCAGGCCCCGCAAACGCCCTGCTCGCAGCCGACATGCGTGCCGGTGAGATTGAGGTCGTGCCGCAGGAAGTCGCTCAGCAGTGTGCGCGCCGGCACGTCGGCGGTGGTCTCGGCACCGTTGACCATCGCGGTCACGGTGTGGGTTTCCTCGCTCATGCGGCCACCTCCTGGTGTTGCCTGGCCTGTCGCCGGACAAGGGTGCGGATCAGGCCCCGGCGGAACGCCGCGGAACCGTGGTTGTCCGACGGCGGGTCGATCTCGGCCGACGCGGCCGCCGCCGCCTGCTCGATCGCCGGGCCGGACAAGGGGTTCCCGGTCAGCGCCGCCTCGCAGCCGGGTAGCCGGACCGGACGGTCGGCGACGCCCGCCGCCGACGCGCGCGCCGCCGTGACGACGTCGTTTTCCATCCGCGTGGCCAGGAACAGCCCGGCGAACGGGAAGTCCCCGTGCCGCCGCGCGATCTCTGCGTAGCTGATCCGGTGGCCCGGCAGCCGGGGAAAGTCGACGGAAACCAGCAACTCGTCGGGCTCCTTGCTGGTCATGAATACCGACTGGAAAAAGTCCTCGGCTGCCACGACTCGCGCGCCGCGGGAGCGCGAGACCAGGTGCAGCCGCGCGCCGAGCCCCACCGCGATCGTCGGGAATTCAGCGGCCGGATCGGCGTGGCACAGCGTGCCGCCGACAGTGGTGCGATTGCGGATTTGCGGGTGCGCGACGTAACCGGCGGCGGTCCCCAGCACCGGCAGCGCCTCCGCCAGCCGCGCGTCGCGCTCGACCGCGGCGAGCCGGACGGTGGCTCCCAGCGTTACGACGTCGTCGGTGATCGAGATCCGGTTCAGCCCGTCGACCCCGTTGACGTCCAGCAGGAACGCGGGCCGGGCGAACCGCATGTTCAGCAGCGGCACGAGACTCTGCCCGCCGGCCAGAACCGCCATGTCCTCGCCGTGCTCGGCTAGCAGGTCCAGCGCGTCGTCGACAGTCCGCGGAGAACGATACGACAGCGGCGGCGGTTTCATGATCCCTCCCAGGGAGATCGATGCGGCATGGACCGCGCCAGCCCGTGCCGGACGGCGCGTCCGAGCCGCTCCCGGGGTGACGCGGTCCACGTGGGACTCATAAGTGTATCCAGTTGTGGATGCACGCAACCTAAGCATCGTGCGGCCGGTCACGTCAAGAGGGGGCCGAGTGGTCGCCGAAGCAGGGCAGGCACCGTTTCGCCTTTCTCGCGGAGGAAAATGAGGCATTGGTCGGGGTCGAGGTGTTGGGGGCTGAGGGCGAGTGCGCCGGCGCGGCGGCACGCGGTTTCGGTGTGCAGGCGCAGGAGCAGGCTGTCGAGTGCCGGGTCGTTGCCGGTGGTGGCGGCGACGGCGCGGCGGGTGGAGAACAGGCGGCGGGGTTTGGCGACCTTGCTGGCCGGGTTCTCGGCTGGATCGATGAGTCGGTCGTCTTCGGCGTGGCGGTAGAGGCAGCGCAGTGCGGCGATGAGGTGTTCGCCGGCGCTGCGTCCGCCGCGAGCATTGCGCCGCGGGACTACGTTGATCTTCACGTGCTCGACCAGCTGCTTGATCTCCGATGGGGTGGCTCGTGCCCGGCGCCGCGATCGCCGGAAGTGGCAGCGTTCGACGGGTGGCGGCGTGACCACCGCGCCGCGGAGGAGCCTCCGGGAAGGTGACCGGCTTGATCACGGCGCCGGTCACGAGGACCACCGCCAGGAGACCCACAGACGCGGCCTACATGCCGCAGTCAGGTGGTGGAGTGCACTCAAGCACTGGTACGTCAGATGTGGCAGATCTGCCACGAAACTGTGTCCGAGGGGCGTATTGACCATTACGCACACGCGCTCTACCGGCGGACACAGTTCGAGCTGCCGTAGGGGCGGAGGCAGTAGCCGGATTGAGCACGGAACATGAAGCTCGGGTCGCGGCACCCAGATGCACAGTGGCGGGAACTGCGCGGGACTGTGACGCGGCTATCACTCGCTAAATAGTCGGAAGACCTACTATTTGGCGAGAGGTAGTCCCGGGGTGAGTGAGGTGCGGATGGGCCAGGACAGGATCGTGCTGCTGGATGGCGCGCGGACGCCGGTGGGCAGTTTCGGTGGCGCGTTCAAGGACGTGCCCGGGTTCGAGCTGGGTGCGACGGCGGCGAAGGCGGCGCTCGAACGATCTGGGGTCGAACCTGAAGCGATCGGCGAGGTCGTCATGGGTTGCATCGGCCAGGTCGGTCCGGACGCCTACAACGCGCGCCGCGTGGCGCTGGCCGCGGGGCTGCCGGTGACGACGCCGGCCTACACGGTGAACCGGTTGTGCGGCTCGGGCTTGCAGGCGATCTGGTCGGCCGCGATGCAGATGCGCTGGGGTGGGGGGGACTTCGCGCTGGCCGGTGGCGACGAGTCGATGAGCCGGATGCCGTTCTACGACTTCGGCGCCCGCTCCGGCTACCGGCTTGGCGACCGGACTCTGGCCGACGGCACGGTGATGATGCTGACCGACCCGTTCCACAACGTCCACATGGGAGTGACCGCGGAGAACGTCGCCCGGGAGTACGGGATTTCGCGGCAGGCGCAGGACGAGTTCGCGCTGGAGTCGCAGCGGCGGGCGGCCTCGGTGGCGGCGAAGGAGGCCTTCGCTGAGGAGATCGTGCCGGTCGAGGTGGGTGGACGGCGTCCGGTGACGGTGACCGAGGACGAGCACCCCAAGCCCGGTACGACGCTGGAGGCGCTGGCGAAGCTGCGGCCGGCGTTCGAAAAGGACGGCACCGTGACGGCGGGGAACGCGTCGGGCATCAACGACGGGGCGGCGGCGGTGGTGCTGGCACGGGAGTCCGTGGCAGCCGAGCGAGGGCTGACCGGGCTGGTCGCGCTGGAGGCCGTGGCGACCGCGGCGATGGAACCGGAGCTGATGGGCTACGCGCCGGTGCCTGCGTTGAACAAGCTGTTCGCGCAGACCGGAACCACGCCGGCCGACATCGACGTCGTGGAGCTGAACGAGGCGTTCGCCTCGCAGGCGGTGGCGGTGATCCGCGACGCCGGGCTGGATCCGGAGAAGACCAACCCCTACGGCGGCGCGATCGCGCTGGGACACCCGGTCGGGGCGACGGGGGCGATCCTGACGCTGCGGGCGGCCAAGCACCTCGTGCGGAACGACCAGGAGCTGGGTGTGGTGACGATGTGCATCGGCGGCGGGCAGGCGCTGGTCGCGTTGCTGCGGAGGGTCGCGTGAGCGTGCGCTGGGAGCTGAGCGGGGGAGTCGGGCGGATCACCCTGGACCGGCCGGACGTGTCCAACGCGGTCGATCTGCCGACTGCGCAGACGTTGGCGAAGGCCGTGACCGCTGCGGAGTCCGATGAGGTCCGGGTGGTGCTGCTGACCGGGGCGGGAGCCCGGTTCTGCGCGGGCGGGGACGTCCGGTCGTTCCTGGCCGCCGAGGAGCCGCCGAAGTACCTGCACCAGCTGGCCTCCGAGCTGGAGGCCGCGCTGCGGCGGCTGTCCGAGCTGCCCAAGCCGGTCGTGGCGGGCGTGCAGGGCGCGGTGGCCGGGGCGGGGCTGGCGTTCGTGCTCAACGCCGACGTCGTGGTGGCCGCGCGGTCGACGAAGTTCCGGATGGCCTACTCCGGCATCGGCCTCACCCCGGACTGCGGCGTGTCGTACCTGCTCCCGCGCGCGGTCGGCACCCAGCGCGCCCTGGAGCTGGCCCTGACCGGGCGCACGCTCACCGCCGAGGAGGCCCGCGACTGGGGTCTGGTGACCGAGGTCGCCGACGACGACGCGCTAAACCGCCGTGCCGAAGAGCTGGCCACGTCGCTCGCGACCGGACCGGCGTCCGCGCTCGGCCAGGCCAAACGGCTGATCCGGTCGTCCTTCGAGGCCGCGCGCCAGGACAGTGCGGCCGACGAGGCCGACACCATCGCCGCGGCCGTCACGACGCCCGAGGCGCGGGAGCTGATCGAGCGCTTCACGGCCCGGTGATCAGCGCCCGGTCTCGAGACCTTCCATCACCAGCTTGAGGTACTGGTCGGCGAGCTGGTCCACGCTGAGCCGCCCGGACGGCGTGAACCAGCGCACCGCCACCCAGATCGCGTCACGCAGGAACTGGTAGGTCAGCTTCGGGTCGAGATCGTCGCGGAACGTGCCCTCGGCGATCCCGGCCTCGATCACCTTGACCCACATGCGGCGCACGTCGTTCTCGATCTTGGTCAGGTAGGCGAACCGGGGCAGTTCGGCCAGGTAGCTGCGCTCGTTCTGCAGGATGGTGATGGCGGCGCGGTGGGGCCCCAGCGAGGCGAACGCCGAGCGCACCAATTCGCGCAGTGCGTCCCCGGGACGGGGATGCTCGTCGATGATCCGCTTGTAGGTCTGCACGATCCCGTCGAGGTAGGTGGACAGGATCTCGTCGGCGATCGTCTCCTTGGAGTCGAAGTGGTGGTAGAGGCTCCCCGAGAGCACCCCTGCCGCGTCGCCGATCTCGCGGACGGTGGTCGCCTTGAACCCGCGCTCGGCGAAGAGTTCGGCGGCGATGTCGACCAGCGCCTGGCGGCGCTCGGACCCTCCGCCCCTGCTGCCGTTGCCGCGGGCTCCCGTTCGGGCGGCGGGCTTGCCCGCCTGGCGTTTCGTGGCTGCCATGGTCGCCAGTATCCCCCATGCTTGGGCAAGTGCTAGGTTGACTCGCCGGTAGGTTGCCACCGCAGCAGTGCCGCGGGTGGATCGCCGGGCAGATCTTGGTAGGTCGCGCGGACCGGGAGGCCCACCGCGAGGTCCGCACCTTCGGTCCATCCGCCGGGCAGCAACAGGTCGTCTCCCTCGGCGAGCCGGACCATCACCACGGTGTAGGGCGCGGTCCGGTCGGGCTGGTAGGCGCGGTGCGACACGACCCAGCTCGCGATCGTGCCCTCGCCGGACGCCTCCGTCCAGCGCCAGGCGAAGGAACCGCACGAGGCGCACAGGGGCCGGGCGACGAGCCGATGCCTCCCGCATGCGCCGCAGGTCTGCAGCAGCAGGCGGTGCTCCGCCAGTCCTTCCCACCACGCGGTGGAGTCGCGGTCCGCGAGCGGGCGGGTCATCGGTCCGCTCGCAGGATCAGGGCCGACGTGGTGCCCGAGACGTAGCCGGGCTGGCCCGTTGTCAGTGCCACCTCGGCGCCCGGCACCTGGCGGTCACCGGCCTGGCCGCGCAGCTGTGTCACGGCCTCGCCGACGTGGTTGAGGCCGTGCAGGTAGCCCTCGGACAGGTGCCCGCCGTGCGTGTTGACGGGCAGTTTGCCGTCCAGTGCGGTGGCGCCGGAGGCGACGAAGTCGGCGGCGCCGCGCCGGGGTGCCAAGCGGTAGTCCTCCAATTGCATCAGGACGAGCGGGGTGAACGCGTCGTAGAGTTCGGCGATCTGAATCTCCTCCGGGCCGATGCCCGCACCTGCGTAGAGACGCGGTGCCATGTCGGCGGCCGCGCTGACGGACAGGTCCGGTCGCGCGCCGGAGAACAGGCTGTGGCCCCCGCCCGTCGCGGCTCCGCTGATCAGCACGGGCGGCTGCCGGAGGTCCCGGGCCCGTTCGGCGGAGGTCACGACGAGGGCGATCGCCGCGTCGGTCTCCAGGCAGCAGTCGAACAGTCGCAGCGGCTCGGCGATCCAGGGTGCGGCGAGGTACTCGTCCATCGACAGCGGCTTGCGCATCATCGCGCGTGGGTTGCGCAACGCGTTCTGGCGCTGGGTGACGGCGACTCGGCCGAGGTCCTCCTCGCCGGCGCCGCAAGCGTCGAGGTAGGCGCGGCCGACCAGGGCGTACTGCTGCGGCGGGGCCAGCAGCCCGTAGGGGACCTGGTACTGGAACTCGACGAGCGTGGGCGCCGCCCGGCCGGTGCCGCCCATGCGGAACTCCGATCGCGCGTTGAGCGCGCGCCAGCACACCACTGTTTCGGCTTGGCCGCTCGCCACCGCCATCGCGGCCGCGCCGACCGTCGCGGCGGAGACGCTGCCGCCACCCCACAGGTCGAGCAGGACGTGCGGGTCCGGCACTCCGAGTGAGGCGGCGACGACCGCCGCGGGCGTCGCGTCACCCACGGAATGCGTGACGAAGCCGTCCACGTCGGCACGGGTGAGCCCGCAGTCGTCGAGAGCGGCGGTGATCGCCCGGAGCGCGAGCTCCAGGGTGCTCACCCCGGAGTTCTTCGAGTACGGGGTCCAGCCGACGCCGGCGATCGCGGCGCGGTCGCGGAGCGCGGCCACGGCACCTCCTTCACCAAGCGAGCACTTGGTTGGACAGTACGAACGTCGCGGTCCCGCTGTCAACGGGCGCGATTGTTGACGGCAGATGCGCCCGGCCTTACAGTCTTGACCAAGCGATTGCTCAAGTAGGAGTGAGGGAGAGACTGTGGCGCGCGGGATCTATCTGCTCGAAGAGGTGTACTTCCACCCGATGAACTCGCGCAACCCGCGCGAATACCTGCAGTGGCTGGTGAACTACAAGAAGGAGGACGAGCAGCGCGGCGACGCCTCCGCGGAGCTGACCTCCGGGCTGTCCGTGCGTTCGCGGGCCATCGACCTGATCGGCGCGTTCTACGCCATCGGCATCACCGGCCACGAGCAGTTCAAGGCGGTCACGCTGTGGGACTGCCACGGTGGCTGGGAGGGTGGCTGGCGGCAGATGCTCGACATCTACGACAACGTCAAGCCTGAGCTGTTCCTGTCCTCGATCGACGATCTCAGGCACAAGGCGTTCTCCCGGCCGATGGGCGGCGTTCCGGGCACCCCGGATCTGCAGGCCCTGCGCGACGAGCGGTACACCGCGCCGTTCTTCCTGCACGAGGTCGCCCACGTCCGGCCGGGCGCGGCGCTGGACTACCTGGCGGCCGTCCGCGAGGAACGCGCGCCCATCCTCGCCGACCACGGGCACCGCCTCGTCGGCCTGTACGAGGTGCTGATGTCCGACAGCGAGGTCGTCACCTTCTGGGGGACCGACATGGACTCGCACCTGGAGACGCAGCGCGCGTATGACGCGGCCGTCGGCCTGGACGCCGAGGCGAAGGCCGACCCGAGGCTGCTCGACTGGCGCAAGACGGCCCGGCAGTACCTGGACGGCCCGTGGCGGGAAACGCTGCTCGCGCCGTTCCCCGGTTCGGTGCTCGCGCCTTCGCAGGCCTGACAACGGAAAAGAGGAGCACCGCGCGATGAAGTTCTCCGCGTTCCTGCTGTTCCACCGGCCCGACCGGCAGCGCAGCATCAAAGAGGTCTACGACTACAACATCCGGGTCGCCGAACTGCTCGAGGAGCTGGGCTTCGACGGGCTTTGGGTGTCCGAGCACCACTTCCGCGACTACGGCACGGTCCCGAACATCTTCACGATGCTCAGCCACCTCGCTGCCCGCACCGAGCGGATCCGGCTCGGCACCGGAGTGGTCGTGCTGCCGCTGCACAACCCGGTCCACGTCGCCGAAGAGGCCGCGCAGGTCGACCTCCTCTCCGGCGGCCGCCTGGACCTCGGGGTCGGCCGCGGGTACCAGAGCATCGAGTTCGACGGGTTCGGCCAGGAGCTGTCCGAGGCACGCGAGCGGTTCGACGAGTCCCTGGAGGTGATCACCGGCCTGCTCGGGAACGAACAGTTCCAGCACGACGGGAAGTTCTACCGCACGGGCGAGGTCGAACTGACGCCGAAACCGTTGCAGCGGCCGTATCCGCCGCTGTACGTGGCGGCGGTCAGCCCGGAGACCGTCGAGCGCTACGCCCGGCGCGGCCTGCCCATTCTGGCCGATCCCGCGGCGCCGTTCCGCAAGGTGCACAAGGCTGCCGAAACGTGGCGGTCGGTCGCCGCGGAGGCCGGGCACGCCGTCGAAGACGTCGAGCTGGTCGTGTCCCGCTCGGTGTGGCTCGCCCCGACGGTGGAGCAGGCGCGAGCCGACCAGGAGGCGTTCGAGAAGACGTTCGACCGCGCCCGCATCTTCAACGAGAAGAGCGCCCCCATCGACTCGCGTACGGGCGAGATCGCGAAGGGCTTCGAGTTCTGGGAAGGCCGCTACCTCAAGGGCGGCAGCGTGGGCACCGACTTCCGCTGGGAGCAGCTGGAGGTCATCGGCGACCCGGAGCGGGTCATCGGCCAGGTCGCCATGCTCCAGGAGTTCGGCTTCGGCCACCTGATGTGCGACTTCGGCAGCACGCGCCACGTGCCGTTCGAGGACATGAAGCGAGCCATCACCTTCTTCGCCAAGGAAGTCATCCCGGCCTTCCGCTGAAAGGCGTCACCATGCACCAGTTCACCCTCGCCGACGTGGTGCGGGAGCACCGGCGCAGCCGCGCCCACGTCACCGCCCTGGTCGACGGCGACCACCGGCTGACCTACGCCGATCTCGACGAGCGCACCGACCGCCTCGCCCATGCCCTGCTCGACGCCGGTGCCGGGCCGGGGGAGCGGGTCCTGTGGCTGGGCGTCAACTCGTTCCGGATCATCGAGCTGCTCATCGCCTGCGCCAAGACCGGGGCCATGCTGTGCCCGGCGAACTGGCGGCAGAGCAGCGACGAGCTGAAGTTCGTGCTCGACGACCTCAGGCCCGCGGTGGTCGTCTGGGAGTCGGGACCGCTGGACGCCGCGCTCGGTCCACTCCGGAGCGGGACGACCGCGCGCTGGGTCTGCCACAACGCCGACGACGGTTACGAGGCGTGGCTGGCGGAGTACCCCGCCACCCCCCTGGGCCTGGACGTGGACGAGGACGCGCCGGTCCTCGTGCTGTACACCGCGGCGTTCGACGGCCGCCCGCACGGCGCGATGCTGTCGCAGCGCGCGCTCGTTTCGCACAGTCTGGTGCTCGGTGTCGTCCGTCAGGTCGAGGAGGGCTTCGTCTGCCTGGACTCCGGGCCGCTCTTCCACATCGGCACCACGATGTTCGCGCTGACCACGCTGGTTTTCGGTGGCACGAACGTGGTGCTGCCGACCTTCGACCCGGAGCTGGCGTGCCGGCTGATCGAGCGGGAACGCTGCCAGGCCGCGATGCTCTTCCCGGCGATGATCGCGCAGCTGGTGAAGGCGAACGCCGACCGGCGCTACGACCTGTCCAGCTTGCGGGCGGCGCCGGGCGACGAGGCGTGGAACGCGATGATCACACCGGACACCAGTCCCTGGGGACGCTCGTTCGTCGGCTACGGACAGACCGAGGTGGCCGGGATGCTCACCTACCACGGGCTCGGCACGGACGGCGCGGGCAACGTTGGGCGGCCGAGCCCACTGGCGCAGGTGCGCATCGTCGGCCCGGACGACGAGGAGGTGCCGGACGGGCAGGTGGGCGAGATCGTGGCCCGCGGCCCGCACGTGTTCAGCGGGTACTTCGACCGGCCCGAGCTGAACGCGGCGAAGTTCCGCGGCGGCTGGCACCACACCGGCGACCTGGGCCGCCGTGAAAAGGACGGCACGATCAGCTTCCTCGGGCCGAAGCTGCGGATGATCAAGTCCGGCGGCGAGAACGTCTATCCGGCGGAGGTCGAGCGCGCCCTGACTACGCATCCCGACGTCGAGGCAGTGGGGGTGATCGGACGGCCGGATCCGGTGTGGGGCCAGAACGTCGTCGCGATCGTCGTGCTCGCCGACGGCGCGAGCGTGTCGGAGAAGGATCTGATCGCTCACGTGCGCACCCAGGTCGCCTCCTACAAGAAGCCGAAGACCGTGATCTTCGCCGAGGAGCTCCCACGACGGGGGTTCACTCCCGACTACGACCTGCTCGACGCCCGGTACGGCGGCGGCGGATACCCGGGCACCTGACACCTGTTCGACCGCAGGAGAGACGCAATGACGCGCTACGCCAACTTCGGGCACGCTGTGCTGACCGCCCACCGTGATCGGGCGCCCGAGGACATCGCCGTGACCTTCGCCGGCCGCGATCACCTCACCTACGACGAGCTGAACAAGCGGGTCAACCGCCGCGCCCACGCACTCGCCGCCGCGGGGCTGAAACCCGGGGACCGGGTCGCCACCCTGCTCGACTCACCGTTGTCCGTCGCCGAGATCTACCTGGCGCAGGCCAAGCTGGGGACGGTGCTGGCGGCGCTCAACCCGTTCTGGGCCGCGGAGACCTTCGCGCCCGTCCTGGAGCGCAGCCGCACCACCGCCTTCGTCTACGACGCGCGGTTCGACGACCTCGTGGCCGGACTGCGGCCAGGCCTCCCGGGTATCGATACCTGGATCCGGGTGGGCGGCCCGGCCGGCGGTTCGGTTGATCTCGACGCGCTCACGGCCTCCGCGGGCGACGGCGAGCCGGCTCTCGGGGCCGGGGGAGACGATCCGCTCGCGCTGTTCTTCACCTCCGGCACCACGGGCCTGCCGAAGGCGGTGGTGCACACGCACGCCGGCGGGCTGGCGATCGCGGAGAAGCTGTGGCTGGACGTGCCGCTGGGACGGGACGCGGTTCTGGGTACCGGGCCGATCATCTGGGGCATCGGGTTCCTGGCCGTGGCCGCGCCCGCGCTCGCGGGTGGGGCGCGGCTGGTGCTGGAGGACGGGTTCGGACCGGAACAGTTCCTGGCCGCGGTGCCGCGGGAGCGCGTCACACACATCAGCGTGACGCCGAGCTTCTTCGTCGAACTGCTGTCCACGCCGGGGCACGAGAACGCCGACCTGTCCTCGTTGCGGGTCGCGATGCTCGGCGGTGAGCCGATCCTGCCGTCGCTGCAGCAGCGGATCCGGCGGAGGCTGCCGGACTTGGCCCTCTACGGCTACTACGGGCAGACCGAGGCGCCCTACAGCGTGATCGCGCGGCGCGACGAGGTGCCTGATGGCGTGGTGGGCTGGGCGCGCACCGGCGGGGCCGTCCGGGTGGTCGATGCCGACGGGCGGCGGATCACCGGGGAAATCGGGGAGATCCAGCTCGCGGGGCCGCATGTCACAGCCGGCTACGACGGGCAGCCCGAGGTGACCGGGCAAGCGCTCCGGGACGGCTGGTTCACCGGCGGCGACCTCGGCCTCGTCGACGACCAGGGCCGGGTGTCGGTGCTCGGCCGTCGCGCCGACGCGATCGCGCGCGGCGGCTCGTTCACCCTGCCGATCCAGGTCGAGGACGCGGCGTCCGCAGTGGACGGCGTCGCGGAGGCCGCCGCGGTGGGCGTCCCGGGCGCCGATGGCGAGCCGAAGATCCTGCTGGTCGTGCGCCCCGATCTGGAACACCACCTCGACCCGGAGGTGGTGCGGTCGGCGGTCGCGGACAAGCTCCCGCCGCCGTCGCGTCCGGACGTCGTCGTGGTGGCGGACGAGCTGCCGCACGCCAACGACGGGTCCGGCGGGCAGGGCAAGCTGCTGCGTCGCGAGGTGCTGAACCGCTGGGGTCACCTCGCCGGAGGGGAGTGAGCATGGCCGGGCAGCTGGACGGACAGGTCGTGTTCGTCACCGGGGGAGCGCGGGGGCAGGGCCGGTCGCACGCCGAGGCGGTCGCGCGCGAGGGCGCCGACGTGGTCCTCTTCGACCGCTGTGCCGACTCGCCGCACGTCGCGTATCCGCTCGCCACCGAGGCCGACCTGGCGGAGAGCGCGGACCTCGTGCGGGCCCACGGCCGCGACGTGCTCGCGCTCACCGGCGATGTCGGTGACGAAGGTGCTGTGGGCAAGGCCGTCGACGCGGCGATCGACCGGTTTGGGAAGATCGACGTACTCTTGGCCAACGCCGGAGTACACGGCGGCGGGTCCATCCAGGACGCCCACCGGGCCGTGTGGGACGAGGTGGTCGCGACCAACCTCACCGGGGTCTTCCAGTCCCTGCGGGCGGTCGCCCCGCACATGATCGAGCGCGGCTACGGCCGGATCGTGGCAACCGCGTCCAACCAGGCGCGGATGGCCGTGCCGGGCTCGGTGCCCTATGTCGCCTCGAAGTGGGGCGTGATCGGCCTGGTGAAGGCCGCGGCTCTGGACCTCGCGCCGTTCGGCATCACGGTGAACGCGGTCGCGCCGGGCAACACCTCCACCCCGATGGTGCACAACGACCCGCTCTACCGCGCGCTGCGGCCGGATCTGGCGGCGCCCGGGTGGGAGGACGTCGAAGCGCTGCTCCGGGAACACCACGTCCAGCCGGTCGCCCTGCTGGAGCCGGTGGAGATCACCGCGGCGGTGCTGTTCCTCATCGGACCCGCCACGCCGCACATCACGGGCTCGGTGATCGACGTCAACGCCGGTTCGGCCGCGAGGTACACGGCGTGATCGGCGGCGACGACCACCGCCAGATCGAGCGACTTGTCCACCTCTACCCGTACTACCTCGACGACGGCCGGTTCACCGAGCTGGGCGAGTTGTTCGCCGATGCGGACCTCTACGTGGGGGAGGACCTGGTCGCCCAGCGGGACCCGGCCGCCGTCACCGCGCTGTGGCAACGGTTCGTGCGGGTCCACCCCAACGGCACCCCGCGGACCCGGCACATCGTGAGCAACCTCCTCGTCGACGACGACGGCCCGGACCGCGCCCGCGCGTACTCCTCCGTGCTCGTGGTCCAGCACGCCGGGACGTTCCCGCTGCAGCCCGTCATCGCCGGGGACTACCTCGACCGGTTCGCCAAAGTGGACGGCCGCTGGCGGTTCACCGAGCGGCGCATCGGCAACGACCTGTTCGGCGATCTGAGCCGCCACCTGCTGGAGCCGATGACCGCGCGCGACGACGTGCTGCCCCAGCGCTGGGAGCGGGCCTGATGGAGGCCGGCGTGCAGTTCTTCCCGTCCGCGGACTCGATCAGCCCGGTCGGCTTCGCCCGGGCCGCCGAGGATCGGGGGTTCGGCTCGGTCTTCTTCCCCGACCACACCCACGTTCCGGTGGGCGCGGACAGCCCCGGCTACTACCGCACGGTGTTCGATCCGCTCGTGACGCTCGGCGCGGTGGCGGCGTCCACCACCCGGATACGGATCGGCACCGCCGTCTGCCTGGTGCCTCAGCGCGATCCGGTCGTGCTCGCCAAGCAGATCGCCACCCTCGATCAGCTCTCGCGCGGACGGTTGCTGCTCGGTGTCGGAGCCGGCTCCGACGCCGACGAGTTGCGCAACCATGGCACCGATCCCGGCCGCCGGTTCGCCGTGCTGCGCGAACGGCTGGCGGCGATGACCGCGATCTGGACCCAGGACGAGGCGGCCTACCACGGCGAGTTCGTGCGCTTCGGTCCACTGTGGTCGTGGCCGAAGCCGGTGCAGCGGCCACGACCCCCGGTACTGCTCGGCGGGATGGGGCCGCGGGTGCTGGAGCGCGTGGTCGCCTTCGCCGACGGCTGGATGCCTTACCGGGCCGGCACCGACCAGGTCACCGACCCGCCACCGGGAGCCGTCGAGGACTTCGAGCCCGTCCTCGCGCGGCGCGTCGAGGAGCTGCGAAAGCGGGCCGGGGACGCTGGGCGTGCGGACATCCCGGTGACGCTGTTCAACGCCTGCCCGCACCCGGCGGCCCTGGACCGCTACGCGGACATGGGCATCGACCGGGTCGTGTTCTGGCTGACCACCTCGGACGAAGCGACGACCTTGCGCGGTCTGGACGGGCTGGCCGCGCTCGCCGCGTCGCTGTGAAGCAAGGGAGACAACCACATGGCTGAGGCCTACATCGTCGACGCCGTCCGCACCCCGGTCGGCAGGCGGGGCGGCGGGCTCGCCGCTATCCATCCGGCGGATCTCGGCGCGCACGTGCTGGCGGGACTCGTCGAGCGCGCCGGCGTGGATCCGGGCGCGGTCGAGGACGTGATCTTCGGCTGCCTGGAGACGGTCGGTGGTCAGGGCGGCAACGTCGCCCGCACCGCCTGGCTCGCGGCCGGCCTGCCCGAGCACGTGCCCGGCACCACCGTGGACCGGCAGTGCGGATCGTCCCAGCAGGCCGTGCACTTCGCGGCGCAGGCCGTCCAGTCCGGCAACGCGGACCTGGTGATCGCCGGCGGTGTCCAGAACATGAGCGCCATCCCGATGGGCACCTCCCGCAAGGCGGGCCGGGAACTCGGGTTCGAGAACCCGTTCAGTGGATCCGCCGGCTGGCGCGAACGCTACGGTGACCAGCCGGTCAACCAGTTCCACGGAGCCGAGCTCATCGCCCAGAAATGGGGCATCACGCGGGAGGCCATGGAGTCCTACGCCGTGGAGAGCCACCGGCGGGCGGTGCGTGCCACCGACGAAGGCCGCTTCACCGGCGAGATCCTGCCGCTGGCAGGGGTCACCGCGGACGAGGGGCCGCGGCGGGACACGAGCACATCGAAGATGGCGCAGCTCAAGCCCCTGACCGAGGGCGGCCGGCTCACCGCGGCCGTGTCGAGCCAGATCTCCGACGGCGCGGCCGCGGTGCTGATCGCCTCGGAACGCGCGGTGGAGCGGCACGGGCTCACGCCCCGCGCCCGGATCCACCACATGTCGGTCCTGGGCGCGGACCCGATCTTCATGCTGACCGCGCCGATCCCGGCGACCGCGGCGGCACTGGAGCGCGCCGGGCTGGAATTGGGCGACATCGACCGGTTCGAGGTGAATGAGGCGTTCGCCAGCGTGGTCCTGGCCTGGCTGGCGGAAACGGGCGCCGATCCGTCGCGGGTCAACGTCAACGGGGGCGCGATCGCGCTCGGCCACCCGCTGGGCGCCACCGGGGCGCGCCTGATGACGACCCTGCTCGCCGAACTGGAACGCACGGGAGGCCGCTACGGCCTGCAGACGATGTGCGAAGGCGGCGGAACCGCGAACGTGACGATCATCGAGCGGCTGGAGCACGCGTGAGCGACCACCCCCACTACATCGACGGCGAATTCCGCCCGGCCCGCGGCGGCCAGTGGCTCGACAGCGTCAACCCGGCCACCGGGGAGGTGTGGGCCCGCATTCCCGCCGGGGAAGCCTTCGACGTGCACGATGCGGTGGCCGCGGCACGGGCGGCGGCACCGGGGTGGGCCGCGACCCCGCCGATGGAGCGCGCGGCGATCCTGCGGTCCTGGGCGCGATCGGTCCGCGACCACGCCGAGGAACTGTGGCGGCTCGACGCCACCGACAACGGCCGGGCGAGCACCGAGGCGCGGCCCGCGGTGCTCGGTGGTGCCGCGCAGATCGAGTTCCACGCGGGCCTGGCGGAGACGATCACCGCGGAAACGGTGTCGATCTCACCGGCCGCCCACACCTACTCGGTGCGCGAACCCTTCGGCGTGGTCGGCGTGATCATCCCGTGGAACGCGCCGCTGGCGATGTTCCTGGCCAAGGTGTCGGCGGCGCTCGCCGCGGGCAACACCGTCGTCGTGAAGCCACCGGAGCGGGCGTCGGTGTCGATCCTCGCCGCGGCCCGCCACCTGAGCGAGGCGGGGATCCCGCGGGGCGCGGTGAACATCGTGTGCGGCGAGGGAGCGACTGCCGGTGAGGCCCTGGTCGAGCACCGGGACGTGGCGAAGATCAGCTTCACCGGCTCGACGGCGACCGGTCGCCGCATCACCCAACGGTCGGTGACCAACCTCAAGGTCCTGGGGCTGGAGCTGGGCGGCAAGTCACCCAACATCGTCTTCGCCGACGCCGACCTGGAGGCGGCGGCGGCGGGCGTGGCCGCCGGGATCTTCACCGGCAGCGCCGGGCAGGCGTGCATCGCGGGCTCACGCATCCTGATCGAGGACTCGATCTTCGACGAGTTCGTGGAGCGGCTGCGCGGGCAGGCCGCCGCGATCCGGCTGGGCGATCCGCTCGACCCGGAGACCACGATGGGACCGGTCGCGTTCGACACGCAGTACGACAAGGTGCGCGGCTACCTGGACCTCGCCGAGGCCGAGGGCGCCCGTCGGGTGTTCGGCGGGCGCTGCGGCAAGGAGCTGTTCGACCCGGCATCCCCGTTGGCCGGGGGCTACTTCGTGGAGCCGACGCTGTTCGCGACCCCGGACAACCGGCTGAGGGTCTGCCAGGAGGAGATCTTCGGCCCGGTCGCGGTCGCGCTGCCGTTCTCCTCGGACAGCCATGCCCTGGACTTGGCCAACGACACGGTCTACGGCCTCGCGGCCGGACTGTGGACGAACGACCTGTCCCGCACCCACCGGATGATCGCGGGCCTGCGCGCGGGCACGGTCTGGGTCAACACCTACCGACGGCTGCACTGGGCGCTGCCCTTCGGCGGCCAGAAGGAGAGCGGCAACCGGACGTCCAACGGGCCGCACACGCTGGACGAGTGGCTGGAGCACAAGAGCGTGTGGATCGAGCACGGGTGAGACCGCCGGGTTGTGTCCGCGCGGGCGGTCTTGGTTTGCTGGAGCAGGGCCAGCCGACGAGACGAGGGAGCCGGATGCCGGAGGAAGCGACGCGACAGGGCGGTGCTCGCCAAGCCCGCCGCGAGCAGACCCGGTCGCGGCTCGCCGAGGCCGCCGTGGACTGCTTCTCGCTGACCGGATACGTGGCCACGTCGATCGAGGACATCACGGCCGCCGCGGGCACCACCCGGGCGACGTTCTACCGGCACTTCAAGTCGAAGGCCGACGTCGTGATGGAGGTGCTGCGGCACCTCGACGAGCAGTACGAGCCGGTCTACACCGCGCTCGCCGAACTGGCCGAGGAACCCACCCGCGAGCGCATCGCCCAATGGCTGGACACCACGTTGCGGGTGTGGGAGCGCACCCGGATCGCCTCCGCCGCGGTGACCGAGGCGGCCCTGCTGGAGGATCCGGTCCGGGAGCGGCAGCAGACGAGCTTCGAACGCGACATCGACATGCTGAGCACCGCCCTGCAGAAGGGCGGGCGCTGGAATCCCGAGCAGGCCAAGGCGCGGGCGGTGCTGCTGTTCGGCCAGCTGCAGCAGATGTTCCTGCGCTGGTCGCTGCACGGCTGGGACGTCGATCGCGGGGAGATCCTCGAGGTGCTCACCCGGATGTGGAGCGCGGCGCTCGAGACCGACTGAACCGATCTAGGTAAAGAAAGAGACTCTGAGTCTCTTGACCGCCGCGCGTGAGCGCGGTTACATCGGTCGTGCCCCCTACAGCGAAGTGGGAGATGGCCATGACCTCCATCCTCGACATCCCTGCCGTCCGCGCCCGGCGCGCTCCCGTCGCCGCCCGTTCCGCGCTGTGTCTCGGCGACTCTCCGGCGCTGCCGCTGGTTCTCGACGCCGCGATGTCCACATCGGACGACCGGTCTGACCCGGACGCGGTCCTGATCGCCTGCGATGACTGGCCGGACGGCGACCTTCCCGGCCGGGTGCCCGAGTCGCTGGCCCGGGCTCGTCTGCACGGACGGACCGTCGGCCTGATCGCCGTCGCGGCCGACCTCGCGCACGGAGCCCGGGTCCTCACCCAGGTCCGGCTCCTGGTTCGCAGGCACGGCGGGTTGCCGGTCGGCGCCGGCGTGTGCGTCGACGCCGCCGACATCGTCCACTCGGCGCGGGGACCGGCTTTCGCCGACGTCACCGTGGCAGCCCGGCTTGCCCTGCTGGGCCGCCGCGTCGACACCATGGCCCGCAGCCGCCGCGTTCTGCGCGCGGCCTGACCCCACCCCGCATTCCGGCAGGGCATCTCCCTGCGCGCAGCAACCAAGCAAGCGATAGACCGACAGAAAGGCACGACCCGTGAAGTTCTCGATGATCTTCGAGGCCCAGATCGCCGATCCGACGCCGGAGAAGGAGCGTCAGGTGATCCTCGACTCGGTGGAGCAGGCCGTCTTCGCCGAACAGATGGGGTTCGACGGGATCTGGGCCGTCGAGCACCACGGGCTCGAGCACTACTCCCACATGTCGGCTCCGGAGCTGTTCCTCGCCACGGTCGCGGCGAAGACCACGCGCATCCGGATCGGCCACGGCGCGGTGTGCATGCCGTTCAACTACAACTTCCCGACCCGCGTGGCGGAGAAGGCGGCTTTCCTCGACGTGCTGTCCAACGGGCGCCTGAACCTCGGTGCGGCGCGTGGCGGCACCCTCCAGGAGGCCGCGCTGTGCAACGTGGATCCCGAGCGCACGGCTGCCGAGGTGGAGGAAGCCCTGCGGATCGTGAGCGCCGCCTGGCGCTCGGACGACTTCGAATGGCACGGCAAGCTGCTCGACCTGCAGGCGCCGAAGGGCAACGCGCCGCTGCGCATCCTGCCGCGCCCGATCCAGCGCCCGCACCCGCCGCTCTACCTGGCCAGCACCAAGCCCGACACCGTCGTGCACTCGGCCGACCTCGGCGTGGGCGCGCTGATCTTCGGGTTCGCCGGACTCGACAGCGTGGCGCACCAGCACAAGCTCTACCGGGAGCGGTGCGAGACGCGGACCGGGGAGAAGCTCGTTTCCGACGTCACCAACGACCAGTTCGTGGCGTTGTGCCCGACGATCGTGCTCGACGACGCCGAGCAGGCCAAGGAGATCGGCGCTCGCGGCCAGCGGTTCTTCGGTGAGTCGATCGGCTACTGGCATCTCGGCGGGGAGAAGCCGCCTACGGGGGACACGGTGAACGAGGACAACGTGGCCTTCATGCGGGAGCGCGCCGAGTCGCGGGCAGCGGCCTACGACCGCGGCGAGCTTCCGCAGTACTCGGAGCGCTCGCTGGCGTCGGCGAACTACAACATCGACCACGCCTACGGCACCGTGGAGACCGCGATCGACTACGTGACGGAGCTGGAGCGGGTCGGGGTGGACGAGGTGCTGTGCCTGATCCAGATGGGCACCGTCCCGCAGGAGGTGTGCCTGGAGACCATCCGCAACTGGGGCGAGCACGTCATCCCGCACTTCCGCGCGAAGGAGAAGCGCGCCTGATGCGGATGGCCGGAAAGGTCGCGGTGATCACCGGCGGCGCCCGCGGACAGGGCGCCGCCGAGGCGGCCCTGTTCGCGCGTGAGGGCGCGCGCGTGGTGGTGACCGATGTGGACGAAACCGGTGGCCGCGCGACGGCCGCCGGCTTCGGCGGTGAGTTCGCACGCATGGACGTCAGCGACGAGGCCGCGTGGGAGGAGGTCCTCGACGGTGTCCTGGCGCGCCACGGCCGGCTCGACGTCCTGGTCAACAACGCGGCTCGCTACTGGACCCGGCCACTGATGGAGGAGTCGGTGTCCGGGCTGGGGCAGATCTTCGCGGTCAACCTGCACGGGCCCTTCCTCGGTATCCGCGCGGCCGCGAAGCGGATGAGCGGCGGCGGGTCGATCATCAACGTGTCTTCGACCGCGGGCACGACGGGCTATCCCGGGCACGGCGCCTACGGAATGACCAAATGGGCGCTGCGCGGCCTCACCAAGGTCGCCGCGGCCGAGCTCGCGGCCCAGGGCATCCGCGTCAACTGCCTGATCCCGGGCGCCATCGCGGGACCGATGCTCGAGCAGAGCGTGCCCGCGGAGGTGCTGGCCGACCCCGCCCACTGGGCGGGCACCCCGCTCGCCCGTGCGGGCCGCCCGGACGAGGTGGCGCAAGCCGCGTTGTTCCTCGCGTGCGACGACTCCAGCTACCTCACCGGAACCGAGTTGGTCGTCGATGGCGGTGCCACGGGCACCGGATGATCGGAAGGATACGCATGGATCCCGAATTCACCGAGTTCCTGGCGGCGATGCCGCCCCTGCAGTTCGCCGACCCGGCCGCGCAACGGGAGCTGAGCGCGAAGGCGCGTGCGGAGTGGCCGGAAGTGCCGTGGCCGGACGGCGTCGCCAGGACGGACCATACGGTCGCCGCCGCGCATCCGGTGCCGGTTCGCCGGTACGTGCCGGACGGTGCCGGCGACGCGGCTCCCGTCGTGCTGTGGATCCACGGCGGTGGGTACTGCATCGGACACCCGGATGAGGACGAGCCGTTCTGCGCCAGGCTCGCCGCCGACACCGGCGCGGTGGTCGTCTCCGTCGACTACCGGCTCGCCCCGGAGCACCCCTACCCGGCGGCGCTGGACGACTGCTACGCCGCGTTGCTGGACTTCGCGTCCGGGGCGCCCCTGGTGGTGGCGGGCATGTCGGCCGGGGCGGGCCTGGCGGCGGCGCTCGCGTTGCGCGCCCGTGACACCGGCGGTCCCGTGATCAACGGGCAGGTCCTGCTCTGCCCTTTCCTGGACGCGACCATGGGCGCGGAGTCGATGGCCGCGCTGTCCGCGGCGCCGGTCTTCAACGCCGAGGACGCGCGCTTGTGCTGGGGCCACTACCTCGGACCGCTGGTCGGAGCCCCGCCGGTGTGGGGATCACCCTCGGTGGCCCAGGACCTGCGCGGGTTGCCGCCGGCGTACGTGCTCGCCGCCGGGGCGGACTGCCTGCGGGACGAGGCCGTGCAGTACGCGCTGCGCCTGCAGGCCGCAGGGGTGGCAGCCGAACTGCACGTCGTGCCCGGTGTGCCGCACGCGTTCACCGCGATGCAGCCCGGCGCGTCGGTCAGCCGCCGGATCCGCGCCGAGCTGCTCGCGGTGCTGGGCCGGTTCCTCGAACCGGCCCCGGTTCAGACGCCGTAGCCGCCGTCGACGTCGAGGCACTGGCCGGTGATGAAGTCGGCCCGGTCCGAGGCGAGGAACGCGACCGCTTCGGCGATGTCTTCGGCATCGCCGAAGCGGCGCAGCGGGATGTTGCGGCGGGTGACCTCCAGGGCGGCGTCGTCGAGTTCGCCGGAGGAGATCAGCCGCTCGGCCATGCCGTCGGTCAGCATGCCGGGGCCGACGCAGTTGACGCGAATCCCGAACCGCCCCTCCTCGGCCGCCAGTGCCCGCGCGACCGCCTCCACCGCGCCCTTCGTGCCCGAGGACAGTCCGTCGCGCACCGGGAACCGGCGCGTGGCCGCCGTGGTGACGACAACGATGTTGCCCTTGCTCTCCCGCAAGCGCGGCAGGGCGGCATGGGCGAGGTTGAAGAACGCGGCGGCGTCGGCGTCCAGCTGCGCCCGGTACTGGGCCGGGGAAACCTTGCTCAGATGCACCATCGGCACGTGCGGGCCGGCCGCGTACACCACGGTGTGCAGCCCGCCGAACTCCGCGACGACCTGCCCGACGGCGTCGGCTGTCGCCGCTTCGTCGGCGAGGTCGAGCCGGAGGGCACTCTGCCGGCGGCCGAGGGCCTTGACCTCGCGGGCCAGGTCGTCGGCGGCGGAGTGGTTCGACCGGTAGGTGAACGCGACGTCGCTGCCGCGTGCCGCGAGCGTGCGGACGATCGCCTGGCCGATGCCACCGGTGCCGCCGGCGACGAACGCCGCTCCGGTCCTGGCGGAGAAGTCCGACATTGTCCCGCCTTCCACTGTGATGACTCCTTGTGCCGCAACGCTAGCACCCCTTGCCAAGCGAGCGCTTGGTTGTCTAGTGTGACCGGAGTCTCTGGAGTGCACCGACGCACCGCAGGAGGTCCGTAGTGGTCGCCGAATCGTCTTCCCACCCCGACACCGCCGGTCCCGGCCACCACAGCGTGGACCGGACCTGGACGCCACGTCGTGTCCTCGGGCTGCTCGCCATCGTGCTGCTCGCCGAACTCGCGGCGTTCTCATACAACCTGGTGGCCACCGCGCTTCCGGGGATCGCCGCGCACTACAGAACCGACCAGGTGGGCTGGACGATCACCATCGCGAACCTCGCCGCGGCCGTGGTGATGGCTGTCGTCGGCAAACTCGCCGACCTGCGCGGTAAGCGGCTGATGCTGCTCGTCGCCACCGGGCTCGCGGCGCTCGGCGCGGTCCTGTCCGCGCTCGCGCCGAACTACGCGCTGTTCATCGTCGGCCGGGCCCTGCAGGGGCTGCTCTACATCACGCCGGCGCTCGCGTACTCGCTGATCCGCGACGTGTTCCCGAAGCGCATCATCGCGTTCGCAGTCGCCGTGACCCTCACCGGCTCCGGAATCACGTTCATCCTGGCGCCGTTCCTCGCCGGGTGGCTCATCGACTCCTTCGGGGCGTTGTCGATCTTCTGGTTCGTCGCGATCTACGAGGCCGTGTGCATCGTGGCCGTGCTGGCGCTGCTTCCCGAATCGCCGCTGCGCGTGAAGGCGAGGCTGGACTGGCCGGGAGCCGTCTTGCTCGGGCTCGGCGGCGCCGCGCTGGTCTTCGGGCTCGGGGAGGGCCCGGAGTGGGGCTGGGGTTCGCCCGCGGTGCTCGGACTGCTGATCGGCGGGGTCGTGTGCTTCGCGGCATGGCTGTGGTGGGACCGGTCGTTCCCCGAGCCGCTGATCAACCTCCCGCTGCTGCGCAGTCGTCCGATGTGGACCACGCTCCTGCTCGGTGCCTCCGTCTACGCCGCCACGGGCATCGTGTCGTCGATCGTGCCGAGCATGCTGCAGACCGCGCGTGAGGTCGGCGGCGGTTACGGTTTCGGCAGTGACGCCATCGGCGTCGCCTACTTCCTCTCGCCGCTCGGTGCGGCCATGGTCGTCGCGGGCTTCCTGTGCGGCGCCAAGGCCGCGCGCTGGGGCATCCGCACGCCGATGATCACCGGCGCGGTGTTGCTGGCCGGGTCCGCGCTCGGCCTGGCGATCTGGCATTCCCACGCGTGGCAGGTCGCCGGTCTGCTCGTGTTGTTCGGTGCCGGCATGGGTGCGACGTACGGAGGTCTGCCGAACCTCGTCGTGCAGGCCTCACCACCGGAGCAGCAGGGGATCGCGTCGATCATGGCGCTGGAGGGGCAGAACATCGGCACCGTCGTGTTGATCCAGGTCGCCTTCGCCGCGCTGACGGCGAACGTCGTCCAGGCCGGTGGCGGCGTGTTCTACAGCGAGACCGGATACCGGGTGGCCTTCGCGGTGGCCGCCGGCTGTGGGTTGGTGAGCCTGCTGCTCGCGGTCCTGCTGCCGCACGGCCGGCGCCAGGACGTGCTGGGTGTGCGCACCGGCGCGGACGCCACGGCCGGCGCCCACCAGACCGAGCGAGTGATGGATTGAGGGATCGGAGTCTGATGACCAGCAGTGTGTCGAGCCGGATGCGGTTCGGTGTCTTCCTCGGGCCGGAGCACAAACCCGGGAACAACCCGACCTGGGACCTGGAGCGCGACCTGCAGTTCGTCGAGCACCTGGACCGCCTCGGGTTCGACGAGGCGTTCATCGGTGAGCACCACTCCAGCGGCTGGGAGATCATCTCGAGCCCGGAGCTGTTCATTGCGGCCGCGGCCCAGCGGACGCGTGACATCAAGCTCGCCACCGGCGTGATCTCGCTGCCCTACCACCACCCGCTGATGGTCGCCGAGCGCATCACGATGCTCGACCACCTCACGCGCGGCCGGCTGATCGTCGGGGTCGGGCCCGGGGCGCTGCCGTCGGACGCGGCGATGATGGGTCTGGAGTACACGCAGCTGCGGGAGCGGATGGAGGAGTCGCTGGAGGCGATCCTCGCCCTGTTCACCGAGGACGGGGTGATCGACCGCAAGACCGACTGGTTCGAACTGCGGCGGGCGCAGCTGCAGATGCTGCCCTATACGCGACCGCATCCGCCGATCGCCGTCACCGCTGTGGTGTCCCCGGCCGGGGCGAACCTGGCCGGCCGGTTCGGGCTGCCGATGCTGGCGCTGGCGGCTGCCAGTCCGGCGGGCAGCAAGGTGCTGGCCAAGCACTGGGAGATGTACTCCGAACAACTCGCTCGACACGGTTTCGGCGAACCCGACCGCGCCGACTGGCGTCTGGTCAGCTGCGTGCATGTCGCGCCGACGCGGGAGGAGGCCGAACGGCAGGT
Source organism: Amycolatopsis sp. 3B14 (assembly GCF_050958625.1). Classification (NCBI taxonomy): domain Bacteria; kingdom Bacillati; phylum Actinomycetota; class Actinomycetes; order Pseudonocardiales; family Pseudonocardiaceae; genus Amycolatopsis; species Amycolatopsis sp. 3B14. Next base: position 74,826 of record NZ_JBHZEN010000036.1, read on the forward strand.
CGCCTACGGCATCGACCATGCGGCGCGCTACGCGCTGCGTGACGCGAGCTTCCTCAAGGCCGTGTACGAGACATCGGGCCTGCCGGAAGACGCGCCCTGGCTGGACGTCTTCCGCGCCTCGCAGCTGGGCGTGGTGGGTTCGCCGGAGGACGTCATCGAGCACATCGAGTACATGCAGGAGATCTCCGGCGGGTACGGCACGCACCTGATCCGGGTGCTCGACTGGGCGAGTCCGCGGGACACGCTCGACTCCTACGAGCTGTTCGCGCGCGAGGTGGCGCCGCACTTCCAGGATTCGGCCACCCGCAGGGTGGAGAACTGGCGGACGTTCTCCGGGTCGGAAGGCGAGTTCCAGAAGGCGCTCACCGCGGCCAACCAGCGGGCGCAGCAACGTTACGACGCCTCCCGGTCGCTGGAGTCGTGACGGTGGGCCCGAGCGTGCCGGACTTCGACCTCCTGGGAGACGAGTGCCGGCGCGATCCCTCCGCTGCCTTCGCCGCCGCACGGGACGAGTCGTGGATCGTGCGGACGGTGCGCGGGTACGAGGTGATCACCTACGCCGCGTGCCGCGAGCTGAGCGTGGATCGCCGGCTGGACAGCGTGGGGCCGTCCTACTACCGGGACCTCGGCGCGTCCGGGGAGATCATGTGGTACGCCACGCAGGCGTCCCTGCCCATGATCGAGGAGCCCCGGCACGCGCGGATCCGCAAGGCCTTGCAGTACGGCTTCACGCGACCGCGCATCGAGGGGCTGCGTCCCCGGATGCGCGAGATCGCGGCCCGTCTCCTCGACCGGCTGACCGATCGCGATCCCTTCGACCTCGTCGGCGATTTCACCGACATCTACCCCATCGAGGTGCTGTGCGCGCTGATGGGCGTGCCCGAGGCGGACATCGCCCGCTTCCGCGGCTGGACGGTCGACCTCGGGCTGCTGGCCAAGTTCCCGCTCCAGCCGCACATGGCGCGAATCGACGCCGCGATCCGCGGCCTGCGCGAGTACCTGGGCGAGCTGATCGAACGGCGACGGGCGGAACCCGGCGACGATTTCGTGAGCACGGTGATCGCCGCGCAGCGGGAAACCGGCACCCTGACCCCGGACGAACTGTGCGGGGCGTTGTTGAACCTGCTCTTCGCCGGCCACGACACGACCCGGTACCAGTTCGGGTCGGCCATACAACTGCTGGTGGAACACGGGCTGTGGTCGCGCTTGCGGGCGGCGCCGGAGGCGATCCCGGCGGCCGTCGAGGAGTCGATGCGGCTGGAACCGTCCCTGCACGTGCTGCTGCGGCAGGCGGTCGAGGACGTCGAGTACGCCGGCCTGACGATCCCGGCAGGCACGGCGCTGATCCTCAACACCTTCGCGGCCAACCGGGACCCGGCGATGTTCGCCGACCCGGACCGGTTCGACCTGCGCCGGGTGGACGCGGGGAGGCACCTGACGTTCGGGGTCGGCGGGCACATGTGCCTCGGGCACCTGCTCGCCCGGACCGAAATGAGCGAGGCCCTGCGGTTGTTCCTCGACCGGTTCCCGGGCCTCGCCCTGGCCGGGGAACCGGCCGTGCCCGCCGGGCTGTCGGCGATGAGCGGTGCCGAGCGGATCCCCATGACCGTGGGGAGCGGGCTCGGGTGAGGCGTCAGCCGCCGGCCGTTCCGTACGCGCGGGTCTCGCTGATCCCGGCGATCCGGTGCCCCATCCGGACGTTCTTGGTGAGCAGGTAGCCGATGTTGTCCGGCGTGACGGCGGCCGGCATCGGCACCCGTTCGGCGATCCCGATGCCACCGGACTCCAGCGCGGCGCACTTGGCCGGGTTGTTGGTCATCAGCCGCACCCGTCCCGCGCCCAGGTCGTGGAGGATCGCGGCGGCCTCGGTGTAGTCCCGGAGGTCGGCGGGCAGGCCCAGCTCGTGGTTGGCGTCGACGGTGTCGTACCCGCGTTCCTGCAGCGCGTACGCGGCCATCTTCGCCGTGAGGCCGATGCCGCGGCCCTCGTGGCCGCCCAGGTAGACCACGACGCCGGTGCCTTCCCGTGCGACGGACCGGAGCGAGTGCCGCAGCTGCGCGCCGCAGTCGCAGCGCTGGGAGCCGAAGACGTCGCCGGTGAGGCATTCGCTGTGCACCCGGACCAGCGGCGCCGGCGCCTTGTCCGGTTCGCCCATCACCAGTGCGAGGTGCTCGGCGCCGTCCACGCCGCGGTAGGCGTGCGCCGTGAAGGTGCCCTCCGCCGTGGGCATCGTGGTGACGGCCACGGCCGCCAGCCCGTGGCGTCGCCGGTGGGCGATCAGCTGCCGGATGGTGATGATCGGCAGATCGTGCTCGCGCGCGAAGGCCAGCAGTTCGGGCCTGCGGGCCATCGATCCATCCGCCGACACCAGTTCGCACAGCACGCCGACGGGGGACAGCCCGGCGAGGCGGCACAGGTCGACCGTCGCTTCGGTGTGCCCCGGCCGTTCGAGGACACCGCCGGGCCGGCCGCGCAGCGGCATCACGTGCCCGGGGCGCCTGAGGTCGGCGGGACGGGTCGTCTCCGCGGCGAGCATCCGGGCGGTGCGCGCCCGGTCCGCGGCCGAGATCCCGGTGCTGACGCCCTCGGCGGCGTCGCACGCCACCGCGAACGCCGTCCCGTGCGAGTCGGCGTTCGCGGCCGGCGGGACCATCGGGGGGAGGTCCAGCCGGTCGGCGCGGTCGGCGGGCATGGCCACACAGAGAAACCCGGAGGTGTGCCGGACGAAGAACGCCAGCGACCGCGCGTCGGCGAACTCGGCCGCCATCACCAGATCACCCTCGTTCTCGCGGTCCTCGTCGTCGACCACGAGCACGATGCCGCCGCGGGCGAGGGCGTCCAGGGCGGCCTGGACGGTGTCGAATCCGCGGCGCCCGGGAAGGGCGACGACGGCCGGTTCGGTTGCCATGCTGTCCTCCAACCAAGCGCTTGCTTGGATTGTGGCGCACCGCCGGCCCCGCTGTCAAAGCCGGAGACGTCGGATCAGGCGCCGTCGAGGAGGATCTGCAGCGCTTCGGCCAGCTCGACGTCCTGCGTGGTGATGCCGCCGGTGGTGTGGGTGGTGAGGCGGGACCGGACGGTGCGCCAGCGGATGTCGATGTCGGGGTGGTGGTTCATCTTCTCGGCCACTTCCGCCACCCGGTTGACCGCCTCGATCGCGAGCGGGAACGTGCCGAACGACATCGTGCGTTCCAGGCCGGTGCTGTCGGCGATCCACCCGGGCAGGCGGGCGAGCGCGGACTCGACTGCCGCCGGGGTCAGGAGCGCTGCCACGTCAGACCTCCATGGTCCGCGGGGTGATGCCGAGGTCGGCGCGGACGTCGGCGATGGGACGCTCCCACATCTCTTCCAGCGCGAAGGACAGGAACGGCTTGGCGGCGCGCCCTCGCGCGAATCCGGTGGCGAGCTCGTGCAGGTGTCGCCGCGCCTGTTCGGGGTCGGCCAGCACGTGGTGCAGGAGCACGGTCGATTCCTGGATCACACTGTGGATCATCGCCAGGCCTCCCTCCGCCGGCAGGTAGCGGTCCTGCTGGCCCAGGTAGAAGCCGGTGATCCCGGTTTCGTCGGCGACGCTCGTGGAGTAGCCGAGCAGGGTGTGCATGATGTCGTGCGTCTGGTAGATCCGCTGCCGGAGGTAGAGCGTGTCGTCGGACGGGGGAACCTCCGGATAGAAGTCCTGCCGGAGGCCGTGCCTGGTCATGTGTCTGCCGTAGGCGCCACCCAGGGTGTCTTCGGGCATGCGGGCGAGTCCGGTGATGTCACACGGCTTCGGCTGGTAGCGCGAGCGCAGCGCTTCGGCGGCGTACTCACTGCCGCGCCACATGTTTTCGATCCGTTCGTGGTCCTTTTCGGACTGTGCGTCCCGGAGGATGCGGTCCAGCTCCATCGCCTTCTCCGGCGTGGGCCGGTCGATCATCGTGAGGGCGTGGCCGAGCACTCGGTGATCCATGGGGGCTCCTCGCGTCGTCGCGAATTAGTGAGCAGAATGTTCCGTATATGCTGGAGCCGTGTCAAGCGATGAAGGTCGCCGCAGGCGCGGGCGTCCGGTCAGCCCCGAGGTCGACGAGCGCATCCGCCACGCCGCACTGGCACTGCTGCGTGAGGGTGGGTACGGCAAGCTGACCTTCGACGCGCTCGCCACGCGTGCCGGCGTCAGCCGGAACTCGCTCTACCGCCGGTGGACGTCGAAGGCGGAACTCGTGTTCGACGTCGTGTTCTCGGGAGCGCCCGATCTCGTCGTGCCCGACACGGGCAGTCTGGGCGGCGATCTGGCAGCGATCTTCGCCGCGTTCGCCGACGACTTCGGCAGGCCGGAGGTCGCCGCGGTGATCGGCGGCCTGATCGCGGATTCCCGGGGAGACGGGGATCTCCGGGAGCGGTTCGTGGCGCGGGTGGACGCGGCGACACGCGATGCGCTCGGCGAGGTCGCGCGGCGGGCGCGGGGGCGGGGTGAACGAGTTCCGGACGACGTGGAGGCCCTCACGCATCTGCTCGTGGGAGCCGCGATGTACCGGACGGTTGTCCTCGGCGCGGATCCGGGGCCCGTCCTGGCAGTGCTGGAAGCCCTGGTGTCCGGGTCGTGAGCTGTGACGTGCCAGGCGGCCGCTTGACGAGGCCGCTATCCGATCAGATGATTTGAACAACTGATCGGACAAGCGTCTCGACGAGGAGAATCCGCATGGCAAGCCCGCCCCTCCAGGACCACGCCGAGGCGATCGACCTCGGGCTGGTGAGCCGCCTGTTCCGGGAGGCGGGCATCGAACCGGCCGGCCCGCTCCGCGCGGACCTGCTGTCCGGTGGTCGCAGCAACCTGACCTTCGTGCTCACCGACGGCGCCTCCGAGTGGGTCTTGCGCCGTCCGCCGCTCGGTCACGTGTTGGCGACCGCCCACGACATGGACCGTGAGGCACGCGTACAGCGAGCCCTCGGCAGGGCCGGGTTCCCGGTGCCGCGGGTGGTGGTCACCTCCGCGGATCCATCCTTCTACGTGATGGCCCGCGTCCCGGGCACGGTGCTGCGGACCGATGCCGACCTCGCGGCAGTTCCGGTCGCCCGGCGTCGCGCGCTGGGGGAGGCCTACGTGGACGCTCTGGCCGCGCTGCACGCGGTCGATCCCGGAGCGGTGGGGCTCGGCGACTTCGGTCGCCCGGCCGGTTTCGCGGGCAGGCAGGTGGCGCGCTGGTCGAAACAGCTGGCGGGCTCGCGGTCTCGCGACCTGCCCGGACTGGACGAGCTGGCGACCCGGCTCGCGAACGCGGTGCCCGCGGACCAGCGCGGCGCGGTCGTCCACGGTGACTTCCGGCTCGACAACATGATCTTCGACCTGTCCGGCGCCCCGGAGCTGCGCGCCGTCCTGGACTGGGAAATGTCCACGCTCGGCGATCCGCTGACCGATCTCGGGCTGGTGTGGTTGTTCTGGGAAGGCTGGCGGGGGATCGACAACCCGATCGCGGGCACCGCCGGGACGCACGAGGGCTACCCGTCCTGGGGTGAGCTCGCCCAGCGGTACCGGCGCCGCTCCGACCTGCGTCTCGACGACTTCGCCTGGTACCAGGCCTTCGCGTGTTTCAAGCTCGCGGTGATCCTCGAGGGCATCCACTACCGCCATGCTCAGGGGCTCACCGTCGGCGAGGGGTTCGCCAGCATCGGCGACATGGTCGAGCCGCTCGTGTCGCGCGGCCTGGACCTGGTCTGAGGAGGGGCAGTGGATTTCACCTTCGACGAGCGCACCGAGAAGCTGCGGCGGGAACTGCTCGACTTCATGGACGAGGAGATCTACCCGGTCGAGGACCAGTTCGCGGACGAGGTGGCCGCGGGCAACCGGCGGCCTGCCGTGATGGCGCACCTGAAGGCCGAGGCGCAGCGGCGTGGTCTGTGGAACCTGTTCCTGCCTGATCCCGAGCACGGTGCGGGGCTGACGAACGTCCAGTACGCGCCCCTGGCGGAGATCACCGGGCGCAGTCCCGCGATCGCGCCGGAAGCGCTCAACTGCGCGCCCCCGGACACCGGCAACATGGAGCTGCTCGCCCTGTTCGGCACCGACGAGCAGAAGCGGCGCTGGCTGCACCCGCTGCTGGCCGGCGCCATCCGGTCGGCGTACTGCATGACCGAACCCGGGGTGTCCTCGTCCGATCCGGGGAACCTCACGACCACGATCGAACGGGACGGCGACGAGTACGTCCTGCGAGGCCGCAAGTGGTGGTCGACCGGGCTGCTGGCCGATGAGTGCGAGCTGCTCGTCGTGATGGGGGTGTCCGATCCTGCCGCGCCGCCGAAGTCGCGCTACAGCATCGTCCTCGTGCCGGCGGACACCCCCGGGGTGCGGAAGGTGCGCGGGCTGCGGATGTTCGGCTACACCCACGGCGCGAGCGGCGGACACGGTGAGGTCGAGTTCGACGGCGCCCGGGTGCCGCGGACCGCGCTGCTCGGCGAGGAGGGTGCGGGCACCGCACTAGCCCAGGCCCGCCTCGGGCCGGGGCGGATTCACCACTGCATGCGCATGGTGGGGATGGCCGAGCGCGGGCTCGAACTGCTGTGCCGGCGGGCGCTCGAACGGCAGACCTTCGGCACGGGGCTCGCCGACCAAGGGGTGATCCAGGAATGGATCGCCGAAGCGCGGGTGCGCATCGACCAGGTCCGGCTGCTCGTGTTGCGTGCCGCCTCCCTCATCGACCGGGAAGGCGCGCGTGCCGCGCGCACCGACATCTCGGCGATCAAGGTCGCCGCGCCCGCGATGACGGAATGGGTGCTGGACAAGGCGATCCAGGTGCATGGCGCCGCGGGCCTGTCGCAGGACACGCCGCTGGCCGAGCTGTGGGTCCAGGCGCGGACGATGCGGTTCATCGACGGCCCGGACGAAGTGCACCGCATGGTGGTGGCCCGGCGCGAGCTCGCCCGCCACCGCCCGGCGGACTGACTGTTCAGGCGCTGGACCGCGCCGCGGCGACAGCCATGGCGTGGTCCAGCCCGCCGGCCACGAACTCCGCCAGCGCCGTCAGCTGGCGCTCGGTCTCCTCCGACGGGACGCCGCCCATGGCCCACGACCATCGCGCCGTCATCTGGATCAACGTGTTGGCCGCGATGCTCCAGTTCAGCTCCTGCTCGTCGGCGGGCACGTCCGGGTAAGCCCGGGACACGAGCTCGTGCAGGAGCTTGTTCGTGGCGGGTGCGGTGCCGAGCAGGCGTTCGTCGTGGGCGAGGCTCAGCTGCCCGCAGATCGCCAGCCACCGCGCCGCTCGCTCGGGGTCGCGTTCGATCAGCTCCCGGTAGGGGATGGTGAGCAGCCCGACCAGATCTCGCGCGGTCGGGACCGTCTCCCGCGCCGCCAGCTCCTCGGCGAGGCCGTGGATCCGCTCGCGCACCGGCTCGCCGTCCCGCAGGAGCACGGCGTTGAGCAGGGCGTCCTTGCTGCCGAAGTGGTAGTGCACGGCCGCGGGCGCGAGCCCGGCCTCGGTGTTCACGGCTCGGATCGATACCCCGTCCACGCCTTGCTCGGCGAACAGTTTCGCCGCCGCGTCGACCAGCGCCGCGCGCGTCGCCTCACCGTCGCGCGGTCCACTCCGCCGGGCCATCGGTCCTCCTCGTGCCGGATTCAGGTCAGTCTACCGAGCAAGTGAACCGAACACTTGATTCGATCAGTTGATCGGAATAGGCTGCCCGTGAGCGAGGCCACCTCCCGGTGGTTCCGCAACGAAGCGGAGGTGAATCCTTGACGGCAGTGCAGCCGCCCGAGGCCCCAGTGCGCGCCGCCGAGCTCGGGCTCGGCCGTGCGATCGCGGTCCTCACGGTCCTCGTGTTCGTGACCGAGGTCGTGGCCCTGTCCTTCCAGCTGGTCACGCCGGCGCTGACCGAGATGTCGGCCGTGTTCCAGACGGCCCAGATCGGCTGGGTCGTCACGATCCTCAGCCTGGTGGGCGCCATCGCGGTCCCGCTGGCGGGCAAGTCGGCCGACATCAGAGGCAAGAAGAAGGTCATGGTGTGGCTGACGGCAGCCATGATCGTCGGCTCGATCGTCGTGGCCCTCGCGCCGACCTTCGGCGTCGTCCTCGCCGGCCGCGCCCTGCAGGGCCTGATGATCGCCGCCGGCCCGCTGACCTACTCGCTGATGCGCGACGTCATGCCCGGCCGCATGCTCGCGCTGGGTGCGAGCATCTCGACCACCGGTATCGGGCTGGTGACCGTGGCGGGCCCGTTCCTGTCCGGCTTCCTGATCGACCACTTCGGGTTCCGGGGTGTGTTCTGGTTCCTGGCGGGCCTCGGGGCGCTCGCGCTCGTGGCCCTGCTGGTCCTCGTGCCGGAGTCGCCCCTGCGGCTGCCGGCTCGCCTCGACGTGCTGGGCGGGGTGCTGCTCGGCGGAGCCGTGGCGTTGCTGCTGCTCGGCCTGACCTTCGGCCCGGAGCACGGCTGGGGGTCCCTCGCGGCCCTGCTGCCCCTGCTCGGCGGTGTGCTCGCGGGCGTGCTGTGGTGGTGGCACCAGCGGCGCGGCGATGAGCCGCTGGTCGACCTGCGGGTGGTCCGCGCCCGTCCGGTGTGGACGGTGATGGTCGCGGGTGCGGCCGTGATGACGGCCGTCACGGCCGCGGCCGTACTGATCCCGCTGATGGTGCAGACGCCGAGGGCGCTGGCAGGCAGTTACGGGTTCGACGCGACGGCGAGCGACGTGCCGCTGTACCTCGTACCGGCGGGAGTGGCGACCATGCTCGGCGGCTTCGCCATCGGTGCGCTGGCCCGCAAGCTGGGCCCGCACCGACTGCTGGTGCTCGGGGCGACCCTCATGGCCGTCGGCTCGGTCGCGCTCGCGTTCCTCCACGGCGAACCGTGGCAGGTCGTGACCGGGTACCTGATCAGCGGCGCCGGCAGCGGACTTGCGATGGGCGCGGTGCCGAACCTGGTGATCGCCGCGGTCCCGCCGGACCAGCAGGGGGTGACCGCCGGTGTGGTGAGCCTGTTGCAAAGCCTGGGATCCAGCGCCGGAGTGCAGATCATCTTCATCGTCCTGGCGCTGCAGGTCGTCGCCGTCGCTGGCGGCCAGCCGATCTACGCCGGATCGTCCTACACCATCGCGTTCATCCTGGTCGCCGCGCTGTCGCTGGTGGCAGTGGTGGCGGTCCTCGCCGCGGGAACGAGGCGGAAAGCACACGAGGAGGGGCAATGACCACAGTGGACCGCACCGAGTTGTCGGTGGCGCTGTTCACCACGATCGCGCGGGCCCGCGCGGTGGAGGACGCCCTGGCCGTCCACATCCGCGACCACGGTTTCGCGGGGTACTGGCATCCGGGCAAGGGCCAGGAGGCGGCCGCGACGGGCGCCGCCGCCGCGCTCGCACGCGACGACTACCTGTTCTACCAGGGGCGCGGCGTGACCTGGCCGCTGGCGAAGGGCATGGGGCTTGGCCCCATCATCGGTGACCTGCTCGGCAAGGCGACCGGATCCACCGGCGGCAAGGGCGCCGGCGTTCCGCACTGGGCCGACGCGTCGCTGGGCATCATGGGGGAGGGTGCCTCCCTGGGCAGCGTCTTCCACATCGCGGCCGGCGCCGCGCTGTCGGCGAAGATGCGGGGGACCTCGCAGGTGGCGCTCGCCGACTTCGGCGACGGCACCTCGGCACGCGGCACCTTCCACGAGACGCTGCTGCAGGCCTCGGTGTGGCGCCTGCCGCTGATCTACTTCTGCGAGAACAACGGTATTTCGGTCTCCACCCGGTTCGAGGACGTCAGCCCGACCAAGACGATCGCCGAACGCGCCGCAGCCTACGGCGTTCCGGGTGAGGTCGTCGACGGCCACGACGCGCTCGCGGTGTACGACGCGGTGGCGAAGGCCGTGGAACGGGCCCGGGCCGGGCAAGGGCCGACGCTGATCGAAGCGACGGTGACCCGCGTGGGCGGCCACTGGGAAGGCGACGCCCAGCAGTACCGCCCCGCCGATTTCCTGGCGGACTACCGGGATCCGCTGGAGATCATGCGCTCCCGCGTGGACGGCGATCTGGCCGACAAGATCGTGGCCGAGGCCCGTGACGAGGTGGCCGCCGCGCTCGAGGAGGCCGAAGCGGCCCCCTACCCCGACCCCACCGTGATCTTGAAGGACGTGTTCGCATGAGCGTGGAAACGGTGCCCGACACCGCCGTGATCAGCTACGACGCCGCCCAGGGTGCGGCGCTGGCGGAGGAGATGCGGCGCGATCCGACCGTGTTCCTGATGGGGCAGGACGTGGCGATGGGCGGCTTCTTCGGCGGCGGCCGCGGCCTGGTCGAGGAGTTCGGCCTGGAACGCGTCCGCAACACCGGCATCACCGAGGCCTTCATGGTCGGCGCCGCCGCCGGCGCGGCGATGACCGGCATGCGCCCGGTGATTCAGCTCGGCTTCGCCGACTTCAGCCTGATCGCCGGTGACGAGATCTTCCAGAAGCTCGGCAAGTGGCGGCACATGCACGGCGGCCAGTTCGAACTGCCCGCCGTGATCATCATGCCGATCGGCCCCAGCGGTGGTGCGGGTCCGGAGCACTCCGGCTCGATGGAAATGCTGCCCATGCACTTCCCGGGGCTCAAGGCGGTCGTGCCGTCGAATCCCGCGGACGCCAAGGGATTGCTCAAGGCCGCCATCCGGGATCCGAACCCGGTGCTGTACTACCCGAGCAAGCAGCTCAACTTCAAGCGCGGCCCGGTGCCCTCCGACCCGGACCTGGTGATCCCGCTGGGCCAGGCCGCGATCGCGCGGCCCGGAACCACGGTCAGCGTGATCAGCTACGGCTGCATGGTCCCGCGCGTTCTCGAGGCGGCGCAGGCGCTGTCGGCGGAGTCGATCGACCTGGAGGTGATCGACCTGCGCACCCTGGTCCCGCTGGACCGGGACACGATCCTCGCCTCGGTGACGAAGACCGGGCGCGCGATGATCGTGCACGAGGCGCCCCGGACCGCCGGCCCCGGCGCGGAGATCGCCGCGCTGATCCAGGAGCACTGCTTCTACGCGCTGGAGGCGCCGGTGGCCCGGCTGGGCGCGGTCGACGCGCCGATCCCGGCCAGCCGCTTCCTCGAAGACCTCTGCTTCCCCAGCGTCACCGACATCGTCGAGCTGGCCCGACGGCTCGCTCGCGCCTGATCCGGAGATCTCCCATGACGACCCTGATCGATGTCCACCTGCCGCACATGGGTGTGGTGGAACAGGCCGTGCTGACCTCCTGGCTGCGGTCGCCCGGCGACCGCGTCGAGGCCGACGAGCCGCTGTGCGAGGTGTCGACCGACAAAGTCGACACCGAAGTGGTGTCACCGGTGTCCGGCGTACTCGTCGGCTACGTCGCCCAGATCAACGACGAGGTGCCCGTCGGCGCCGTGATCGCCCGCTTCGCGCCGCCGGAGGCCACCGACGACGAGATCGCCGAGGCGATCCGCGGCGGGTCCGCACCAGCGCCGGCCGCCACGCCCGCACCAGCGCCGGCCGCCACGCCCGCACCCGCGCCGGCCGCCACGCCCGCACCCGCGCCGGCCGCCACGCCCGCGCCGGAGCCGGAGCCGGTCGCGCCAGTGCGACCGGAACCGTCGGTCAACGGGCACGCCCCCGGCGCCACCGAGGCGAAGCCGGCACCGCTCGCCGTCGCCGAGCCACCCGAGGACGCGTCCCTGGTCCTCCGGGCCGGATGGCTGCCCCTGCCCGCGTTCGCCGCACCAGTGGCCGGGCGCGGCAAACCGGCCACTCCGCTGGTGCGGAAGCTGGCCAAGGAGCGCGGCCTGGACCTCGCGCGGATCGACGGCACCGGCCCGGGCGGGCGGGTGACGCGCAAGGACATCGAGGCCGCGACGGCGGCGCGGGAAACGGCGCCGCAGCCCGCCACACCGGCGCCGCAACCGGCCCGCCCGGCGGCCGTCCGCAGCGGGGGAGTGGAGCTGCCCCGGGGCTATGACGAGGTCGCCCACGAGGCCGTCCCGCTGACGCCGCAACGCCGCGCCATCGCCCGCAACCTCCTGGAGTCGGTGAGCACCGCGCCGCAGCTGACCGCCCAGGTGGACGTGGACATGTCCGCCGTGACGCGGGTGCGCGCGCAGGTGAACGAGCGCAGGCTCGCCCGGGGTGAGACGAAACTGAGCTTCCTGCCCTTCATCGCGCGGGCGTTGTGCGCGACGGTGGCCGAGCACCCGGACCTGAACGCCACCTTCACCGAGGACCACCTGCTGCGCTGGCGTCCGGTGAACCTGGGCGTCGCCATCGACGCGCCGCAGGGGCTGCTGGTCCCGGTGATCCGGGACGCCGAGCGCCTCACGGCACCCGCGCTCGGGGACGCCATGGCGGACCTGACGCGTCTCGTTCGTGACCGGCAGGTGAGCGCCGCCGACCTGACGGGTGGCACGATCACGATCAGCAACTCGGGCAGCGCGGGCGGGGTGACCGCCACGCCGATCCTGACCCGGCCGCAGGTGGCCTCGCTCGGGATCCCGGCGATCGTCCGCACCCCGGTGGCCGTCACCTCACCCGAGGGCGAGGAGTACGTCGCGATCCGCCCGGTCGCGCGGTTCGGCCTGACCTTCGATCACCGCGCGTTCGACGGGGTCGCCGCACTGCGCGCCCTGCAGGCGATCCAGCACAAGCTGGAAACCTGGTCGGCCGAGGCCTACCTGTGAAACTCCGGACGGCGGGTGGAGCGTCGGCTGCCTGCCCGCCGTCCGGCCCCAGCACTCGTGAGAAGGGACAGCCGATGCGGGCAGCGGTACTGCGCAAGGGAGAACTCGTCGTGGCGGAGGTGCCCGAGCCCGAACCCGGGCCGGGGCAGCTGCTGGTGCGGCCGATCGCGACCGGCATCTGCGGCAGCGACCTGTCGGCCTGGCAGCACACGGACGATTTCCTCCGTGCCCATGCCGACGCGGACGTGCCCGGTGAGATGTTCGACCCGGACCGCGATCTGGTCTTGGGCCACGAGTTCACCGCCGAGGTGCTGAGCACCGGAACCGGCGTGAACGGGTACCGGCCGGGCCAGAAGCTGGTAGTCCTGCCGGCGGTGGTGGACCGGGAAGGTCTTCCGCACACCGTCGGCTACTGCACCGACTACCCGGGCGGACTGGCCGAACGGGTGGTCGTCCAGGCCTACGGTCACCTCGAGATCCCGGACTCGGTGTCCCCGGTGCACGCGGCGGTGACCGAGCCGATGGCGACGGGGGTCAATGCCGTCCTGCGGGCCGGCACTACCGCGGCGGACGGTGCGATCGTGACCGGGTGCGGCCCGGTCGGGCTCGGTGCCGTCGTAGAACTGGCGCACCGCGGGGTGTACCCGATCGTGGCTTCGGACCCCTCGCCCGTGCGGCGCGCGATCGCGTCCGAGTGTGGCGCGCACTTCGTGGTCGATCCGCTGCGGGAAGACCCGGTCGCGGTGTGGAAGGCGAACGCGGGTGCGGACACGCAGCTGCACGTGATCGAGGCCGCCGGAGCACGCGGGCTGCTGGACCGTCTGATGGCGACGGTGCCGAAGTTCACCCGCATCCTGATCGTCGGCGCGGGCATGGTGCCCGACCCGATCCGCCCGGTGGTCGGCATCCTGACCAACGTGTCGCTGGAGTTCGTCGGCGGGCCGGGAAAGGGGGAGACCGGGTACCGGGCCTTCGAGGTGATGTTCGAGCACATCGTGGCGGGCCGGTTCGATCCGGCGACCGTCGTCACCGGCTACGCCGGGCTCGAGGCCGTCGCGGACGTCTTCGCCGCCCTCCGTCCCGCCGACGCGCATGCGATCGAGCACGTCAAGGTCCTGGTGCGGCACGACATCACCGAGCCGGGGATCCTGCCCGCCTAGAGGTGCCCGGTGGTCCGCTCGAACGTGTCACGCAACTTCCGGCGGGTGGGTTCGTGCTCCAGGAAGGCGGGGATGTTGTCGTGCGGACCGTCGGTCGCTGCGCGCAACGACAGGCCGCCGTCGACGACCAGGTTCTGTCCGGTGGTGTAGCTGCTCAGATCGGAGAGCAGGAACATCACCGTGGCGGCCACCTCCGCGACCGCGCCCCGGCGGCCGAGCGGGATCAGGTCGCGCTCCAGACGGCCGTCCGAACCCGCGCCGGAGTGGGCGCGTGGGCTGTCCACGAGTCCCCAGGCGACGCTGTTCGCGCGGATCCCGAGTGGACCGAGTTCGACGGCCATTGTCCGCGTCACTGCCTCCAGTGCACTCCGGGCGGCGCCGTACGGGGAGAACCACGGCATGGCCCGCCGCGCGCCGGCGACCGACAGGTTCACCAGTGCGCCCCCTCGCCCCACCGCCATCCGGCGAGCGGTGATCTGGCAGGTCCGCACGGCGTACTCGAGATTGAGCCCGAGGCTGTGCCGCCACTGATCCGGCGTCAGGTCGAGGAAGTGGCCGATGTCGTCCGGGGTCACGCCGCCGACCACGTTGACGAGCGAATGCACGGTGGTGGCGGCGATCGCCCGCTCCAGGTCGCCGATTCCCTCGTCGGTGGTGATGTCCGCCCTGACACCGGTGACCTCGGCGAATCGGTCCTCCAGCTGCGCGAGGCGGTCGGCGGCCTTGTCGGCAACGAGCACCCGCGCGCCCGAGCGCACCAGCATGGCCACCACAGCGGTCCCGACGCCGCCACCAGCCCCGCCGACGACGACCGAGGTCTGCCCGGCCAGCCCGGGAAAGCAGTGATCGGGAACCGGTGGGATCGGCAGGGGCGTCACAGCGGCATCACGCTGCCTCCGTTCACGCGGATCACCTGGCCGGTGATGTACGAGGCGCCGTCGCCGGCCAGGAACACCACCACCGAGGCGACCTCGGCGGCCTCGCCGGGCCGGCCCAGTGGGATGGCCGCCGATTGCTCCTCGACGACCCGCCGAGCGTCGTCGGCATCGCGGAAATGGGCGCCGGTCATGGCGGTGAGGATGTAGCCGGGGGAGACGGCGTTCACTCTGATCCCCGCTGGGCCCAGCTCGCGCGCGAGGCTCCGCGTCAGCTGCGGCACCCCAGCCTTCGGGATGCTGTAGGCCGCCAGACCGGGGACTGCCGCGTCGACGGTGCCGGATCCGACGTTGACGATCGAGCCGCCGCGCGCCATGACCGAGGCCGCGGCCTGGCAGCCGAACACGAGGCTCTTGAGGTTCACCGCGACTCCGCGGTCGAACTCGTCCTCGGTGACCGTGGCGACCGGCCCGCGCGAGGTGACGGCGCCCGCGACGTTGGCGTAGACGTCCAGACGGCCGTACCGTGCGGTGACGTCGGCGACCAGCGCCCGCACCGCGGGCAGATCGGTGACGTCGAGGTGCACGCCATTGGCTGCGGCTCCGGCTTTGTCAGCGGTGTCCCGGGCGGCGTCGCCGTCGCGGTCGGTGCACACGACCACAGCGCCGGCCTCGGCGAGCGCGATCGCGGTCGCCCGGCCGATCCCGCTCCCCGCGCCGGTGACGACAGCGACCCGGCCATCCAGGTCAGCAGGCGTCATCGCGTTACCGCGCGAGGGCCGACCGGTCGGTTCCGAGGTGGTGCCCGCGATGGTCCACGACCTCCGGCGGCAGCGGCTCCTCCTGGACCTGCTCGTCCACAGCGACCTCGATCTTCACCGGGGTCAGGGCGGTGAGCGCCTGCTCGATCCGGGACTTCCACATGCCGTTGCGGATGAGGCTGTCCCGGTTGAAGCTCACCGTCAGCAGGGCGGCGTCGAGCGTGCCGTCCCGGGAGATCTCGAACCGCCACCGCGAGATGCCGTCGATCTTGGCGAGTGCCTTCCTGACCGCGGTGAGCGACAGCCAGCGGCCGCGCACCAGCACCGACTCGCCCACCGTGTGCAGCGGTGCGGGCACCACCCCGGCCTCACCGGCGATGGTCACGTGCCCGGTCCGGATGGCCACTGTGGACAGTTCGGGGTGCCAGGTGTGCCGGACGACGATTTCCGCGCGCGTACCGGGCACTGGCGGGTCGAGCAGGGTGTTGTCGTCCAGCGCCGCGAGGGCGAGCAGACCGGGCTCGGCGGGGACGAGCCGTCCGGCGTCGTCGCGGTGGGCGACCGGGATGCCGGTGACCGGATCGGTGTAGAGCTCGACGACGGTGGCCCCGAACTCGCGGGCGAGGTGCCGTCGGGTCTTGTCGTCGGTGATCTCGCCGGTGAGCAGGATCAGCCGGAGTTCCAGGTCGAGCGGGTCGACCAGGAACTCCAGGTGCAGCCGCGCGAGCAGGTCGGCGACCCCGGTGGGAGTCGCCACGAGGACATCGGACCGGGTGCGTTCGAGCGTTTCGAGCAGCCGCATGCGGCCCCTCGGACCGACCGAGATCGCGGACTCGGCGATGTCGGCGGCCGCCTCGGCGACACGGGCGCCGGCGAGGTCGCCGTCGCTGTTGAGCGCGACCACGACCCGGTCCCCGGCGCCGAGACCGGCATCGGCGAGTGTCGCCTTGGTGAGCTGGTGGGCGTGCTTGCGTGCGACCGGCCCCAGGGGAACCGCGATGTCGGCGGTGGGGGTCCCCGCGAGCAGGCCGGTCGCCTTCGACGGGTCGAGCACGGTGGCGGCGAGGTCCGCCCGCGTTCCCCACGTCAGCGTGCCGGCCTCGGCGCCGGCCAGGTTCGTCGTCATGTGTCCCTACATCCCTGCCACTTCGGAGGCGAACAACTTGATGGTGTCGAGCACGTGCTCCTGGGCCAGTCCGCCGACCTGGAACTGGCAGATCAGGTCGGTGGCTCCGGCTTCGTGGAGGCGCTGCAGCGCCTTGCGGGAGCCGTCCACGTCGTCGCACACGATCATGTGGTGGTCGCGCAGGATCTCGAGCGCGTCCTCGGCGCTGCGGCCCACGGCCTCCTGCCCGAGCACCCGGTGCGTGGCGTGCCGCGCGTCGTAGTAGTCGGGCGGCGCGACCAGGTTCACCTGGCGGCGCATGTACCACATGATCGCGTCGGCCGCGTTCTCGTAGGCCGCCTCGCGGGTCGGTGCCACGTGCCACGGGATCATCAGCGCGACCCGGCGGGAGTCGGGGTCGAAACCGTTGTCCGAAAGAGCCTTGCGGTAGGCGGCGATGTCCTCGGCGACGTCGTCGAGCCCCTTGAGCATCGTCATGCCCAGCAGGTTGTAGCCGCGCTTGGCGGCCTGCAGGTACCCGTCCAGCGAGGTCGACGCGACCCAGACCGGCGGATGCGGTTCCTGTACCGGCCGCGGGTACACGCCCACGTCGGGCACGCTCCAGTACTCGTGCTCGGCGGTCACCGGGGCGCCGTCGGCCTCGAAGATCCGCAGCACGGTGTCGAGGTTGTCCTCCCACAGCTGCCGGGACTGCTCGAACGGCCGCTGGAACGACTGGTACTCCAGTGGGGACGCTCCCCGGCCGGTGCCGAACTCGACGCGGCCGCGGGACAGGATGTCCAGGGTGGCGACCCGCTCTGCGGTGCGCACCGGGTGCTGGAACGGCAGCAGCACCACGCCCAGGCCGAGTCGGATCCGCTCGGTCATCCGGGCCAGGGCGGCCAGCACCAGGTCCGGCGCGGAGGAATGGGAGAACCCCCGCGTGAAGTGGTGCTCGACGAACCACGCCGTGCTGTAGCCGAGTTCGTCGGCCAGCACGACTTGTTCGAGCACGTTTTCGAAGGCGCGCTGCTCGACCTTCCGGGAGCGGCCGCGAACCTCCAGTTCGTAGCCCATCCCCACCCGAATCGGTGCCATCCGCGGTCTCCCTCTCTATACCAAGCGCTTGCTCAAGTCAGTAAGCTACCGCAGCGGGGACACCGGTTCAACCCTCGCGAGCCGCCCCGGAAAGGACTTTCCGATGACACTGGCGCAGTTCACCGGCACGGATCTCGGCACGCGGGTCGCGGAGTACGGGGAACGTGACGCGATCCTCTACGCGCTCGCGGTGGGTGCCCGCGAACACGACCTCGACCTGGTCTTCGAACGCGACCTCAAGGTGCTGCCGACCTTCGGTCTGACGCAGGGGCTGTGGGTGGCCGACGCGGCCGGTGAACTCGGCGTGTTCCGGCCCGAGTCGGCCCTGCACGGCGCGCAGTCTCTCGTCGTCCATTGCGCCCTGCCGCCCTCGGGGCGGTTTCCGATCTCCGGCCGCATCGGCGGCATCTGGGACAAGGGCCGCTCGGCGGTGGTCGACGTGATCGCCGAGTGCGAGTACTTCACGGCCACCTACTCGATCTTCCTGCCGGGACAAGGTGGCTGGGGTGGTGATCCTGGTCCGCGTCAGGCCGGCGGGGACCTCGGTGAGCCGGCCTGGCGGGCGGCGGTGCCGATTCTGCCGCAGCAGGCCGCGCTCTACCGGCTCACCGGTGACCGGCATCTGATCCACATCGATCCCGCGGCGGCCCGGGCGGCGGCTCTGCCGGGACCGATCCTGCACGGGCTCTGCACCCTGGGTCTGGTGGCCCGAGAGGTCTCCGCTGCCGTGAAACGCGAGCCGTGGCATCTGACTTCGATCGAGGCGCGGTTCTCGGCTCCGGTCCTGCCGGGCGGGACGCTCGAGGTCGAAGCCGAACCGGTACCCGAGGACAACGCGGTCCGTTTCCAGGCGCTCACGGATGGTGCCACCGTGCTCAAGGCCGGCCGGGCGACCTTCCGGGCCGGATGAAATCAAGTGCAACGAACACTTGATTCGATCACTTGATCGGCTTACGGTGGTCGCCATCACACGCCGGGGAAGTCCCGGCCGGACCCGCACAAGGGAGTGCTCGATGGTCCATCAGGAACAATCTCCGGACGCGGTCAAGCAGCGGTCGACGGGTTACTGGATCGGTGTCCTGCTCGTCCTGACGCTCCTGTCGGAGGAGACCGCGTACGCCTACAACCTGGTAACCCCCGCGCTACCGCACATGGCGGCCGCTCTCCAGACGGCGGACATCGTGTGGGTGTCCACTTTGTTCAGCCTCGTCGGCGGGGTCACCGCACCACTGGTGGGCAAGCTGGGTGACATCTACGGCAAGAAGCGCGTCCTGCTGGCCACCATCGCCGTGATGGCGGTGGGCTCCCTGACCGTCGCGTTCGCGCAGTCGCTGGCCGTGGTTCTCATCGGGCGGGCGATGGAAGGCGTGGCCATCTCGATCGTGCCGCTGGCCTACTCGATCATGCGCGACATCTTCCCGCGCCGCCTGGTCGCCATCGGTGTCAGCGTGGTCACCTCCGGTATCGGCCTCACCGGTATTCTCGCCCCGATCATCGCGGGCTTCCTCATCGACAACTTCAGCTACCGCGGCGTGTTCTACTTCCTCGCCGCGTTCCCGGTGGTGCTGGGGTTCCTGGTGATGCTCGTCGTGCCCGAGTCGCCGGTGCGCGTCCGGTCGGGCATCGACTGGGGTGGTGCGCTGCTCCTCGGCGCGTCGATCGGCCTGCTGCTCACCGGCGTCTCCCAGGGCGCGACGTGGGGATGGGGTTCCGGGGCGACCCTGGCTTGCCTCTTCGGCGGTGCCGTGGTGTTCGGCGCCTGGGTCGCATTCGAGAAGCGCGCGCGGTTCCCGCTGGTCGACGTCGCGCTCGCGCGGCGCAGGCCGCTGATGACCACCATGGTCGCGCAGTTCGCGGCGCAGGGTGTGATCGCGCTCCAGTTCGTCCTGCTGGCCTATGTCGTGCAGGTGCCCCGGTCGGTCGGCAGTGACTACGGCCTCGGTCAGGACGCGAGCGGGCTGGCGTGGTTCACGTCGCCGGGTGCGGTCATCTCGATGCTGATGGGCTTCGCCGTCGGCTTCATCGCCAACCGGCGCGGAGCCCGCAACCCGCTGGTGTTCGCGTTCGTCTTCGGTATCGCGGGCTGCCTGCTGCTGGCGTTCATGCACAGTCTGTCCTGGCAGGTCCTGCTCGGCTGGTTCGTGTTCGCCATCGGCGGTGGCATGCTCAACGCGGCGGTGCCGAACCTGGTGGTCACGGCCGTGCCGCCGGAACACCAGGCGGTGAGCGCCGGAACGGTCGGGGTGGTCGGATCCCTCGGTGCCGCCGTGGTGGTCCAGCTGGTGTTCGTCATCCTCGCGTCGAGTGTGCTGACCGTGGTGGAGGGTTCTCCGATCTACAGCAGCACGGCCTTCACCTGGGCCTACGCCTTCGGAGCCCTGATCTGCCTGGCCGGCCTGATCGCCGCGATCGCGATGCGGCACGGCAGGCAGGCGATGGCCGAAACCGTCGAGCAGGCGCCGGCGGTCTCCGCGCACTGACCCACCGTCTGGTAAGGCCCGTCTGCCGCCGCGGCAGGCGGGCTTTCCCATGTCCGCACCGGATCGGCACTTGACCAAGTGCTTGGTTGGGTTGAGAATGAGTGTGTCCCGTTCCCGCCGTCGCGATGGGAGAGCGCCGATGAAGACGATCCTGGTCACGGGATCTTCCAGCGGTTTCGGGTGCGAGGTGTCGGTCATGCTCGCGAAGCGGGGGTGGCAGGTCTTCGCGTCCATGCGGGACACGGCGAAACAGGACCGTCTGCGCGAGCTGGCCGACCGGGTGGGCGCGCCGCAGTCCGCCCTCGAGGTCGTGCCCCTCGACGTGGCCTCGGAAGCCTCTCGGTCCGAGGCCGCACGGCACCTCCTCGACGCCACCGGTGGACGGCTCACCGCGATCCTGCACAACGCCGGCTACACCACCACCGGCTTTTTCGAGGACCTTCCCGCCGAGGTGTACCGGCACGTGCTCGAGACCAATCTCGTGGGTGTCATGGACCTGACCCAGCGGGTCCTGCCCGCGCTGCGCGCCGACGGATCCGCGCGCATCGGGGTCGTGTCGAGCAACGCGGTCAACGTTCCGCACCCGATGTTCTCGGTCTACGCGGCGACGAAATGGGCGCTGGAAGGCTGGTGTGAGGCGCTCGCGATCGAGGTGCGACCCTTCGGGGTCGACGTGGTGGTGTTCCAGCCCGGCAACCACGACACGGGCTTCGGAGGGGCGACCGTGCCGGTGCTTCCGCCGTCGAGCGCCTACCGCGGGTTCGCCGAGCGCGCGCTACCGAAGCTCACCGGGCTGGGCCGCTACAGCAGGGGGAGCTACAAGGCGTCCCTGCGGATCTGCGATGTCCTGGATGGTCCCCGGCCCCCGTTGCGCACGCGCCTCGGCGCCGATGACGTGGTGGCTTCGTGGCTCGCGAAGTTCACGCCCTACTCGCTGCGCCGCCGCATGGTCGAGCGGTTGACTGGTCTGGGTGGGTAGCGCCGTGATCGGTCCGCGCGGCGACGTGGTCGCGGTGATGCTCACTCACCGCGGCCGGATGTGCCTGCTGCGGCGCAGTATGGCCGTCGCGTCCGACCGCGGGCGCTGGCACTGCGTCACCGGGTTCGTCCCGGCCGGCGCCCCGCCGGTCGCGCAGGCGGTGACCGAGGTGCGGGAGGAGACGGGGCTGGGCCGTGCCGATCTGGAGTCCTTTGTGGCTGGTCCCGTGCTCCGGCTGCCCGACCCGCGTGGCGGGTTCTGGCGGGTGCACTCGTACCGGTGCGAGACCGCGCACCCGCGGGTGACGCTCAACTGGGAGAACGACGACGTGCTGTGGATCGAGCCGCCGCGCTGGGAGTCCTACCCCATCGTGCGCTGGATGCCGGCTGTGGCCCGCGCACTCGGTTGCGGCTGAAGGAAGGAAGGCAGTCATGGGACGTGTGGCAGGAAAGGTCGCACTCGTCACCGGAGCGGCTCGAGGCCAGGGCAGGGCGCACGCCGTCCGGCTGGCGGAGGAGGGCGCCGACATCATCGCCGTCGACATCGCGGGACCGGTGGCGACGGTGCCGTTCCCGGGGGCTACCGAGGCGGACCTGGCCGAGACCCAGGCGCTGGTGGAGAAGCTCGGTCGCCGCATCGTGACGTCGCGAACCGACGTGCGGGACGGGGCCGCGCTGACCCGGGCGGTTGCCGACGGGGTGGCAGAGCTGGGACGGCTGGACGTGGTCGTCGCCAACGCGGGGATCTTCGGCATGCCGGGCAAGCTCTGGGAGATGTCCGACGAGCTGTGGCAGACCACGATCGACGTGAATCTCACCGGCGTGTTCCACACCATCCGGGCCGCGGTTCCCCACCTGCTCGCCACGGGCGAGGGCGGATCCGTGATCATCACCAGCTCCGCCGCCGGGCTCAAGGGGGTGCCCAACTACGGGAACTACGCCGCGTCGAAGCACGGGGTTGTCGGCCTCGCGCGGACGCTGGCGATGGAACTCGCCGAGCACCGCATCCGCGTCAACACGATCCACCCCGGCAACGTCGACACCGACATGATCATCAACGACACCACGTTCCGCGTTTTCCGGCCGGACCTGGAGCATCCGGCCAAGAGCGACGTCGAAGACAGCTTCACCGCCACCAACTTGTTGCCCATCCCGTGGGTGGAGCCCCGCGACATCTCCCACGCCGTCCTGTGGCTGGCGTCGGACGAGGCCAAGTACGTCACCGGGGTCGTCCTGCCGGTCGACGCCGGAATGAACGCGAAGTAGGAGCGACCCGAGTGGACATCTTGGACCAGAGTTACGCGCTCGGCGTGGACGTCGGTGGAACCTTCACCGACGTCGTGCTCGCCGGGCCCGACGGGCAGGCCGCGGTGGCCAAGACCCTGAGCACCCACGACGACCCGGCCCGGGGCATCGTCACCGGCGTCCGGTCGGCCCTGGACGCCGCCGGGGTGCGGCCCGAGCAGGTCGGCCGCGTCGTGCACGCCACGACACTGGCCACCAACGCGATCCTCGAGGGGCAGGGCGTGCGCGTCGCCCATGTCACCACGCTCGGGTTCCGCAGCATGCTGCCGCTGGGCCGCTACGCCCGGGTCGAGGAGGACCGGTTCGACCTGCGCTTCGACCCGCCCGCCTCGCCGGTCCCGGTGGAGGACTGCTTCGAGGTGCCGGAGCGGGTGGGTGCGGATGGCAAGGTGCTCCGTGACCTGGACGAGGGCGCGGTCAGGGCGATCGCGGGCCGGATCACGAGCCGGGGCATCCGCTCCGTCTCTGTGTCGCTGCTGCACTCCTACGCCAATCCGGTCCATGAGCGCCGTGTGGCCGAGATCCTGCGCGAGGAGCTGCCGGCCGGAGCGACGGTCGTGGCCTCGTCGGAGATCTGGCCCGAGATGCGCGAGTACGAGCGCTCGACCACCACGCTGATGTCGGCCTATATCGGCCCGATCATGGTTTCCTACCTGGCCGGCCTGGAGGCGCGGCTGGCCGATCTCGGTGTGCGGTGCCGGGTGCAGGTCATGGAGTCCGGCGGCGGGGTGATGTCGGCGGACCTGGCCGGGCGGCGGGCCGTGGCCACAATCGAGTCCGGCCCGGCCGCGGGAGTCATCGCGGCGCGCTTCACCGGGCTCGCGGCCGGGCACCGTGACGTCATCTCGTTCGACATGGGCGGGACCACGGCGAAAGCGTGCGTGGTCCGCGACGGCGTGCCCGACATCACCCACGAGTTCCACGTCGGCGGGAAGGGCAGTTTCGGCGGCCGCCGCGCCGGCACCGGGGTGCCGATCAAGGTCCCCGCTATCGACCTGGCCGAGGTCGGCGCGGGGGGCGGCAGCATCGCGTGGGTCGACGACGGCGGTGCGCTGCGGGTCGGCCCCCGCTCGGCGGGTTCGTCGCCCGGGCCGGCCTGCTACGCGCTCGGCGGCGCCGAGCCCACGGTGACCGACGCGAACCTGGTGCTGGGTTACCTGGACCCGGCGACGTTCGCCGGCGGGACGATGCGGCTGGACCCGGAACTGGCTGAGAAGGCGGTCGCCGACCGGCTCGCCGGGCCGCTCGGCGTGTCGGTGGCCGAGGCGGCGAACGCCGTCCACGAGATCGCGAACGCCACGATGGGTTCGGCGGTGCACGTCGTGACGGTGCAGCGCGGGGTGGACCCGCGCGGGTTCGCGGTGGTCGCCTCCGGAGGAGCGGGCCCCATGCACGCCGCCCGGGTGGCGGAGCGCTTCGACATCCCGACCGTGATCGTGCCGCCCTCGTGCGGTGTCGGCTCCGCGGTCGGACTGCTGGCCACCGACCTGAGCACCGACGGCGTGGTGACCCGCGTCCTGCCGGAGCCACGCGGCGACTTCGGCGAGCTGGAGCTGATCTTCGGCGATCTGGAACGGAGCGCGGCGGACGACCTCGGGGTGGCGCTCGACGCCGGTGACGTCGAGGTGAGCCGGTCGGTCGACGTCCGGTTCGTCGGCCAGGCGCACGAGATCCGGGTCGACCTGCCGTCCTGGCCGCTCACCGGCGAGACGTTCGGCGAGCTCAGGGAAGTGTTCTTCGACAGCTACCGCCAGGCCTACGGCATCGCCCTTCGGGGCCCCCTCGAGCTGGTGAGCTTCCGGGTGCGGGTGACGAAGAAGGTGCCGAGGGTCCCGCTCGGGCGACGACCCGCCGGGACCGGCGCTCCCGCGAGCACCCGGCCAGTGTGGTTCGCCGAGTACGGCGAGTACCGGGAGACCCCGGTGCTCGACCGCGATGCCGTGGCGCCGGGGACCCGCGTGGACGGCCCGGCGATCATCGGCGACCACGAGTCCACGATCGTCGTCCCGCCGAACTGGTCGGCCCAGGTCGACGAGACGTTCACCGTGGTTCTGACCCGGAAGGAGGCCACCCGATGACCGGAGTGATCGCCGACGACCTCACCGCCGAGGTGCTGCGCAACGCCCTGGTGGTGGCTGCCGAAGAGGCCAGCATCGTGGTGGTGAAGTCGGCCTACTCGACCTTCATCGTGGAGGGCTCGGACGCCTCCGCCGCGATCCTGGACAAGGACGGCAGGCTCATCGCGCACTCGATGGCGACCACGCTGATGAACAGCATGGCCCTGTCGGTGGCGGTGCCCTACCTGCTGGCCGACATCCCGGTCGAGACCATGCGGCCCGGCGACGTGTTCGTCACCAACGACGCCTACAAGGGCGGAATCCACACCAACGACCTGCTGATCTTCCGCCCGGTGTTCGTGGACGGAACCGTGGAGTACTTCACCGCGACGCTGATCCACGTGTCCGACATCGGCGGGGCCTCGGCGGGCGGCATGGCCTCGCTGGCCACGGAGATCTTCCTGGAGGGTCTGCAACTCCCGCCGGTGCGCATCGCCACCGCGGACGGGCTCGAGCAGTCGATCACCGGCATCCTCGCGCTCAACAGCCGGACACCGGAGAAGGTCCTCGGGGATGTGCGTGCCCTGATCGCGGGCGCGACCACGGCCGCCCGCCGCGTGGAAGCCCTCATCGAGGAACACGGTGCCGCCCGGTTCGCCGCCGGTGTCGAGTCCTACCTCTCCTACACGGAGGCGAGGACCCGGGCGGCCATCGCCGAGCTCCCGGACGGCGAGTACCGCTCGTCCTACGTGATCGATGACGACGGCATCCATCCCGGGCAGTCCTACACGGTGCAGGTCGCGGTCACCGCCGAGGGTGACCGCCTGGTGCTCGACTTCGCCGGCACCGACGACCAGGTGGCCGCGGCGGTCAACGCCAGCCTGTCGCAGTCACTGGCAGCGGCGGTGTTCGCCGCACGTTGCTTCCTCGATCCGACGATCCCGATGAACGACGGGTGCCTGCGGGTGCTGGACGTGCGCCTGCCGGAGGGCAGCCTCCTCAACGCCACCTCGCCCTACCCGTGCGGCGGGCGGTTCCTGCCGGCCTACGCGGCCATGGAAGCGGTCTTCCAGGCGATGTCGGACGCGGTGCCCGAGCGGGCCATCGCCGCCTCGGGCATCCTGCAGCCGTTCTCCATCGCCGCCCAGCAGGCGCCCTACTGGGTGCACCTGGCCTACGAGTACGGCGGCGTCGGCGCGCGGCACGGCAAGGACGGCCCCGACGCCACCGGAGTCCACTTCGGACTGGGCCGGAACTCGGTGCCGCAGGTGGAACCGGTCGAAGTGCGGTGCCCGTTCGTGGTGGAGGCGGTGGAATACCTGCCCGACTCCGGCGGCGCCGGGCGGTGGCGCGGCGGTCTGGGCACCCGCACGGTGTTCCGGCTGCTCGCCGACGCCTACGTCACGACCCGCGGGGACCGCCTGCGGACGGGACCGCCGGGACGCGACGGTGGACGCCCCGGGGTGCCGGGCGGGTTCTACCGGCTGACCGCCGACGGGGTGACGGAACGCCTGGAGTCGAAGGTGAACAACGAGCCCTTCCGGGCGGGGGAGGCGTTCGTCGTGGAGACGACCGGGGGCGGCGGCCTGGGTGATCCGCACGACCGGCCCGCCGAGGCGGTCCGCGCGGACGTGCTGGCGGGCAAGGTCTCGCGCGCGGCCGCGGAGTCCGCCTACGGGGTCGTGCTCGGTGACGACCTCGAAATCGACACGGCTGCGACACTGGCGAGGAGGCGCTCGTGAACCAGGTGGCCATCGTGACGGGGGCGGCCCAGGGAATCGGCAAGGAGACCGCACTGCTGCTCGCGGCACGCGGGTACGCGGTGACCGTCAACGACATCAACGGCGACGGCGCCAAGCAGACCGCGGCCGAGATCACCGAGGCCGGGGGACAGGCGCACACCGTGGTGGCCGATGTCGGGGTCGAGGACGAGGTGCGCCGGATGGTCGAGGAGACCGCCGCGACGTTCGGCCGCATCGACGTCCTGGTCAACAACGCCGTCGTCTACGACCACGACATCCACGTCACCGACCTGGACATCGTCAGCACGCCGGAGTGGAACTGGGACCGGACGTTCGCGGTCAACTTCTACGGCGCGGTGTACGGCGCGCGGCACGCGATCCCGGTCATGATCGAGAGCGGGGGCGGGTCGATCGTCAACGTCGGCTCAACCTCGGGTTTCAGCGGCGACACCGTGCACGTCGCCTACGCGGCGTCGATGGCGGCGAAGTATTCGCTGACCCGGTCGATCGCCACCAGTCACGGCAAGCTCGGTATCCGGTGCGCCGCCGTGGCGACCGGTCTCGTGCTCAGTCCCACGGCGCGCAAGAACCTGTCGCGGGACAAGCTCGAGGCCTACGACGCGAACCTGCTCGTCCCCGATTTCGCCGAGCCGCGCGATCTCGCGGAGACGATCGTGTTCCTCGCCTCGCCCGCCGCGAAGTACATCACCGGCCAGACCATCATCGTGGACGGCGGGTTCCAGGCGCACCAGCCGTGGCACGCGCAGAACCACATCGTGCATCCGGAGACCGTGCGATGAGCGCGCCGACGGTGCCGACCGCGAACGGCCCGGTGCCGGTGGACGAGCTCGGCACGACGCTGATGCACGAGCACGTCTTCGTCACCAGCCCCGAGGTGCGCGAGAACTGGCCTGCCCCGGGGTGGGACGAGGACGTGCAGATCGAGGAGGCGGTGAAGCGGCTGGCGGCGGCCAAGGCGGCCGGCGTCGACACGATCGTGGACCTGACCGTGTTCGGCCTCGGGCGGTACGTGCCGCGGGTCGCCGAGGTCGCCCGGCGCAGCGAGGTGAACATCGTCGTGGCGACCGGCGCCTACGTCCTGCACGAGCTGCCGGTGTACTTCCACTTCCGCGGCCCCGGCGCACCGCTCGGCGGTCCGGACCTGTTGTTCGAGTACTTCGTGCGGGACATCACCGAGGGCATCGGGGACACCGGGATCCGGGCGGCGATGCTCAAGTGCGTGACCGATGTGGACGGTCTCACCGTCGACGTGGAACGGACCCTGCGGTCGGTCGCGCGGGCGCACCTGGCCACCGGCGTGCCGATCACCACGCACACCCACGCCGGCACCCGGCGCGGGCTGGACCAGCAGCGGGTGTTCGCCGAGGAGGGGGTCGACCTGTCGCGCGTGGTCATCGGCCACTGCGGCGACACCGACGACTTCGACTACCTCGAACAGCTGGTCGCGGCGGGGTCCTACCTCGGCATGGACCGCTTCGGGCTGGAGACCGTCCCGTTCGACAAGCGGGTCGAGATCGTCGTGGAGATGTGCCGGCGCGGGCACGCGAACCGGATGGTGCTCTCGCACGACACGTCGTGCTGGTCGGACATGTCCGATCCGGAGCAGCGCCGCAGGCAGCACCCGAACTGGCACTGGCTGCACATCAGCCAGGACGTGGTGCCCGCGCTGCTGGCGCGCGGGGTGACCCGGGAGCAGGTGGACCAGATGCTCGTCGTCAACCCGCGCGAGATCTTCGCGCACGGCGGCGGCTACCAGAAAGGCACAGCAGATGACTGAGATCGGCAACGTCCTGTACCCGGTGACCGATGTGGCCAAGGCAGTCGCGTTCTACCGCGACGCGCTGGGGCTGCCGCTGAAGTTCGCCGACGGCGACCGGTATGCCGCGCTCGACGGCGGCCGCGCGACGCTGGCGCTGGCCGGCCCGGAGGAGGACGTGACGCAGGGGCGGCCCGCGGCGTCCTACAAAGTGACCGACGTTCCCGCCGCGGTGCGCGCCCTGTCGGAGGCCGGCGCCACGGTGGTGCGTGAACCGGCGGAGGGGCCGCACGAGATCCGTGCCGTGCTCACCGATCCGTGGGGCAACCCGTTCGTCGTGTACGGCCCGAAATGAGGTGGGTGTGATGGCGGAGTCGTTCGATCCCCGGCATTTCCGGCGTGTGCTGGGCAACTTCCCGACCGGGGTCGTGGCTGTGACGGCCATCGACCCGCAGGGTGAGCCGGCGGGCATGGCGGTGGGGTCGTTCACGTCGGTGTCGCTCGACCCGCCGCTGGTGGCGTTCCTGCCCGACAAGTCGTCCACGAGCTTTCCCCGGATCCGGGAGGCGGGACGGTTCTGCGTCAACGTGCTCACCCACGAGCAGGAAACCGTGTGCCGGACCTTCGCCACCCGCGGCGCGGACAAGTTCGCGGCCCTGAGCTGGCAGCCCGCGCCCAGTGGGTCCCCCGTCCTGAACGGTGCGCTGGCCTGGATCGACTGCGACCTGGAGTCGGTGATCGAGGCGGGGGACCACTACATCGTGCTCGGCCGGGTGCGTGCCCTGGAGGCGCCGGGTACGGACCTGCCGCTGGTGTTCTTCCAGGGCGGGTACGGCAGGTTCCACTCGGCCTCACTGGCCGCGCCGATCGAACCGGGGCTGGCCAATCAGTTGCGGGTGGTCGATCTCGCCCGCCCGGGCATGGAACGGATCGCCGACCGCTTCGGCGTCGAGTGCAATGCGGCGACGGTCGCGGGCGAGGAGATCGTGCTGCTGGCCGGCGCGGGAATCCGCCCGCACGGGACGCACCCGCCGACGCGGGTGGGGCAGCGCATCCCGCTGGTCCCGCCGCTCGGCGCGATTTACCTCGCGTGGGAACCGGAGGAGAAGGTCACGGCGCGGCTCGCGACCGTGTCCCCGGAGCAGCGTGCCGAGTTCGCCACGGCACTCGAGCGGGTGCGCCGTCGTCGCTGGTCGGTCGGTCTCGGGAGCGACCTGCACTCGCGGGTGGAGGCGGAGCTCGCGCGCACCTACGGCGCGGGCATGACCGCCGAGGCTGAACGCCGGGAGCAGGTGCGGAACCTGATCAGCGCGCTGGGTGGCTTGTACGAGCCGGCGGAGCTGGCGCCCGGACAGGCGTACGACGTGCGGAACGTGCAGGTCCCCGTGTTCGACGAGACCGGCGCGGTCGCGATCAGCCTGAGCGTGTACGGCCTCCCCGAGACCAGCACGGTCGAGGAGGTGCACCGCTACCGCGACGCGCTCGCGGAGGTGGCTGACGAGGTGATGGACCGCATCGGCGCGAAGACTCCGGTGGCCGCCGGGTGACGACCATGCCGGCGGGATCGCCTGACGGGGGCGATCCCGCCAGCGCCCGGCGGCCACCGGACCCCTTGCCGGCCGCACTGAGCCGTGAGCGGCCGGCTCGCCCGGTCAGGGCGATGCATCGAGCAGCGCCCGGCAGGCCGCAGCCGCCTGCCGGGCCGCTTCGGCGGCCCCCAACGACCACAGGCCGGTCGAGACGACCTCGGGCCCGACCGGACCGGAAAACCCGCGTTCTCGCAGAGCTTTGAGAACGCCTCGCAGATCGAGCGCGCCCGCGCCCGGCAACAACCGGCGCTGCGAGGCTTCCGCCCACAGGTCGGGCTCCGGCGCGGCCGGGGCGTCGGACAGTTGGACCACGAGGTGTTCGAGGGGAAGGTCATCCAGCAACGGCAGGCTGGAGCCGCCACGGAAGAAGTGCCAGGTGTCCAGGACGAGCCCGCTGTTCGCGCGACCTGCTGCCCGTATGATCGACAACGCCGACTCGTAGTCGGGAATTCCGCTGTAGGGCATCGGCTCGAGGCGCACCACGAGGCCGTGTTCGGCCGCCTGGTCGCAGAGCGCTGCGAACGCCACACCGCCCCGGTCCACCGGTACGCGCCGGCCGTATGGCTCCACGGCCGACACTCCCGTGCACCCGGAGGACGCCGCGATCTGCAGAACCCGGCTCACGTCGAGCCCGTTCATGGCGGTCATGAAGGCCTGCCGGACGGAATCGCCGCACGCCCCGGGAAGCGGCTCCCAGTCCGGCAGCCACGAGACCAGGGGATCGAGCGCGATCAGCTCGATTCCCAGGGACTCGGCGAGCGTCCGCAAGCGGCGCGGGTTCTTGGCAATTTCGGTGGGAAGCGCGGAGGTGCTGTCGTAGCCGCACGCGGCCGCCAGGCGCAGTCGTTCACCGATGGGCACAGCCGTACCGACTGTGCCCATCCAGAGAGTCGATGCCGTTCGCAACCTCACGTTGCCGGTGTCAGGTTCGCCCTCGCCGCCTCGCGCAGCTTCGCCTTGTCGATCTTGCCGTTCGGCGTCGTCGGGAGTTGCGGGACGAACACCACCCGCCGGGGGACCTTGTAGTTCGACATCGTGTTCCTGGCCCAGGTGATGACGGCTTCCTCGTCGGGATCCGCGCCCGGCGCCGGCACCGCGTAGGCCCAGGCCACCTCGCCCTGCGTCGCGTCGTCGACCGCGACCACGGCGACCTGGTCGAGGGCGTCATTGTGCAGCAGGAGGTTCTCGATCTCCGCCGGGTAGGCGTTGAACCCGTTGCAGATGAACATCTCCTTCTTCCGGTCCACGATGGACAGGTTCCCTGCCTCGTCGAGCACCCCGATGTCGCCCGTCCGCAGCCAGCCGTCGTCGTTGATCGCGGCCGCGGTCAGATCCGGCGCGTTCCAGTAGCCGTGCATGACCCCGTAGCCACGGACAAGGATCTCGCCGCGTTCCCCGGCGGGCAGGGGCTGCTCGTCGTCGCCGGCGATGCGTACTTCGACGCCGGGCATGGGGCGCCCGGCGGTGGCTGCGATCGTCTCCGGTGGGTCCTCCGCCCGGGTCATCGTCACGCACGAACCTTCGATCAGGCCGTAGGCGTTGACGACCTGTTCGAAACCCATGGTCGTCTGCATCGCGCGCACCAGCTCGGTCGGGACGGTGGCCGCGCCGACGACCGCCACCCGCAACGACGACAGGTCGCGCCGCGGGAGGTCGGGGCGGCCCAGCATGCGGGCGAACAAGCTCGGCGGTCCGGCCAGGACGCTCAGCCGGTTGTCCTCGATGAGGTCGAAGGCGGCGTCGGGGTTGAAGACCGGGACCGGCACCATCGTGGCGCCGCGCTGGACGCAGACCAGCAGCCCGGCGTTGATGCCGAACCCGTGGGCGAACGGGCTCACGATCGGGTACCGGTCGCCTGCCCCGAGCCGGATCACCTCGGCCCAGTCCCAGTAGGCGCGCATGATCTGGCTGCCGTCGAGAACCACGCCCTTGGGTGCGCCGGTAGTCCCGGAGGTGCACAGGATCTCGAACGGATCGCCCGGTTCCACCGCCAGCGCGCGATCCTCGGCGTGGGCGCTGGTGATGGCCTCGCCCGCGGCGAGGAACTCGGGCCAGGGCAGCAGCCCCGGCCCGGTGCGCGGGGTGCCCAGCACGACGACGTGGCGCAACTCCGGCAGGTCCGCGAAGGGCAGTTCGCCTCGCGCCGGACCGGCGACCTCGGCCAGCATGTCCACCGAGGACCGGCCGAGGAACCCCTCGGTCGTGACCAGCACCGAGCACCCGGTCCGGCGCAGCAGCTCGGCG
Organism: Amycolatopsis sp. 3B14; assembly: GCF_050958625.1. Classification (NCBI taxonomy): domain Bacteria; kingdom Bacillati; phylum Actinomycetota; class Actinomycetes; order Pseudonocardiales; family Pseudonocardiaceae; genus Amycolatopsis; species Amycolatopsis sp. 3B14. The sequence goes on from NZ_JBHZEN010000036.1 coordinate 106,604, forward strand.
GTCTCGATGCCCTTGCCGCGGGTGGACAGCGGCACGATGATCGCCCCGGCGTCCCAGATCCCGAACGCGGTGACGACCCACTCCCAGGTGTTGGGCGCCCACACCGCCACCCGGTCACCGGGGCCGACGCCGAGTGCGATCAGTGACCTGGCCACCCGCGCGGCGAATGCGCGAAGATCCCGTTGAGTGAGCCGGACGTCGCCGTCGAGGCAGACCACGGTGTCCGGACGTTCCTCGGCGGTCGCCCGCAGCATCCGCGGCACGGTTCCCCAGCTGGGTATCGGTTTCAAGCGGCCCTCCTCGTCGAGAAACCAAGCGCTCGCTTGGTTAGCGTAGGCGGCGGATGGCCCGGCGGCAAGGTCAAGCTTGGGTCGCGACTGTTGACGCGCGGCCCTCCATCGCGGATTCTTCCTACTCAACCAAGCGCATGCTTGCTCAACTCCGCGCCGCCGGGCTCGGCGGCTGACAGGAAGAGGCAGCCATGAGAGGCAAACGCAGCGTCGCGGCACTCTCGGGGGCAGTACTGGTCACACTCGCCACCGCGTGTGGGAGCGGCCAGGACGGCGGCTCGGCCGCGGCAGACGGCACGTGCACGCCGGACCGGGCCGGCGGGACCGTCACGATGGGCACCTACTCCGAACCACGCGGGCTCGACCCGGTGGGACAGCCGGGCAACGCCGTGACCGGCGGCACGGAAATCACCGCGTTGTTCGACACCCTGATCGACTGGAACGCGACCAAGCAGGCCTACGAACCGCGGGTGGCGCAGTCACTCGAACCGGACGCCGGATTCGTCCACTGGACCCTGACGCTGCGCCCGGGCGTCAAGTTCGGCAACGGGGATCCCCTGACCGCGGACGACGTCAAGGCCAGCATCGCGCGCCACCAGGCGCCGGACAACGCCCAGGCCTCGCGGGGCGAGGTCGCGGTCGTCTCCGCGGTCGACGTCGTCGACCCGCACACGGTCAGGTTCACGCTCAACGCGCCGTACCCCGATTTCCCGCACGTGCTCGCGACCGACGTCGGCATGATCACCAACCCGCGCGTGGTGCAGCAGCGCGGTGCGGACGGATTCGCGAAGAACCCCGCCGGGGGTGGCGTCGGGCCGTACGAGGTGGAGCGCTACGCGCCTGGTGAGGAGATCGTGCTCAAGGCCAAACCGGACTACTGGGGTGGCCCGGTGTGCGTCCAGACGCTGCGCTTCGTGCGTGTCGCCGGCGCGGAGGCGACCTACCAGGCGTTGGCCAACGGCGAGCTCGACGTGGCCTTCCTCCGGGAGCCGCAGGTGATCGCCGAGGCCCGGCAGGCCGGGTACCACGACCTGTCCACGCTGATCAACTACGGCGAGGGCGTGATCATGAACAGCGCGGCGGGCAAGGCGACCGCGAACCTGACCGTGCGGCGGGCGGTGGTGGCTGCCGTCGACCCGCAGGGCGTCAACCAGCGCGTCTTCAACGGCACCGCACCGGCCACTTCGGCGCTGGTCCACCCGGATACACCCGGTCTCTACGGCGGGGAGCAGGGTCCGGCCCACGACCCGGCGCTCGCCCGGCAGCTGGTCGCGCAGGGCCGGGCCGCCGGGTGGGACGGCACGATCGGCCTGGTCGCCGACAACACGCCCACACGCGTGAACGAGGCCATCGCGGTCAAGGCTCAACTGGAATCGGTCGGCTTCACCGTTCGCATGGACACCTCCCAGCCGCTGCAGGACGTCATCAAGCGGGTGACCGTCGATCGGGACTACGAGCTCGCGCTGTGGGGGCCGCAGTTCTTCGCGGAAGGGACCTGGGCGTCGATCAACCGCCAGCTCAACAGCGCGTCGCCCGCGAACTACTACAGCTACCGCAATCCGGACATCGACCACGAGCTGGGCGAGTTGCGGGCCGCGGCGTCGACGGACGAGAAAAAGGCCGTCCTGGGCCGGATGCAGCTGGCGTTCAACGCAGACCCCTTCGCGGCCAACCTGGCGGCGGTCGAGGAGTCCGTCGTCCACCGTGACCGCGTCGGCGGTCTGCAGCTGAGCCGGGGCAGCATCGTCCGGTTCGACAAGGCCTTCGTCAGCGACGGGTCCTGAGGGCCGGCGATGATCGGTGGAGTTGCGAGGATCGTGCTCCGCGTCGTGCCGGTGCTGGTCCTGGTCAGCATCGGCACGGCGGTGCTCATCGACCTGGTGCCCGGCGATCCCGCGGTCGCCGTGGTGGGACCTGAAGGCACGCCGGAGCAGTACGCGCAGGTGCGGGCGGCGCTGGGAGTCGACCGCCCGGCCGTGACCCGGTACCTGGACTGGCTCGGCGGTCTGCTGCACGGCGACTTCGGGCGGACCTTCGTGCCGCCCGTGCAGGACGTCGCCGACCTGATCGCGGCCCGGCTACCGGTCACCGTCGAGATCGCGGTGCTGGCCACGATGCTGTCGCTGGTCATCAGCGTGCCGGTCGCGTCCTGGTCGGCCCATCGGTTCGGGCGCGGGTTCGACCGGGTCACGACCGCGGCGTCATTTGGCCTGATCTCGGTGCCGAGCTTCCTGCTGGCGCTGCTGCTGATCTTCTTCGTGGTGTTCCGGCCGGGGGTGGTGAAGGGCCTGATCGTGGGTGTGGCTGCCATCGCCGCGTTCTCGATCGCCTACGCGGCGGTGGCCGGGCGCCATCGCAACGCGCCGTGGCGGCGGGTGGCGCTGGCCGGGGCGGTGCTGGCCGGCGGGATCGTGCTGGTCCTGGTGCTTCCGTCGTTCCCGCGGCAGGGTTTCGCCCGGATCGGCACCGCGGGGATCGGTGACAACCTGCGCAGCGTGTTCCTGCCGGTGCTCACCCTGGCGCTGGTGGAAAGCGCCCAGCTGACCCGGCTGCTGCGCAACGACATGGCCACGACTCTCCAGGAGGACTTCGTTCTCGCCGCGCGGGCCAAGGGCATGCCGGTGCGGCACATCCTGGTCAAGGAGGCGCTGCGCCCGTCGTCGTTCTCCCTCATCACGGTCGCCGGGATCAGCTTCGGCCGGTTGCTCGGCGGCACGGTGATCGTGGAAACCATCTTCCGGCTGCCGGGGATGGGCACGCTCATCGTCGACGCGGTGGCCAAGAAGGAGTACCTCGTGCTGCAAGCCGCGGTGCTGCTGATCGCCACGCTCTACGTGGTGGTCAACGCGCTCGTCGACCTCGCCTACCTCGCACTTGACCCGAGGACACGTCATGGCCGCACTTGACTTCGCCCCCTCGTCCACCGCCGGCACCACAGCGAAGTGGCGGCGGTTACCGCGCCTGGGTGTCTGGCCCGCCGTGGTCTGGCTCGGGATCGTCGCGTTCGCCGCGGCGCTGGCCGACGTCCTGCCGCTGCCCGAGGGGCGGGACCCGGCTCGCGCCCTCGATGAGCCGATCCTGCAGGGCGTCGACCTGTTCTCGGCGCATCCGCTGGGCACGGACCGGCAGGGGCTGGACGTGCTGACCGGGGTGGTGTTCGGCGCCCGGGTGTCACTGGTCGTGGGGCTGGGCGCGGCGGCACTGGGCCTGGTGGTCGGCGGTCTGCTCGGCGTGGTGGCCGGCTACTACCGGGGCAAGGTCGACGGCGTCCTCAACCTCGGCAATGACGCGTTGCTGGCCTTCCCGCCACTGGTGCTGCTGCTGGCGCTCGCCTCGGTCGTCCATCCGGCGGTGGGCACCACGACGATCGTGCTCGGCGTGCTCGCGGTGCCGACGTTCTTCCGGATCGCCCGGGCGAACACGATGGTCTACGCGCAACGGCCGTTCGTGTTCGCGGCCAGGGCGCTCGGTGCGCGCGGGTCGCGCATCCTGTTCCGCGAACTAGTGCCCAACGTCGCGCTGTCGGCGTTGTCGTACGCCTTCATCGTGGTCGCGGTGCTGGTCGTGGCGGAGGCGTCGCTAAGCTTCCTGGGGCTGGGCATCCAGCGACCGGAACCGACGTGGGGCAACATGATCGCGGCCGGGCAGCAGGACTTCCGCGACCACCCGCATCTCGTCTTCGGCCCGGGCGCGGTGTTGTTCCTGACGGTCCTGGCCCTCAACCGCGTCGGCGACTGGACGCGCCGGCACTGGGACCCGCGCAGCGCAGGGGAGGTCCGGTGAACCCGTTGCTGGCGGTGCACGACCTGCACACCGTCTTCCGGACGCCGCGAGGTGCGGTGCGCGCTGTGGACGGCGTGTCGTTCCAACTCGACGAGGGGGAGTGCCTGGGCATCGTCGGGGAGTCGGGATCGGGCAAGTCGGTGCTGGTGCGGACCGTGATGGACCTGCTTCCCGTCACCGCGTCGGTCGGTGCCGGATCGCGCATCGAGTGGCGGGGCCGGGACATCCTCTCCCTGCCGCCCGCCGAGGCCCGAAAGTTGTGGGGCCCGCAGCTGGCGATGATCTTCCAGGACCCGGCGACGTCGCTGAACCCGGTGCGGCGCATCGGGGATCAGATCGCGGACCCGCAACGGCAGCACCTGGGGCGCGGCCGCAAGGCTGCCCGGGAGGCCGCGGCGGACCTGCTGGCCCAGGTGGGCATCGCCGATCCGGTGCGCAGGCTCCGGCAGTACCCGCACGAGTTGTCGGGCGGCATGCGGCAACGCGTGATGATCGCGATCGCGCTGTCGTGTGAGCCGCGGCTGCTCATCGCCGACGAGCCGACCACCGCGCTCGACGTCACGGTCCAGCGGCAGATCCTCGAGCTGCTGCGCACCCTGCAGCAGGAACGGGGGATGTCCATGATCCTGATCAGCCACGACCTCGGCGTGGTCGCCGGCCACACCGACCGGGTGGCGGTGATGTACGCCGGGCGCATGGTCGAGTCGGCGGAGACGAAGGACCTCTTCCGGGCGGTCCGGCACCGCTACACCGACGGTCTGCTGCGGTCGACCCCGCGGGTGGAGTTCGCGCCGCACACCCGGCTCGAAGCCATTCCGGGCCGGCCGCCCGACCTGGTCGACCCACCACCGGGCTGCCGGTTCGCGCCACGGTGCGCGCATGCGCTGGACCGCTGCCGCGAGCGGGTTCCCCAGTTGACGGACATCGGCGGGGGCCACCTGGTCGCCTGTCACAACCCGGCCGGGAAGGGGGACGCCTGATGGCCGGTTCCGGAACCGCGGCGCTGCGCGAGGGCGATGCGCTGTTGCGAGTGGAGGACCTGCACGTCGAGTATCCGCTGACGCGCGGCAAGGTCGCGCACGCCGTGTCGGGCCTGAGCTTCGACGTGCGGGAGGGCGAGACGCTGGGACTGGTCGGCGAGTCGGGGTGCGGCAAATCGACCACCGCGCGGGCGATCCTCCAGCTGCCGCCGCCGACGCGGGGATCGGTGCGGTTCGATGGCGTCGATCTCACCGGCCTGGCCGGCCGCCGTCTGCGGCGAGTCCGGCAGCGGTTGCAGGTGATCCAGCAGGATCCGGTCTCGGCGCTCAACCCCCGGCGGCGAGTGCGCGACATCGTGGCCGAAGGCCTCCGCGTGTGGGGCGAGCGGGCGGCGTCGGCACGGGTGACGGAAATGCTCGACGCGGTGGGGCTGGACGCCACGGCGGTCGGCGACCGCAGGCCCGGGCAGTTCTCCGGTGGGCAGTGCCAGCGCATCAGCATCGCGCGTGCCCTCGTGCTGGAGCCGAAGCTGCTGATCTGCGACGAGCCCGTGTCCGCGTTGGACGTGTCGGTCCAGGCGCAGATCCTCAACCTGATCGAGGACCTGAAGGAGAAGTACGGGATCACGGTGCTGTTCGTCTCGCACGACCTGGGCGTGATCAAGGTGGTCAGCGACCGCGTGATGGTGCTCTACCTCGGCAAGGTGTGCGAGATCGGGCCCACCCAGAGCCTCTACTCCCGGCCCGCCCACCCGTACACGCGGATGTTGCTGGAGTCGGTGCCGGTGCCCGATCCCGAGGTCGCGCCGGGGCCGGTGCCGGCCGCCCGCGAGCTGCCTTCGGTGGTCGACCCGCCGAGTGGTTGCCGCTTCCGCACGAGGTGCCCGCTGGCGACGGAGCGGTGCGCGGCGGAGGAACCCCAGCTGCGCGAGTCGGCGCCCGGACACTTCGTGGCGTGCCACCACGCGGGGGAGAGCTGATGCGCACGAGAGCCGCGACCCTGACCGAGTTCGGCGCCCCGCTGGAGGTGCGGGACGTCGAGGTGGCCGAGCCGGGGGAGGGTGACGTGCGGGTCCGGATCCTCGCGTCCGGGATCTGCGGTTCCGACGCCAAGGTCCAGTCCGGGCGGAACCCGCTGTACCCGAGCCCGCCGGTCGTGCTGGGGCACGAGAGCGCGGGGGTCGTCGACGCGGTCGGCCGGGGCGTGACGACGGTGGTGCCGGGTGACCACGTGCTCGTCGCGATGAACCGCGCGTGTGGCCGGTGCGCGGAGTGCGCCCGGGGGCGGGCCCACCTGTGCACGGACCCGGCGCGCCGCGCCGCGATCAGCGGACGGCTGGCCGACGGGCGGCCTCCGTTCGTCCTCGACGGGCGGGAGGTGCCCGGGTTCATCGGCATCGGGTCGTTCGCCGGGCACGTGGTGGTGGGCGAGCAGATGCTCGTGCCTGTGCCGGCGGACGACTTCCATGACGCGCTCGCCCTTCTCACCTGCGCGGTCGTCACCGGCGCGGGCGCTGTGTGGAACGTGGCGCGGGTGCGGCCCGGCGACAGCGTGCTGGTGGTCGGATGCGGCGGAGTGGGCCTCAACGTGGTGCAGGCGGCGGCACTCGCCGGTGCGGGTCAGGTCATCGCGGCCGACACCGTGGCGGGCAAGCTCGAGCTGGCGCAGCGGCTGGGGGCGACGGCGGTGCTGCCCGCGGACGAGGGACTCGCGGACCGGGTGCATGCCCTTGAACCGGCAGGTGTGTGTCACGCGTTCGACGCGACCGGCGCCGACGGAGTCGCCGCGCGGGCGATGGCGGCGACCCGGCCCGGCGCGACGACGGTTCTCGTGGGCAGCCCGGCCGTGGCGACCGTCGCCGTGCCGGCCGGCCTCCTGGCCGCTGGTCGGGTCCTGCGTGGATGCGTGGGCGGGAACGCCGCGCCTGCCGCCGACCTGCCGCGGTTGGTCGAGCTGGTGCGCACAGGCCGGTTCCAGCTCGAGCCCCTGGTCACCGAGCGCGTGGTCCTCGATGACGTCAACACCGCCCTTGACCGCCTTCGCGCCGGGCAGGTCGCGCGTTCGCTGATCGTCTTCGATTGACGAGGGCGCCGTCCGCCACTAGGCTCTTGACCAAGCAATTGGTTGGTTCAATGTCGATCCTCCGAGGTAGGTGCTGTACATGGCGAGGCATCCGTTCCGGTTCGGTGTCGTGGTCCGCAAGGCCGGGTCCGGGCGGGCGTGGGCAGAGCGGGCCCGCCTCGTGGAGGATCTCGGGTTCTCCACGCTGCTTGTGCCCGACCACTTCCTCGGCCCGCGCTTCGCGCCCATCGCGGCGATGACCGCGGCCGCGACGGCGACCACCACCCTGCGGGTGGGCACCCTGGTGTTCGCCAACGACTACCGGCACCCCGTCGTCCTGGGCAAGGAGCTGGCGACGCTCGACGTGCTCTCCGACGGACGCTTGGACGTGGGCCTGGGCACCGGCTGGATGCGTGCCGACTACGACGGCGCCGGGCTTCCCTTCGACCCGCCGAAGGAGCGGTTCGAGCGCTTCACCGAAGCGCTGGAGGTGCTGCGTGGCGTATGGAGCGAGGGAGCGTTCTCCTTCGCGGGCAAGCACTACCGGATCACCGACCTGGTGCAGGAGCCCAAGCCCGTGCAGAAGCCGTTCCCGAAGCTGATGCTGCCCGGCGGCGGCCCGAAGATGCTGCGCCTGGCCGGGCGGTACGCCGACTACGTCAACCTCACGCTGCGGGTCAAGGCGGACGGCACGGCCCCCGACGAGACCGACGGCGGGCTGGAGGCGTTCCTGCAGAAGGTCGAGCACATCCGCCAGGGCGCGGGAGACCGGTTCGACCAGATCGAGATCGGCACGAGCGTGCAGCAGGTCGGCGAGCCCAGCGACAAGGAGAACTGGAGCGCAGTGAACCTGTCCCGTCAGGACAGCACGCCACAGGTGCTGCTCGGCGACACCGCGCAGATGGCTGACAAGCTCCGCTACTGGCGGGACGAGCACGGCCTGTCGTACTTCGTGCTGCACAACGACAAGGACCTCGACGCCTTCGCACCGGTGGTGAAGGAGCTGGCGGGCACCTGATGGAACCGGAGATCGAAGCGGCGCTGGCCGCGCTGCCGCTGCCGGGTCCGCGTCCTCCCGCGGATACCACGATGCACCGCGGGAGGACGGCTCGATCCGCTGCTACCGGCCCGTCGGCTCGACCGGTCTGCTGCTGGGCGTGACTGGTTCCACGGCGGCGGGGCGGGTCGAGGATGGATACACCGCCACGTGCTGGGCAGCGGCTCACGCCGGCGGGGACGGCGCCCGGCTCGCCGTGGCCGGGGGAAGCGCAGGCGGCAACCTCGCCGCGGCGGTGGCGGTCATGGCACGCGACCGTGGGGGGCCGCTGATCGCGTCCGTGCCCGAGGACAACGATCAGATCCTGCGGCACTACGTCGGCGACGGGCCGGTCTCACCGTACGCAATGCCCTCACTGGCGGGGGACCTCCGCGGTGTGCCGCCCGCCTACGTCCTGACGGCGGGCCTGGACTACCTCCGTGAGTCCGGCGTGGCCTACGCGATGGCCCTGGATCGCGCCGGCGTCAGCGTGGAGTTGCACCTCGTGCCCGACGTACCGCACGGCTTCGACGCGATCGCACCACAGGCGCCGACCTCCCGGCGGATCGTCGCCGAGTACGCCGCCGCCCTCGCGAAGGCGCTCGCTCAGCCGGCCACCAGGACCGCGGCGCTGCCGTAGCTCCCTCCGAACCCGGTGCACAGGGCCACCCCCGGCCGGCGCTCCTGGTTCGTGCCTTCGCCGCGCAGCTGACGCACCGCCTCGAGGACGTTGTTCAGACCGTGCACATACCCCTCGGACAGCAGCCCGCCGTGCGGGTTCACCGGCAGCGCGCCCGAAGGCAGCGTCTCGCCAGCGCGGACGAACGCGCCCGACTCCCCGCGGGGCGCGAGGCCGAAGTCCTCCAGCTGCTGCAGCACGATGGGGGAGTAGGCGTCGTAGAGCACCGCCAGCTCCACATCGGACGGACGCATTCCGGCGGTCCGGTACAGCGGCTCCGCCAGGTACGACGAGAACAACGCGCTCAGGTCCGTGGCGGAGTCCATCGTGCTCGCGCCGGGTCCGCCGCCGCGGACGACGGCGTGGATCCGCGGGCTGCCCGGACGGACCACGTCGGCGGTCTTCGCCGCGCTGACCACCAGCGCGGCCCCGCCGTCGGTCTCCAGGCAGCAGTCCGCCCGGCGCAGCGGCGTCGCGATCGGCGGGCTCGCGAAGTAGCCGGCCTCGTCGAGCGGCTCCCCGAGCACCGCACGGGAGTTGTGCGCCGCCAGGCTCCGGGACTGCGTCACCACGGCCGCGAGATCCTTCGCGGTCGCGCCGCTGTCGTTCATCCACCGCTGCGCCGCGAGCGCGAACAGATGCACCGGGCCGAGCATCCCGTACGGCACCGTGAACTGCTGGTCCACGCTCAGGCGCGCCTGACCCATCCGGACGCCGGACCGCCCGTTGAGCGCGCGGAACACCAGGACGTGCTCGGCGATGCCCCCCTCGATCAGCATGGCGGCGTCGCCGAGGATCGATGCCGACTGCGTGCCACCGCCGTGGATCTCGTTGGTCCAGACGGCGTCGGGAACGCCGAGCGCGGCGGCGACCTGGTTGACCCCGGCGGAGTCGCCCAGGTGGTAGCACAGCACCGCGCCGACGTCGGCCGCGGTGAGCCCGGCGTCGGCGAGCGCGCCCCGGCACGCGGTGACCGCGAGGTGCAGTTCGCTGCGCCCCGACCGCCGCGACAGGTCCGTCATCCCGATGCCGGTCACCGCGGCGCGGCCGGCGAAGGACTGCGTCACGAGACCCGCCGGGCGTCGAACCGCTGTGCCGCTGCAATCGCGGTCGCGGCCTCGTCGAAGGACCGGAACAGGGGCACACCGCGCTCCGCGGCGAACCGGGCGAGCAGCGCGGCGTCCGCCGGTGCGGCGACCTCGGAGTTGCGGGTCACGACCGCGGTCCGCGCCGGGTAGCCACGCTCCAGGAGGTCCCGCATGGCGTCGATCAGCGGCCGCAGCCCCGCCTTGCCGTAGTTGTAGTAGGCGGCCACGTTGACGTGGACGAGAACGTCCCGGTAGGGCTGGCCGTCCTCGCCGAACACGGGTTCCAGGGCGTCGCCCAGCAAGCCCGCCGGCGACACCGGGCCGACCGGCACCTCGAGCGGGTTGGCGACGCTGGTCCCGGCCCCGTGGCCCAGTTCCCGCAGGCGGGCCCGCAGCCCGGGCCGCAGCGGGGTCAGTTCGAGGCCGGCGCGGTCGCACGCGTCGGTGGCCAGCACTGACGCGCCCCCACCGAGACCGATCACCAGGACCCCCGAGGACCCCGGCGCCGGTGGCTCGGGGTGCCCCTGCAGGTAGGCGAGGCTGCCGAGCAGGTCCTCCAGGGTGGACACCAGTGACACCCCGGTCGCATCCGCGACCGCCCGCCACACCTTCTCCTCCCCGGCCAGCGAGCCGGTGTGGGAGCTGACGGCCCGCGCACCCTGGGCGCTGGAACCACCGCGCAACAGCACGACCGGCTTGCGCCCGTCCGCGCGGCGCAGGGCACGCAGCAGGCCCGCGCCGTCGCGGGTGCCTTCGAGGTAGACACCAAGAACGTCGGTCTCGGGATCGTCGACCAGCCAGCTCAGCAGGTCTCCGTGCGTCACGTCGATCGCGTTGCCGATGCTGGCCACCTTCGCGAACCGCAGGCCGCGCCGGTCGCCGACGGTCACGATGTCCCCGGACAGGCCGCCGCTCTGGGACACCACCGACACCCGGCCGGGTCGCGTCGGTGCGTTGAGTGTGAACGTCTGCCGTCCGGCAGGGCTGAACACGCCGAGGCAGTTCGGGCCGAGCAGGCGGGTCTTCGTCCCGGCCACGGCGGCGGCGAGGTCGGTCTCCAGGGCCGCGCCCGCGGCGTTCATCTCGCCGAACCCGCCGCTGATCACCTGGATGAACGGCACCTTCCCGGCCGCCTGGGCCACGACCTCGACGGCGCGGGCGGCGGGGAGGGCGACCAGGAGGTAGTCGGCGCCGCCGGGCACGTCGGCGATGGTGGCCACGGCGGGCACGCCGTCCACTTCCGCCGCGGCCGGGTGCAGCGCGTAGAGCCCGTCGGTCCAGCCGGCCTGCCGGTAGGCCGCGAGGAAGCGGTTGCCGAATCCGTTCTTGCCGGTCGAGGCGCCGGCGACGGCGATCCGGCGCGGCGCGAACAGGGCGGTGAAGTCGGTGTCCTGCGCCTGTTCCACCGGTGCCGCGCCCGGGTCGAGGATGAGCCGGGCATCCAGCGCGGTCGCGCCCTCGGGGGTGACGACCACCGGGTTGCATTCGAACTCGGCCAGGTCCGGCCCGATCCGCTCGACCAGCCCGCCCGCACCGGCGATCGCCACCAGCAGGTCGACCAGCGCGGCGCGGTCGACCGGCGGCTTGCCCCGGGCGCCCGTCAGCAACGGGGCGCCGGGGAAGGTCGCGACGAGGTCCTCCGCGTCGGCGCGGGTGAGCGGGCAGGGCCGCAGCGCGGTGAGGTCGAGCAGTTCGGTCGCGGTACCGCCCAGCCCGAGCAGCACGACGGGACCGAAGGTCTGGTCGCGGACGACGCCGATGATCAGCTCGGTGCCGCCAGGGTGCTGCTCCTCGGCCAGGTAGCCGCGGGGCTCGATCCCCTGCCGGGCCAGGTGAACGGCCATGTCGTCGAGGGCGCCGGGGAGCCCCGCCGTGCTGATCCCGAGCCGGACCGCGCCCACGTCGCTCTTGTGCAGCAGCCCTGGCCCCCAGGCCTTGAGCACGAGCGGGCCGTCGAGATCGCGCGCGTCCGCGGGGCCGGTGAGCACGCGACCGCGCGGAACCGCGACGCCGTGCTCGGTCAGCAGCTGCTTGACGACGTGTTCCGGGACGGCGATCCGCGCGTCGCCGTGGGTGAGGGGAAAACCTTCTCCGGCGATCCGTCGGTCGATCGGCATGAACCACTCCGTTCTTCACCAAGCGCTTGCTCGATAAGTTACGGCGGGGCCCGTGCGGCGGCAAGACCCCGCGTTCCTTGACGGCGTGTTCGGCCCGGTGTTAGCTTCCAGTCAACCAAGCACTTGCTTGTTTTCGTGGAGGCGTTCGTGAGCACATTCGTCGCGCTGTCGGTCAGCGCGCTCGCCTACGGTGCCGCGCTCGCGCTCGCCGCACTCGGTTTCCTCGTGCTGTACAAGGCCACCGGTGTGGTGAACTTCGCCCACGGCGACCTGATCACCCTCGGCGGCTACCTCGCGCTGTGGTTCATCACCGCGCTGCACCTCGCGCCGGTCGCCGGGTACCTCGTCGCGCTCGCGGTCATGTTCGGCGCCGGTGTGCTGCTGGAGCGGGTCGCGTTCGCACCCCTGCGCCGTCGCCCGCACCTGACGGTCCTCATCGCGACGCTCGCCGCGGCGCTCGTGCTGCGCGCGGCGATCTCCCTGTGGCAGGGCAGCACACCACGCAAGCTGCCCTCGCCAGTGGGGGATGAGGTGGTGACGATCCTCGGCGCTCCCATCGCCGTGCAACGGCTCGTCATCATCGGGGTCGCGGCCGTGTGCCTGACCGGGATCGTCCTGCTGTTCACCCGGACCGGATTCGGCAGGCAGCTGCGAGCCGTGTCGAGCGACCGGATGGCGGCGGAGTTGCACGGGGTCAACACCACACGGGTGAGCGTCGTGGCGTGGGGGTTGTCCGCCGCGCTCGCGGCCTTGGCCGGAATCCTCATCGCGCCGTTGTCCGCGCTGGACGTGAACTTCGGGTTCACCATGATGCTGGCCGCGTTCGCCGCGGCGGTCCTCGGCGGGTTCGGCTCGCTCTGGGGGGCGACGCTTGGCGCGGTGCTCGTCGGCGTCCTCCAGCACCTTGTCGGCGGCTACGTGCTGCAGGACTTCGCGGTCGTGCTGCCGTTCCTCGCGATGCTGCTCCTGCTCGCCGTGCGGCCACAGGGGCTGTTCGGCAAGGCGGTGAGCCGGCTGTGACCGCGACCCGCACTCCGCCTGCCCGTGCGCTGTACCGCAGGGGCCAGTACTGGATCCTCCTCGGCGCGCTCGCCCTCGTCTTCGGGCTGTCCCGGTTGACCACGTCGGGCAGCGCGGTCAACCTGCTCGACCTGTGGCTGGCCTACTCGATCGCCGCGCTCGGGTTCTACTGGATCTTCGCTCTCGGCGGGCGGTTCGCGTTCTGCCAGACGTTCATGATGGCGCTCGGCGGGTACACCGCGGCCTGGCTCGGCCGGCAGGGCGCGCCGTTCGGTGTCGGCGTTCTGGGCGCCACCGTGGCGGCGGCACTGGCGGCGGCCCTGATCGGCCTGCTGCTGTGGCGTGCCGAGCACCTGTACTTCGCGCTCGGCACGCTCGCGGTCACCGAGATCGGACTGGTCGTCTTCGGCCGGACCAACGCCTTCACCGGGACGAATGGCAACGTCACGGGCGTGGACTACCCGGAGGTCTTCGGAATCCAGCTGCGCTCCGACGGCGAGGTCTTCTGGCTTCTGGCCGCGGTGCTCGCGATTCTGCTGTTGCTCGCGGTGTTCCTCGACCGGTCCCCGGTCAGCCGCGATCTCGCCGCGGGGCGCGAGCTGCCGATGGTCGCGCGCGGCGCGGGGGTCGCGGTCGGCCGGCTGCGGCTGGGGATGTTCGTGCTCGGTTCCGCCGCGGGCGGGCTCTCCGGCGCGCTGATCACCCACTGGCAGGGGTTCATCGGGGTGGACTCGTTCGGCCTGGACCTGGGCATCGGGCTGTTCCTGATGGTCCTGCTCGGCGGCGTGACCTCCCACTGGGGCGTGCTGATCGGCGCCGGGTTCTACGTGGCCATCCCGGAACTGCTTTCCGGCGCTCGCCAGTACATGCCGATCCTCTACGGCGCGATCCTGCTGGTGGTGATCCTCGCGGCCCCCGGCGGGCTCGCGGAACTCGGCCGGCGGGCCGCCGGGCTCGTGGGCAAGGAGCCGCGCTCATGACGGGTGACGTGATGGCGGCCGAGGCCGTGTCGGTCGCGTTCGGCGGCGTCCGTGCCGTGGACGGCGTGTCGTTCACCGTCCGGACCGGGGAGATCCTCGGCGTGATCGGTCCCAACGGCAGCGGCAAGACGACACTGCTCAACGCCTTGACCGGGGTCGTCCGGGCGACGGGGAGCCTCCACCTCGGCGGTGGACGGGTCCGGCTGGGGCGGCCGGAGGCACCGCGGCGGGCCGGGCTCGCCCGGGTCTACCAGGCGCCCCAGATCGTCCCCGGGCTGACGTGCCTGGACAACGTCGTGATCGGAGCGGCCGACCGGCGCGCGCGGGGTCTGGTCGCCGCGGTGCTCGGACGGCCGCTGATGTGGCGGCACGAGCGGGGCCGGGTCACCTACGCCCACCGCCAGCTGGAGCGGGTCGGGCTCGCCGCGCGTGCCATGGCTCCCGCCCAGCTGCTGACCTACGGGGAACAGCGGCTGCTGGAACTCGCGCGGGCGTTGTCCGCCGATCCGCGGGTGCTTCTGCTCGACGAGCCGAGCGCCGGCCTCAATGACGCCGAAACCCGCCACCTGGCCGCGCTGCTCGCCGACGTGCGTGCGGCGGGCACCTCGCTGGTCATCGTCGACCACAAGATCGACTTCATCGACGCGCTGTGCGATCGCATCCTCGTGCTGGAGCTGGGCCGCCGCGTCGCGCTCGGCCCGCCCGCCGACGTGTGGTCGGACCAGCGCGTCATGGACGCCTACCTGGGGGTGCAGAGTGCTGCTTGAGCTGCGAGACCTCCACGTGCGTTACGGCTCCACGCACGCGGTGCGCGGCGCCGGCATCACGGTGTCGGCCGGTGAAGTGGTCTGCCTGCTCGGCCCGAACGGCGCGGGCAAGACTTCGGTGCTGCGCGCGGTGTCCGGCCTGGTGCCGTCCGAGGGAGCGATCACCTTCGACGGTCAGGACGTGCGCGGCTGGAGCCCGGCGCGACTGACCCGGGCCGGTCTCATCCACGTGCCCGAAGGCAGGCACGTCTTCCCCACGCTGTCCGTGCACGAAAACCTGCAGATGGGCGATGTCGCACGGGCCGGGCGCGCGGCGCGCTACGGCTACGACGACGTGTACGACCTGCTGCCCGCGTTGCGGCGGTTGCGCCGCCGCAACGGCTACGCCCTCTCCGGGGGTGAGCAGCAGATGGTCGCGCTGGGCCGGGCGCTGATCGCCGCTCCGCGCCTGTTGCTGCTCGACGAGCCTTCGCTGGGCCTGTCGCCCGCCGTCACCGCCACGGTGTACGAGGCGTTGCGCGCGGTCGCCGCGGAGACCCCGATCCTGCTGGTCGAGCAGAAGACCAGCGACGCGCTCGACCTCGCCGACCGCGGCGTGGTGCTCGTCGCGGGCGAAATCGTGCTGCGCGGAGCCGCGGATGAGCTCCTCGACCGGCAGGCGATGGTCGCCAGCTACCTCGGGCAGCGCGACGCCCAGCCCGGCACATCCCCCAGCCTGCAAAGGAGCAGCTGATGAGACCACTCCGGATCGCGGCCGCGGCACTCGTGGCCACGTCCGCCCTGACCGCGTGCGGCGGCCAGGCCGGTACGCAAGCAGCCGAGGGCGCCCACATCGTCGGGCTGATCGAGGTCAAGGGCGACTCGCCGAATGCGCTGGATGACTACAACAACGGCGCGCAGATGGCGGTGGACGAGATCAACGCCGCCGGCGGGGTGCTGGGCAAGCCCCTGGAGTACACCCGGATCCCGGCGTCGGTCACCGACCCGCAGGCGGCGCGCACCGCGTTCCTCCGGGCCGCCGACCTGAAGCCCAGCGCCATCATCGGGTTCCCGGGCGGCGGGTCGCTCGAAGCGCTGACCCGTGACGTCGACGCGGCCGCGACCCCGATGATCCACATCAGCAGCGATGGCAAGCTCGCGCGCGGCGCGGAATCCGGCAGCGAATGGCTGTTCTCGGTCAACCCGGACGACACTGCCCGTGCCACCAACGGTGTCGCGCTGGCGCAGCGGCTCGGGGCGAAACGGATCGGGATCCTCGCCACCGACGAGACCTTCGGCCGGGTGTCGGCCGACAACTCGATCAAGGCGATCCAGGCCACGGGCTTGGAACTGGGCACCGTCCGGTACGTGCC
Organism: Amycolatopsis sp. 3B14; assembly: GCF_050958625.1. Classification (NCBI taxonomy): domain Bacteria; kingdom Bacillati; phylum Actinomycetota; class Actinomycetes; order Pseudonocardiales; family Pseudonocardiaceae; genus Amycolatopsis; species Amycolatopsis sp. 3B14. The sequence goes on from NZ_JBHZEN010000036.1 coordinate 122,758, forward strand.
GCCGACGGCCACCGACCTCACCGCGGCCCTGCTGGACCTGCGCGGTTCCGACGCGATCCTGTCCTGGACCTTCCCCAACGTGCTCGCGCTGCAGATGAACCAGATGGCGCAGAACGGCCTGACCACCCCGGTGATCACCGGCAACTCGGGGCCGCTGGTGGTGGCCAACAAGCTCGCCTCCGGCCCCGCCGTGGCCAGCCTCTACGCGGTCACCCCGTGCGCGCCGGCCATCGGCGCCGCACCCAAGGGGCGGACGTTCGCCGAGGCGTACCAGGCGAAACACGGCACCACGCCGACCGCGTCGGCCACCCAGGTCTACGACGCGGTCCGCATCCTGGCCGCCGCGATGCAGCGCGCGGGCACCGTCAGCGACCACGCCCGCATCGCCCAGGCCCTGCGGGAGCAGGAGTGGCACGAAGGCGCCTGCGCCGCCGTCTACCGCAGCGACGGGGCCCAGTTCCTGGGGCACCAGATGGTCGCGGAGTCCTTCCGGGACACCGGTTCGATCGTCGAGACCTACGACGTCCCGCCGGCGGACGAGCGCAATGGCCGCTGACCTCCGGACCGCGCCCGTGCCGACGCCGCTCACCGAGCCCTACTGGGACGCGGCCCGGCGGGGTGAGCTGGTCCTGCAGCAGTGCGCGGACTGCGCTCGCTTCACGCACCCGCCCGCGGAGTGGTGCCGCTTCTGCGGCAGCGAACGGCGCGGCTTCGCGCCGGTGTCCGGTGTGGGCGTGGTGGAGACGTTCAGCGTCGTCCACCGCACCTTCGCACCCGGTTTCGCCGGCCGGGTGCCGTACGTGATCGCCTGGGTCGGTCTCGACGAGCAGCCGGGGCTGCGGATGTTCGGGAACGTGCTCGGCGTCCCGGCCGACCACGTCCACATCGGACAACGGGTCGAGCTGGTGTTCGAGGAGATCGACGGGTTCGGGACGGTGCCGAACTTCCAGCCCGCGGGGAAGGAGCGGTCGTGCGGATCGGAGTGACCCTGGGGCTGCTGCATCCGGGGATCTGGCGGGACTTCGCCGTCGAGGCGGACCGGCTGGGGTTCGAGTCGCTGTGGGTGCCCGAGCACCTGGTGTTCACCTCGAACGTCGGCGAGTCCCGGTACCCGGGTTCCGCGGACGGGACGCCGCCGGTCTCGCCGGACGCGCACCTGTTCGACGCTCCCGCGTTCCTGTGCTCGATCGCCGGGGCCACCGAGCGGATCCGGCTGGGCACCTACGTGTACCTGTTCGGGCTGCGGCACCCGATCATCGGCGCCCGGGCCTTCGGCACGCTGGACGTGCTGTCCGGTGGCCGCGCGATCGTGGGTGTCGGGGCGGGCTGGCTGGCGGGGGAGTACGAGGCGCTCGGCCTGGACTTCGCCACGCGGGGGCGCCGGCTCGACGAGGCGATCGCCGTGGCCCGGCGGCTGTGGACCGAGCCGGTCGTGGACCACAGCGGCGAGTTCTACTCCTTCGAGGGCGTCCATTTCGAACCGAAACCGGCGAACCCGCCGATCGTGGCGGGTGGCGAGTCGAAGGCGGCGCTGCGCCGGGCGGTGCGGCTGTGTGACGGCTGGGTGTCGATGCCGCACACCTTGGAGTCGGCCAAGCCGCAGTTGGACCTGCTGGACCGGCTCCTGGCCGAGCACGGCCGGGACCGCTCGTCATTCGAGGTCACGGTGAGCGCGTTCGAGACCCGCGGACCGGAAGAGCTCGCGGAGTGGGAGGCGCTCGGGGTGGACCGGCTGATCGTGCGGCCGTACGAGCGCACGACCGGATCGATCGAGCGCCTGCGGGCCTTCGCCGAGGAGTACGGGGTGAGCCGTGGCTGACAGGACTCTGACGGGCAAGCGGGCCTTGGTGACCGGCGGAGCGAGCGGAATCGGCGAAGCGATCGTTGCGGAGCTCGCCGGTTTGGGCGCGTCGGTGGTGATCGCCGACCGTGATTTCGCCGGGGCGAAGCGCGTGGCCGGCGATTGCCGGGGCGAGGCTGTCGAGGTCGATCTCGGTGACGACGACAGCGTGGAGGCGGCCTTGACCGCCGTCCTGGACGGGGGCGGTGTGGACATCCTGATCAACAACGCCGGGGTGTCCGTGGTGGAGCATTTCCTGGACAGCGACCCGGCGGGCTGGGACCGGATGTGGCGGATCAACCTGCGCGCCCCGATGCGGCTCACGCAGGCGTTCCTGCCTGCCATGATGGAAGGCGAGTGGGGGCGGCTGATCTACATCTCGACGGACGGGGCCCGGGCGGGCGCCGGCGGTGAGAGCATCTACGCCGCGTGCAAGGCCGGGTTGTTCGGGCTGGCGAAGACAGTGGCGCGGGAAGCCGCCAAGTACGGCGTGACGAGCAACGTGGTATGCCCCGGGCTGGTGGACACGCCGATGCTCCGCAAGCACGCCGAGCGGAATCCGAATCTGATGTCGGCGTTGGTGAAGTCGATCCCGCTCCGGCGGCCGGGCACCGCGGACGAGGTGGCGGCCTACGTCGGGTTCCTGGCCGGTCCGCGCGCCGGGTACGTCACCGGGCAGACGTTGAGCGTCTCGGGTGGGGTGACGATGGCATGAGTTCATCGGGGAACTGGAATCGTTGGGGCGCGGAGGACGAGCGCGGCGCGGCGAACCTGCTCACGCCGGAGGTGATCCTGGCCGCGATGCCGGCTGTGCGTGAGGGGCGGGTGGTGTCGCTGGCGATGCCGATCCGCGGGGCGACCTCCAACGGCGGAGGCCGGCGGGTGCCGCACCTGGCCGGGCGGCCGCTGCCGCAGCACTTCATGGCCGTCGACGGCGGTGACTACGCCGCCGGGGCGCGCAAGGTCAAGGACACGATGGCGATCGCCGACGACGCGCTGCTCGTGTCGCCGCACGGCACCACAACCCACATCGACGCCCTGGCGCACACGTGGCGCGACGACCGGCTCTACAACGGCCATCCCGCCGAGCGGGTCCGCAGCTACGGCGCGACGCGGTGTGGGATCGACAAGCTCGGCGTGATCGTCACGCGGGGCCTGCTGCTGGACGTGGCCGGCCACCTCGGTGTCGGGCACGTGGATCCGGGGACGGAGATCGACGCCGAGGTCCTGGCCGGGTGTGCGTCGGCGGCGGGTGTGGAGCCGCGCGCCGGTGATGTCGTGCTGATCCGGACGGGATGGCCACGGGTGTTCGCCACCGACCCAGGCCGCTACCAGGGCGCGCAACCCGGAATCACCTACTCGGCCGGCCGGTGGCTGGTGGACCGCGATGTCGTGGCCATCGGCGCCGACAACGCGGCGGTCGGCGCGATCGCCTCCGACGGCGGTTTCGCGGGCCCTGTGGACGAGGACATCCATTTGCTGACGCTCTGGGAGCGAGGGGTGCACTTGATCGAGATGTTGGCTCTCGAGGAACTGGCCGCCACCGGGCGAGCCGAGTTCCTGTTCGTGGCCGCGCCGTTGCCGATCGAGGGCGGCACGGCCAGTCCCTTGAATCCTGTGGCGGTGATCTAGTGGATCTGGGTTTGACCGGTGCTGTGGTGCTGGTGACCGGTGGTGTGCGTGGCGTGGGCCGGGGCATCACGCGGGTGTTCCAGGTCTGCGGCGCGCATGTGGTGACCTGCGCCCGGCGCGAGCCGGAGGAACCGGCGGGCGAGTTCATCGCGTGCGATGTGCGTGATCCAGATCAGGTGTCGGCGTTGATCGGTCGGGTTGTGGACGAGCACGGTCGGCTGGATGTGGTGGTGAACAACGCGGGTGGTAGTCCGTTCGCTTCCGCTGCGGAGGCGTCGCCGCGGTTTCACGACAAGATCGTGCGGTTGAACTTGTTGGCGCCGTTGCTGGTGGCGCAGCGGGCGAACGTGGTGATGCAGCGTCAGGATGGTGGCGGGTCGATCGTGATGATCTCGAGCGTGTCGGCGACTCGTCCGTCGCCGGGGACGGCGGCGTATGGTGCGGCCAAGGCGGGGTTGGACAACTTGACGGCGAGTTTGGCGGTGGAGTGGGCGCCGAAGGTGCGGGTGAATGCGCTGGATGTGGGTTTGGTGCGCACGGAGCAGGCGCATCTGCATTACGGCAGCGATGTGGCGGCGGTGGGGAAGACGGTGCCGTTGGGGCGGCTTGCGGAGCCGGAGGAGATCGGCCAGTGTGCCGCGTTCCTGGCCTCGGGTCTGGCTTCGTATGTGTCGGGGGCGACGTTGAAGGTGCACGGCGGCGGTGAGGTGCCCGCGTTCCAGGCGGCCGCGGACGTCAACAGGGAGGGCCAGTGAGCAGGTTGTGCCAGGACCGGGTCGTCATCGTGACCGGCGCGGGCCGCGGGATCGGGCGGGCGCACGCGCTGGCGTTCGCCGCCGAGGGCGCGCGGGTGGTGGTCAACGACGTCGGCGTCGCGCTGGATGGTTCCACCACCGGCGACGGTCCGGCCGCCCAGGTGGTGGCGGAGATCGAGGCTCTCGGTGGCGAGGCCGTGGCGAACACCGATGACGTGGCTGACTGGGTCGGGGCGAAAAACCTCGTCAACACCGCGCTGGAGCAGTTCGGCGGCCTGGACGTGCTGGTCAACAACGCCGGGTTCGTGCGGGACCGGATGCTGGTCAACCTGGGTGAGGCCGAGTGGGACGCGGTGATCCGGGTCCACCTCAAGGGCCATTTCGCGCCGCTGCGGCATGCGGCGGAGTACTGGCGCGCCGAGGCGAAGGCCGGCCGGATGCCGAGCGCGCGGGTGATCAACACCAGTTCCGGCGCGGGTCTGCTGGGCAGTGTGGGGCAGTCGAACTACTCGGCGGCGAAGGCGGGGATCGCCGGGCTCACGGTGGTCGCGGCGGCCGAACTGCAGCGGTATGGCGTGACGGTGAACGCGATCGCCCCCTCAGCGCGGACCCGCATGACCGAGGAGGTGTTCGCGGCCACGATGGCCCGTCCCGACGAGGGGTTCGATGCGATGGCGCCGGAGAACGTCTCGCCGCTGGTGGTGTGGCTCGGCAGCAGGGAGTCTTCCGGTGTGACGGGGCGGGTGTTCGAGGTGGAGGGTGGGAGGGTGTCGCTGGCGCAGGCGTGGCGGCACGGCCCGTTCGTGGACAAGGGCGCCCGGTGGGAGCCGTCCGAGTTGGGTCCGGTGGTGGAGAAGTTGATCGCCGAGGCGCCCGCGCCCGAGCCCGTGTATGGAGCGTCCTGATGCCGGTTCTGACCAAACGCGACAGTCACATCGAGATCGTCACGGTGGATTTCCCGCCGGTGAATGCGTTGCCGGTGCAGGGCTGGTTCGACCTTGCTGCCGTTGTGCGGGCCGCGGGGGAGGATCCGGATGTGCACGTGGTGGTGCTGCGGGCGCAGGGCCGCGGGTTCAACGCCGGGGTGGACATCAAGGAGATCCAGCGCACCGCCGGGTATGAGGCACTCGTGGGCGCGAACAAGGGCTGTTACGCGGCGTTCGGTGCGGTGTATGACTGTGCGGTGCCGGTGGTGGCCGCGGTGCACGGGTTCTGCCTGGGCGGCGGGATCGGCCTGGCCGGCAACGCCGACGTGATCGTCGCGTCGGAGGATGCGACCTTCGGGGTGCCCGAAGTGGAGCGGGGTGCCCTGGGCGCGGCCACACACCTGGCGCGGCTGGTGCCCCAGCACCTGATGCGCACGTTGTACTTCACCGCCCGCACGATCACCGCGGCCGAGCTGCACCAGCACGGCTCGGTGTATCGGGTGGTGCCGCGCGCGGAGCTGGATGAGAGCGCGTTGGCGGTGGCGCGGGATATCGCGGCGAAGGATCCGCGGGTGATCCGGGCGGCGAAGGAGGCGCTCAACGGTATCGACACCCAGCAGGTGCACCGTAGTTACCGGTTCGAGCAGGGGTTCACCTTCGAGCTGAACCTGCTGGGCGCCTCGGATGAGGCTCGGGAGGAGTTCCTCAATGGCCGATAAGCGCATGACCGCCGACGAGGTCGCGGCGGAGGTCCGGGACGGCATGACCATCGGCATCGGCGGCTGGGGCTCCCGCCGCAAGCCGATGGCTTTGGTGCGGGCTCTGCTGCGGACACCGGTTCGCGATCTCACGGTCGTGTCGTATGGCGGCCCGGATGTGGGGTTGTTGTGTGCGGCGGGGAAGGTCAAGCGGGTGGTGTTCGGGTTCGTCACCCTGGACTCGATTCCGTTCGACCCGTGGTTCGGCCGGGCCCGGGAGACCGGGGCGATCGAGGTGACCGAATACGACGAGGGCATGTTCGCGGCGGCGCTCTCGGCGGCGGCGCAGCGGTTGCCGTTCCTGCCACTGCGGGCCGGGCTGGGCTCCGAGGTGATGCGGGTCAATCCCGAGTTACGCACGGTCCGTTCGCCCTATGCCGATGGTGAGGAATTGGTGGCTGTGCCCGCGCAGGAACTCGATGTGGCGCTGGTGCACCTCAACCGCGCCGATGCGCGGGGTAACGCCCAGTACCTCGGACCGGATCCCTACTTCGACGACCTGTTCTGCCTGGCGGCGAAAAAACGATTTGTTTCCGTCGAACAGGTGGTGGAGACGGCGGAGTTGACGGGGCCGGTGCAGTCGTTGCTGCTCAACCGCGGCTGCGTGGATGGGGTGGTGGAGGCGCCGCGGGGTGCGCACTTCACCACCGCGGTCCCCGACTACGGCCGCGATGAACGCTTCCAGCAGCACTACGTGGCGTGCGCGAAAGACCTGGACGCGTGGCCGGGGTTCGTGGACCGGTTCCTGTCCGGCGACGAGGCACGGTATTTGTCCGAGGTGGATCGATTCGAGGCGGCGGCATGAGCGCGACCAGGGCCGAGATCGCGGTGGTGGCGGTGGCCGAACTGTTCCGCGGCGACGGGGAGATCGTGGCCAGCCCGATGGGTTACATCCCGTCGCTGGGCGCGAAACTCGCCCGCCTGACCTTCGAACCCGACCTGCTGCTCTCCGACGGCGAGGCGTATCTGATCGATGTCGAGGGCGTGGTGGAAGGCTGGCAGCCGTTCCGCAAGATGCTGGACACGATCGTCCCGCACGGGCGGCGACACGTGGTGATGGGCGCCAACCAGATCGACAAGTTCGGCAACCAGAACATCTCCGCCATCGGCGACCACGCCCGCCCGGCCAAGCAGCTGCTCGGCGTGCGGGGCGCGCCGGGCAACACCGCGAACCACCGCACCAGCTACTGGGTGCCCCGCCACAGCCGGCGCGTCTTCGTCGAATCCGTGGACATCGTGTCCGGCGTGGGCTACGACAACGCCGCCAAGGCCGGACTCAAGTACCACGACGTGCACCGGGTGGTGACCAACCTCGGCGTGTTCGATTTCGCCACCCCCGACCACTCCATGCGCGCCGTCTCACTGCACCCCGGCGTCACCCCCGACGAGGTCACGGCCGCCACCTCCTTCGAGATCGATCTCTCCAGCGCGGTCACCAGCCGCGAGCCCACTGACGAGGAGCTGCGGCTGATCCGCGAGCTGGACCCGAAGGGCCTGCGGGACAAGGAAGTCCCCTCATGACCCTGGACACCGCCCTCACCCGCCTGGTCGGCATCCGCCACCCGGTCGTGCAGACCGGAATGGGCTGGGTCGCCGGCCCCCGCCTCGTCTCCGCCACCGCCGAAGCCGGCGGGCTCGGCATCCTCGCCTCGGCCACCATGACCTACCCCGAACTCGAAGCCGCCATCACGGAGGTCAAACAGCGCACTGACCAGCCCTTCGGCGTCAACCTCCGCGCCGACGCCACCGACGCCGGCGAGCGGGTCGACCTGCTCATCCGCGAAGGTGTCAAAGTCGCGTCCTTCGCGCTGGCGCCACGCCAGGAGATGATCGCCAAACTGCGCGACCACGGCATCGTGGTGATCCCGTCCATCGGAGCCGCGCGGCACGCCGAAAAGGTCGCCGCCTGGGGAGCGGATGCTGTGATCGTGCAGGGCGGCGAGGGTGGCGGGCACACCGGGGGAGTGGCCACGACGCTGCTGCTGCCCTCGGTGCTGGACGCGGTCGACATCCCCGTCGTCGCGGCGGGCGGGTTCTTCGACGGCCGCGGACTCGCCGCCGCACTGGCCTACGGCGCGGCGGGTGTGGCGATGGGGACACGGTTCCTGCTGAGCAAGGAAAGCACCGTGCCGGAGGAGGTCAAGCGGGTCTACCTCGCGCAGAACCTCACTGGCACGGTGGTGACGCGGAGGGTCGACGGCCTGCCGCACCGCGTATTGCGCACCGAACTGGTCGAGAAACTGGAAGACACCGGCCGGGTCCAGGGCACCATCCACGCCGTCCGCAACGCCCTACGCTTCCGCAAGCTCACCGGCCTCTCCCTGCCCGCCATGATCCGCGAAGGCCTCGCCATGAAACACGGCAACGAGATGACCTGGAGCCAGATCATCATGGCCGCCAACACCCCAATGCTCCTCCGCGCCGGCCTCGTCGAAGGCCGCACCGACGCGGGTGTCCTCGCCTCCGGCCAAGTCGTCGGCATGATCGACGACCTCCCGACGGTGGCCGACATCATCGACACCACCGTCACGCAGGCCGAGGAAATCGTGAAGCGGCTCAGCGGTGGTACCGCATGAAGGTCGGCTACAAGGCCTCGGCGGAGCAGTTCGGTCCGCGGGATCTGGTCGAGTACGCCGTGCGGGCCGAGGAGCTGGGCCTGGACTCGGTGATGGTGTCCGACCACTTCCTGCCGTGGCGGCACGAGGGTGGGCACGCGCCGTTCGCGTTGTCGTGGATGTCGGCGGTGGCGGAGCGGACGAACCGGGTGCAGATCGGGACGAGCGTGCTGACTCCGACGTTCCGG
>NZ_JBHZEN010000037.1:0-42796 GCF_050958625.1 Amycolatopsis sp. 3B14
CGGTGACCGCCGGCCGCCGCCGGTTCGGCGAGCAGAACCCATGTCTCGATCAATGAGTCAGGGCCGTTGAGCCGCGCCGCGGCGGCGCTCATGATGACCGCTGCGCGCGCTCAACCACTCCTGCGGCATGTATCGAGGTGGATACTGTGCTCGGACACAACCGGACCGGCAGTGTGGCCCCCGGATCGTCACCGGTGTCCCCGGTGGACGGGAACGCCGTGCTGCGCAAGGTCACGCGGCACTTCCTCCCGCTGATCGGTCTGTGCTACATCGTGCTGTACCTGGACCGGCTCAACATCGGCGTCGCCGCGCTGACGATGAACAGCGAGCTCGGCATTTCCGCGACCGCGTACGGGTTCGCGGCCGGGGTCTACTTCTGGAGCTACACGCTCCTGGAACCGCCCAGCAACTGGGTGCTGTCCAAGGTGGGCGCTCGCAAGTGGATCTCCCGCATCATGGTCACCTGGGGACTGGTCACCATCGGCACCGGGTTCGTGCAGGGCGAGACCAGCCTGACGATCATGCGCGTGCTGCTCGGCGTCGCCGAGGCGGGCTTCTCCCCGGGCATGCTGTACTTCGTCTCCCGCTGGTACCCCAACGCCCGTCGCGGTGCGGCGATGTCGTGGATCGTCACGTTCATCTGCATCTCCGGACTGGGCACCCCGCTGATGACCCACCTGCTGGGCCTGCACGGCTTCCTCGGCCTGTCCGGCTGGCGGTGGATCTTCATCCTGACCGGGATCCCCGCCGTGGCACTGGCGTTCGTGTGCCTGAAGCGGCTGCGGGACACCCCCGCCGAGGCCGGGTTCCTGTCCGCCCCGGAGCGCGACTGGCTGACGAAGGTGCTCGCGGACGAGGCGAAGGGCGCGGTCGGGCACGGGCCGGGCGCGTTCCGCCGTGGCCTCGCCGAGCCGCGCGTGCTGTTGCTGGTGGTGGTGTTCGTGTGCGTGACGTTCAGCCTCAACGGCTACCAGCTGTGGATCGCGCAGATGCTCAAGAGCTTCGGCCTCGGCACGCACGCCGTGGGCTGGGTCGCCGCGCTGCCGCCGCTGCTGGCGATCGGCCCGATGCTGTGGTGGATGCGGCACTCCGACCGGACGCGGGACCGGGGACTGCACTTCTGCGCCGCCGCGCTCGTGGCCGCCGCCGGGTTCACCATCGCCGCGCTGTCGCTCGGCACGCCCGCCGTCGCCATCGCCGGGTTCTGCGTCGCCGGCATCGGCCTCTACACGGCGATGGGCGTCTTCATCACCATCCCGGCGAGCTTCCTCACCGGCGCCGCGCTCGCGGCCGGCTTCGGCGTGATCAACGGCCTCGGCAACCTCGGCGGTTACTTCGGACCGCAGGTCGCCGGGCTGCTCAAGGACGCCACCGGCGGCTACGGCCTCGCGATCGGCTCGTTCGGCGCGGCGATGGCGGTGGCCGCGCTGGTCATCCTCGGCCTCAAGCGGCTGAACAACCGGGCGGTTTCCCGGTGAGCGGCGCGTTCGGCCCGATCCGCCAGAACGGCTACGTCGTGCGGGACCTGCGGCGGGCGGTGCGGCACTGGACCGAGGTGATCGGCGTCGGCCCGTTCTTCGTCATCGACGACCAGCCGCTCAACGGGTTCCGCTTCCGCGGCGAGCCCAGCGAAGCCCGGATCCGCGTCGCGCTCGCCCAGAGCGGCGGCATCCAGATCGAGCTGATCGAGCCGCTGAACGACGCGCCGTCGGCCTTCGGCGAGTTCCTGTGCGCGGGACGGGAAGGCTTGCAGCACGTCGCGTTCTGGACCGACGAGTTCGATGCGGCGATGCGGGAGGCGGCCGGTCGTGGCCTCACCGTCCTGCAGGAGGGCTGTTCCGGCAGCGGGGCGCCGGACGAGCGGTTCGTGTACTTCACCGCCGAGCATCACCCGGGCACGATGATCGAGCTGTCCGAGACCCGCGGCGCCAAGGGCCGGTTGTTCCGCGCGATCGCGGCGGCGGCCGAGGGCTGGGACGGCGCCGAACCGGTGCGCGACATGCGCTCGCTGCTGGACGGGGCGTCGTGAGCCGGTCCGCTGTGGTCACCGGCGGAGCCTCGGGCATCGGCCTGGCGACGGTTCACCGGCTGCACCGCGACGGCTGGCACGTCGTGGCCGCCGACCGCGATGCCGAGGCGCTCGCGGAACTGCCCGCGGACGACCGGATCGTGCCGGTCACCGCGGACGTCACCGACGAGGAGCAGGCCGGCCGGGTCGTCGCCGTCGCCGACGAACTCGGTGACGGTCTCGGCGCCGTCGTCACCTGCGCCGGTGTCGTCCGCAACGCCGCCGCGACCGAGACGTCCGTGGCCGATTTCCGGCTGTCGCTGGAGGTCAACCTGACCGGCACGTTCCTCGTCTGCCGCGCCGCGGCCCGGCGGATGCTGCGCCGCGGCGACGGCGGTTCCCTGGTCACCATCTCCTCGGTGTCGGGCCTGCGCGGCGGCGAACAGCGAGCCGCCTACGCCGCGTCGAAGGCCGGGGTGACCGCGCTGACCCAGGTGCTGGCCGCCGAACTCGGCCCCGCAGGCATCCGCGTGAACTGCGTGGCGCCGGGCGCGACTGACACCCCGCTGGTGAAGGTGGCGCAACCCCCGGCCGTCCGCGACGCGGTGCTGGCCGCGATCCCGCTCGGCCGCTACGCGCGGGCCGAGGAGATCGCGGCGGTGATCGCGTTCCTCGCCGGCGGCGAATCGGCGTTCGTCACCGGCCAGACCTGGTGCGTGGACGGCGGGCAGACGGCCGGCCCCGGTTGGCGAACGAGAGAGGATTCATGACACCGCTGGTGATCGGGGTCAACCCGAACGAGAACATGATGCGGGAGGACAACCCGCACGTCCCGTGGACACCCGGGGAGATCGCTCGTGACGTCGCGGCCTGCGCCTCGGCCGGGGCGACGGTCGTGCACTACCACGCGCGGACCGGCGACGGGGCGCCCGACCACAGCGCTGGGCGCTACGCCGAGACGAACCGGCTGATCCGTCAGCGGTGCGACATCCTGCTCGCCCCGTCGCTGGCCAACGGCCCGGGTTTCCCGCTGGAGAGCAGGCTGGCGCCGGTCACGGCCGTGGACCCGTTGGCGCGCCCGGACTTCCTGACCATGGACATGGGCTGCGCGATCATGGACCTGTGGGACCCGGCGCACGTCCGGTTCCGCACCGAGGACAAGGTCTTCGTCAACGACACCGCGACCCACCGCGCATTGTTCGCCTGCGCCCGCCGGTACGGCCTGACGCCGTGGCTGGCATCGTTCACCGTCGGCTGGACCCGGACAATCGCCGCGCACCTGGCCGCCGGCGAAGTGCCCGGGCCCGCGGTGGTGCAGTTCGTGCTCGGCGGGCCGGAGTTCCTCCCCGCGCACCCCGCGACTCTCGCCGGCCTGCGCGCGCACCTGGAGTTCCTGCCGCGGCACGACGACCTGGCCTGGATCGTGTCCGCGCACCGTGCCGACGTCCTCGAACTGGCCGAGGAGATCGTGCGGCTCGGCGGGCACATCGCGGTTGGCGTCGGGGACCACCCGCACACCGCCCGCGGCTGTCCGACCAACGCCGAGCTCGTCGAACACGTCGCCGCCGTCGCCCGCAAGGCCGGACGCGCGATCGCGACTCCCGACAACGCCCGGCGGATCCTCGGCGTCCGAACCCCGGAAAGGAGCTGGTTCCATGCGCGTGGTCGATGACCACAGTGGACTGGTGAGCACTGTCCTGCGGCACGGCGGGCTGTCGGTGGCGGTGATGGACTCCATCGCCTTCGCCACCGGCGAGCATGCCGGGCAGGCCATCGTTACCGGATCCCACGGCGGCGCCAGCGCGGGCGAGTACGCGCGCCGGTGCGGCGTGGCCGCCGTGGCCTGCAACGACGCCGGGATCGGCAAGGACCAGGCCGGGGTGGCGGGCCTGGCGGCGCTGGACGGCGTCGTCGGCGTCGCCGTCGGCCACGACACCGCCCGGATCGGGGACGGGCACGACACCTGGGCCAACGGGATCATCAGCTACGTCAACGAGTCCGCGCGCGAGGCGGGCATCCGGGTCGGGGAACCGCTGTCCGCGGCGTTCACCAGGCTGGCGGCGGGGGGTGTGCCGTGCTGAGGACGACGGTGGCCGAGCGCGGGGACCGCCGCGTGGTCCTGCTCGACAGCATGTCCCAGGCCGAGCACGCCGACCGCGGCCAGATCATCGTGGCGGCGTCCAACGGCGGGGCCGAGTCGGGGCGGATCGCCGTGCTGAGCGGGTGCGCGTGCGCGGTGTTCAACGACGCCGGGCGCGGCAAGGACGACGCCGGCATCGCGGGTCTCGCGGTCATGGACGAGGCGGGCGTGCCGGGCGCGGCGGTCGGCCACCTGACCGCGCGCATCAGCGACGGCAAGGACATGTGGGACAACGGGGTGCTGACGCACGTCAACGAAGCCGGGCGCCGGGCGGGTCTCCGCGTCGGCGAGCCGGTGCGGACCGCGATCACCCGCCTGCTCGAGGAGGTGGCGGCGTGCCCGGACGTCCGGTGATCGTCACCGTCGCCCCGACGGGCGGGATGCTGACGCCCGCGCAGCACCCGCACGTGCCGACCCAGCCCGGGCAGATCGCCGAGGACGTGGCGCGGTGTGCCGCGGCAGGTGCGAGCGTGGCGGCGCTGCACGCGCGCCGCCCCGACCACGCGGCCACCTGCGACCCCGCCGTCTATCGGGAGATCAACGAGCTGGTGCGGCGCCGCTGCGACGTCGTCGTCAACAACTCGACCGGCGGCGGGCTCAACGGCGACATGGTGCGCGACACCGGCTACGGCCCCGTCGTCGACCACGCGCAGCGGCTCGCCGGTGCCGGCGCCGGGGCGGACACGTGCACGCTCGACACCATCACCGCGTACGTGAGCGGCCCGGACGGCGAGACCCTGATGAGCACGCCGCGCTGGTTCGCCCGCCGGCTGGCGGCGGCGTTCCGGGAGGCCGGGGCCAAACCCGAGTGGGAGGTGTTCAACCCCGCGCACCTGCTGGTGGACATGCCCGAGCTGATCGAGTTCGACCGGCCACCGTACGTGGTGAACTTCGTGCTCAACCAGCACGGGACGTTCCAGAACGCGCTGCCGTACACGCCCGCGGTCCTGCGTGGCCTTGTCGACCTGCTGCCGGCGGGCGCGGTGTTCACCGCGACCGTGTGCGGGCCGGATCCGCTGCCCGGCCTGGTGCAGGCGCTCGAACTCGGCGGGCACGTGCGCGTCGGCATCGAGGACAGCCCGTTCGACGCCGACGGCAGGCCGATGACCAACCTGGAGCAGGTGGAGCGCGTGGTCGAGGTCATCCGGGACCACGGGTGCGAGCCCGCCACGCCGGAGCAGGCCCGCGCGCTCCTCGGGCTGAAGGAGGCGGCATGAGTGCGCCGGTCGCGGTGGTCACGGGGGCGGGCAGCGGCCTGGGGCGGGTGATCGCCAGGGCGCTGATCGCCGACGGTTACCGGGTCGCGCTGGCCGGACGGCGGGCTCGCGCGCTGGCGGAAACCGCCCCGGAGGGTCTCGCCGTGCCCACCGACGTGTCCGACCCGGACTCCGTCGCGGAGTTGTTCGACCGGGTCACGGCCGCGTGGGGGAGGGTCGACCTGCTGGTCAACAACGCGGGCGTGTTCGGCCCGGCGGGCGCGCCCGACGAGATCCCCGTCGGCGAGTGGCGTTCGTGCGTGGACACCAACCTCACCGGCGCGTTCCTCTGCGCCAGGGCGGCCTTCGGCGTCATGCGCCGCCAGGAGCCGCGCGGCGGCCGGATCATCAACAACGGTTCGGTCTCCGCGCACAGCCCCCGTCCCGGCAGCATCGCCTACACGGCGACGAAGCACGCCATGACGGGGCTGACGAAGTCGCTGTCGCTGGACGGCAGGCCGTACCGGATCGCGTGCGGACAGATCGACATCGGCAACGCGGCGACCGAGATGACCGCGGGCATCGCGGCCGGCACCTGCCAGGCGGACGGAACGCTGCGCCCGGAACCGACGTTCGACGCCGCCCACGTCGCTGACGCCGTCCGCTACATGGCCGGGCTCCCGCTCGAGGCGAACGTCCAGTTCCTCACACTGACGGCGACGACGATGCCCTTCCTCGGCCGCGGTTAGCTGGGGAGGTCGTTGCCGGTGCGCGCTGGGTTCGTCAAGGCGAGCCTCCGTCAATGGCGACCCTCGCGGCCGTGGTCAGCGGCGCGGAGCCAGCACGGGGCGCACCACCGATTCGGCCATCTCGAGTTCTCATGTGATGGCCAGCGCGGTGGTGCGCACCGCGGCGTCCATGCGGGAGAGGTTGATTCGCCCGGCGAGCGCGGAGGTCGACCGTGCGGGTTGTGGTCAGTGGCGCGGGGCCAGCACGGGCGCACCACGGACTCGGCCATCTCGAGTTCTCGTGTGATGGCCAGTGGGTGGTGCGCACGGCGGCGTCCACGCGGGAGGGTTGGTGCGTCCGGCCATCCCGGAGATCGACAGCGCGGCCAGCACCGTGCAGTCAGGGCCGTGGTCAGCGGCGTTGCGCCAGCACGGGAGAGGTTGACCCGCCCGGCGAGCGCGGAGATCGACCGCGCGGCGAGTGGCGGTGCCGTGTGGGCCGCGGTTAGCGGCGTGGCGCCAGCACGGGGCGCACCACCGATTCGGCCATCTCGAGCTCCCGCGTGACGGCCAGCGCGGTGGTGCGCACCGCGGCGTCCACGCGGGACAGGTTGATCCGCCCGGCCATCCCGGAGATCGACAGCGCGGCCAGCACCGTGCCG
The DNA here is from genome assembly GCF_050958625.1 of Amycolatopsis sp. 3B14. Taxonomy (NCBI): domain Bacteria; kingdom Bacillati; phylum Actinomycetota; class Actinomycetes; order Pseudonocardiales; family Pseudonocardiaceae; genus Amycolatopsis; species Amycolatopsis sp. 3B14. The sequence continues at coordinate 6,735 of NZ_JBHZEN010000037.1, forward strand.
TCCGGGCCGAACACCGGCGACGCCACGCCCGTCACGTCGCGGAAGGACTCCTGCCGGTCGAAGGCCACCCGCGCGCGGCGGACCCGCTCCAGCTCTGCGCGTAGGGCGTCCGGGTCGGTGATCGTTCGCGGGGTCAGCCGTTTCAGTGGCTTGGCCAGCGTGCGATCGACGTGGGCGGACGGCCCGAACGCGAGCATCACCTTGCCCGAACAGCTCGCGTGCGCGGGCCAGCGGCCGCCCGTGCGCAGCGGGAGCCGGGGCGCGCGTTCGCCCCGCAGGATCTCCACGTGCACGACCTCGCCGTCCTGCTCGACCGCCAGGCCGACGTTGTGTCCGGTCGCTTCGTGCAGGACGGCCATGTGCTTGCGCGCCGCCTCGTGCAGGCTGCGCGGCTGCGGCACCAGTTGCCCCAGCTCGAACAGCAGCAGCCCCGGACGGAAGGCCGTGCCCACCCGCTCCAGCAGCCCGACCCGCACCAGCTCGCGCAGCATCCGGTGCGCCGTGGCCCTGGGCAACCCGGTCGACCGCGCGACCGCCGCCGCGCTCACCGGCAGCTCCGCGCCACGGAACTGCTTGAGGATCAGCGAGGCCCGCCCGAGAGCGGTGATCTCGCCGTCGTCCCGATGCGCCGGACACATGGGGTCATGGTGCCCCATCGGTGGCGCCACCCGGGAGCACCTGTCCCGTTGACCGAGACACGGCGATCAGCCGGGCAGGCGGCCGCCGCACTCGCGGACCAGCGTCGCCATGATCTCGCGGTCCGCGGGGGAGACGTGGTCGGCGTAGTAGGCGTACAGGGTCTCCCGCGCGAGGCGGGACGCCAGCAGGCCGTCGCGGTCGGAAATGGCCGCGAACACCGCCCGGTGGTGGCGGATGGACTGCAGCATGAGCGCCGTCTGGTCGTCGGCGTCCAGGATCGACTGCTGGATCAGCTTGAGGATCGCCTCGCGGGTCACATCGCCGTAGACCTGCACCAGCCGGTTGCCGCCGGCTTCGGCGATGAGCTCGTGGAACTCCAGGTCGGCCTGGCTGAACTCGGCGTAACCACGGCTCATGCAGGCCCGCATCCGCGCCATGTTCCGCTCCAGCGCGAGCAGTTGCTCGTCGGTGCGGCGGGCGGCCGCGAGCAGGTTCGCGGAGGCGTCGGCGATCATCCGGAACTGGACGAGCTCGGCGAGCCCCAGCGCGCCGCCCGAGGTGAGCATCGCGATCGACCGGCGCACCGGTTCGACCGACAGCGGCAGGATCAACGGCCCGCGCGGATCCCGCGGCTGGGACTTGACCAGGTCCATGTTCTCCAGCACGCGCAGCGCTTCCCGCACCGAGGCGCGGCCGATCCCGAACTGCTCGACCAGCTCCCGCTCGCTCGGCAGGCGATCACCCGGCTTGAGCTCGCCGGAGGCGATCGCGTTCTGCACGTAGTCGACGACGCGCTGGAAGAGCCGCCCGTTGGTCGCGCTGGTCTGGCTGGTCACCCTCACCCCTCCCGGCCGGTGCGCTGCGGATTCCCCGAGGATACCGGCCGGGAGGTGGGACCGTGCCCGGTCAGCGGGGCAGCAGGCCGGCCGTCACCGGGGGGCGAGCCGGGCCAGGCCGGTCATCAGGGAGCGCTCCGGGTCGCCGATCTTCGCCGGGTCCACGTCGGTGACCCGGTCGGCGATGCGGCGCCCGATCTTGGCGGTGTCGCCGCCCATGCCGGGCCCGGCCAGCGCGGGCAGTTCGGCCAGCACGGACGCCGCGGCGGCCTCCAGCGCCAGCGCGCCGTCGCGCTCGCCGAGACCGGCCAGGCACAGCGCCGCCGACAACGCGGCCGCGGCCGGGTTGGCCCAGCCCTTGCCCGCGATGTCCGGCGCCGAGCCGTGCACCGGCTCGTACATGCTCGGCGCGGTGCCACGCGGGTTGTGGTTGGCGCTGGCGGCGAGCCCGAGCCCGCCCTGGACGGTGGCGCCGAGGTCGCTGAGGATGTCGCCGAACAGGTTGTCGGTGACCACGACGTCGAACCGGCCGGGATCCAGCGGCAGGTGCAGGCACATCGCGTCGGCGTGGACGTAGTCGTGCTCGACGTCCGGGTACCGGGTGGCGACCTCGTCGACGACGTCCTGCCACAGTTGCCCGGCGTGCACCAGGATGTTCTTCTTGTGGCACAACGTCAGCCGCTTGCGCCGCGCGGAGGCGAGCCGGAACGCGAACTCCACCGTCTCGGTCGTGGCCGGGACCGTGGTGATCGAGTTCTGGATCGCCACCGCGTTCGGCGTCCCCGGGTGGGAGATCGAGCCGCCGCCGGTGTAGAGGCCCTCGGTGTTCTCCCGGATGATCACCAGATCGCAGTTGTCCGGCGAGACACCGGCGACCGGGCTCTCGACGCCCGGGTAGAGGCGCACCGGCCGGATGTTGACCGACTGGGCGAACGCGACCCGCAACCCGACGATCAGTCCGCGTTCGAGGACGCCCGGTGTGACGCGGGGGTCGCCGACCGCGCCGAGCAGGACGGCGTCGTGGCGGCGCAGCGCCTCGATCGACGCCTCGTCGAGCGCGACGCCGGAGCGCAGGTAGGCCTCGGCGCCGAGGTCGAACTCGGTGGTCTCGATCGCGAAGCCGTACCGGTCGGCGGCGGCCCGGACACCGGCGAGCGCGGCCGCGGTCACGTCGGGGCCGATGCCGTCGCCGCCGATGACGGCCAGGTGGTGGGTGCGCATGTGCTGCGGTTTCTCCTTGACTTGGGGGATCAGTCGTGCAGGGCGAAGTCGCGCCAGGTCTTGCCGCCGGCCGGCTCCACGTCCACCCACAGCGCCGTCACGCAGTGCGGGCAGACGTAGGCGACGGCGGCGAGGTCGCCGTGGACCTCGACCCGGGCGCCCAGGTCGTCGGCGCCGAGCCCGACCCGGCCCGCGATGGACTCCCAGCCGCCGGTGAGGTCGCCGAGCACCTGTCCGCAGTGGCGGCACGACCCGATGAGCCCGTCGACGGTCCGGTGCGTCACGAGCGCCGCGCCCCAGATCCCGGTCGGCTCGCCCGGTTCGGCCACCGGTTCGGTGCGCGGTGCGGCCATCCGGCTGCGACGGGATTCCCGGATGCGGTCCCGCAGCGCGTCGGTGGCCGCCTGGTCGACCTGGCCGTCCCGCAGCTCCACCCCGTAGAGGCGGGCGGCGGATTCGAGGGTCACCGCGCCGGATTCCACGTCGGCCGCCACCTTGGCCGGGTCGCGCAGCAACGGATCGCCGTAGCCGCCGCCGTTCTGCACGGTGCACTCGAAGACGTCGCCGAACGCGATCCGGGCGGCCGGCGCGACCCCGGGCAGCACCTGGTGGTCGCCGTCGAGGTCGGTCAGCGCCACCACCGGCGCACCGGTGCCGAGGCGGTCCAGCGCGCCCGCGCCGGTCACCCGCTCGAAGCGCGCGCAGGACCCGGGCAGCCCGCCGAAGAGGCCGGTCCGGTTCGGCAGCGCGACGCCGTGCGTGCCGAGCACGCCGGTGACCTCCTGCGTGTCGATCGGGGTCAGCGCGAACTGGATCCCGTTGCCGCCGCGGAAGGTCCCGGCGCCACCGGAGTCGGGCACCATGCGGCGCCACAGGTACAGCAGCGGGTGGCGCATCTCCTGCTGCTCCACGTCGGTGGCGCCGCCGGAGAGGATGACCATCGCGCCACCGGCGTCCACCCCGTCGCGGAACGAGAACGCCGGGCCGCCCCACAGCAGCGAGTCCATGTACATCGAGGCGAACGGCTCGCCGTGCTGGTCGACGCCGCCGAACTGGTTGAGCTGCCACGACCCGTCGGACGGGCCGAACGCGTAGCCCTCGTACTTGTCCGAGAACGACAGCATCTTCGCGATCGCGCCACCGGCGGAGCAGGTCGCGGTCCAGTTCGCGCCCGCCGCGCCGCCGGAGACCGGCATCGGTTCGACCGCGGTGACGCACAACCCGTCCGGCGCGGTGACCTCGACCGGCCGCATCAGGCCGTGGTTCCACGGGATGTCGGACCCGAAGGTGATCAGCATCAGGGTCGCGACCGCGCCGAGCAGGCCGCCCCGGGTCGTCATGCCGTAGGCGGGCGACTGCGGGCTCGCGGCGGAGAAGTCGAACACCAGCCGGTCGCCGGTCTTCTCCAGGCGGCACGGCACCTGCAGCAACTCGATGCCGTCGTCGCCGTCTGGCCGGTCCAAATAGGACGTATGCTCGTACACGCCGTCCGGCAGCTCACGGAGCAGGGCCCGCAGGTCGGCTTCGGAGTTGTCGAGGGTCTTCTCCATGGTCGCGCGGACGGCGTCCGCGCCGTAGCGGTCGCACAGCTCGTGAAAGCGCTGCTCGGCCACGCGCAACCCGGCCAGGAAGGCGCGGAAGTCGTTGGCGACGGTGTCGTGCATGCGGGAGTTGAGGACGATGGTGTCCCACAGCTCCTGGTTCAGCACGTCCTTGCGCACGATCCGGCCCGGCGGAATGCGGATGCCCTCCTGGAACACGTCGGTGGCGGTGGTGCACCAGCTGCCGGGGTCCATGCCGCCGAGGTCGACCTGGTGGGCCATGCAGCCCAGCCACGCCACGATCTCGCCGTCGCGGAACACCGGCTTGCAGAACTGCACGTCGTTCTGGTGCATCGCGGCCAGGTAGGGGTCGTTGATGATGAAGACGTCCCCGGGCTCGATGTCGTCGTAGCGGTCCAGGAACACCTCGATCGCCATCGCCCCGGTGTAGATGGGGGTGAGCAGGTAGGTGCCGATGATCGCCATCTCACCCGCGGCGGTGTAGATGCCGAAGTTGTAGTCGGTGGCGTGCACGACGGGGGAGCCGGACACGTGCTCGACGGTGGTCCCGCCCTCGGAGTTGATGGACCAGAGCTTGTGCCGGATGACCTCGTAGGTGACCGGGTCGACGGTGGTGGTCATGCGTTGTTCTCCTTCCCGGTCAGCGGTTCTGGATGATGATGTCGCCGAAGCGGTCGACCTCGGCGTCCTGCCCTGGCCCGATCACCACGGTGGTGTCGCGGAGTTCGACGATGGAGAGGCCCTCGATCCGCAGCCCGTCGCGCAGGTGCTCGGCGCGGTAGACCGCGGCCTCGCGCCACTGGCCACCGGAGAACACGCGGCGCGTCCCCGGTTCGGTGCTCGCCGCCTTGCCGAGGGCACCGGTGTCGAACTCGGCGCGCGGGACGGGACTGGTGGCGACCACCCGGAACGTGGTGATCTCCACCCCGCCTTCCAGGAACGCGGCGCCCTTGCCGAAGCGGCCCTCGTAGATCTCGACGAACCGCTCCACCATCGCGTTGACGTCGGACGGGGTGATCCGGTCGGCCTCGACCGGCACGGTGAGCACGTGGATCTGCGCGCGGAATCGGATCTCCACGAACTTCGCGAACGTGATCGAGTCGTCGGCCGCGCCCGCGGCGACCAGGTCGCGCCGGGCGCGGGCGGCCAGCTCGTCGAACGTGGCGTTGAGCTCGTCCGGCGCCAGCGCGGTGGCGTGGTCGGTGGTGCCCGGCGGGGTCTGCAGCGGCTTGGACAGCTCCTCGACCATGGTCAGGTCGGAGCAGCCGATGCCGAAGGCGGAGTGCACGGACGCGGTGAGGGGCACGACGATCTGCGGGCAGCCGAGCTCGGCGCCGTAGGAGAAGGCGTGCAGGGGACCGGCGCCGCCGTAGGCGAAGACGGCGAAGTCGGCCGGGTCGTAACCCTGCTCGACGGTGACCTGGCGGACCAGGTCGGCCATCCGGGCGTCCACAATGGTCTTGATGCCCTCCGCGGCCTGCTCGATGGTCAGTCCCGCCGGCTTGGCCACGTGCTCGTCGATCGCGGCGCGGGCCTTGTCCACGTCCAGGGTGAGCCGCCCGCCGAGGAAGTTGTCCGGGTTCAGGTAGCCCAGCACGAGGTCGGCGTCGGCCACCGTGGGGCGGGTGCCGCCCCGGCCGTAACACGCCGGGCCAGGGCGGGCGCCTGCCGACTCGGGGCCGACCTGCAGGACGCCGTTGCGGACCGAGGCGATCGAGCCCGCCCCTGCGCCGATCGCGCGGACAGCAACCGACGGGAGGGCGAGTTCGTCGCGGCCGATGAGCGTCGTGTTCGACATGACCGGCCGCCCGTCGAGGACCAGCCCGACGTCGAAGCTCGTGCCGCCCATGTCGGTGGTGACGATGTTGCGGTACCCGTTGCGCGCGCCCGCGAACTGCGACGCGACGACCCCGCCGACCGGGCCGGACATGACCGTGGCCGCGGCCCGCTTCTCGACCTCGGCGAAGGTCGCCAGCCCGCCGTTGGACTGCATGAGCAGCGGCCCCGTCTTCAGGCCCGCCTTGGCCAGGGTGTGCTCGAACGAGTCCAGCGAGGTCTTCAGCACCGGGCGCAGGCTCGCGTTGACAGCGGTGGTCAGCGTGCGCTCGTACTCGCCGATGCGGGGCAGGAACTCCGAGGACAGCGTGACCGACGCGCCCGGCGCCACCTCGGCGATGATCTCCGCGACGCGCTTCTCGTGCACGTCGTTGGCGAACGACCACAGCAGCGACACTGCGAAGACCTCGGCGCCCGCCTCCTGGAGGCGCCGCACCGCGCGGCGGACATCGTCCTCGTCCAGCGGGCAGACGACGCGGCCCGCGTAGTCGATGCGCTCGGTGACCTCGGCGATGAGGCGGTGCGGCACCGCGGCAGGCTGCTTGACCAGCGTGCGGAAGCGCTTGATGTCGTCTTCCTCCAGGCCGGTGGCCTTGAAGCCGCGCATGATGGTCAGCGTGTCGCCGAACCCGCGGGTCTGGATGAGCCCGACCCTGCGGCTGCGGCCCTCCAGCATGGCGTTGGTGGCGACCGTGGTGCCGTGGGCGAACACCTCGACGTCGGCCAGCAGCCGTTCCAGCGGGACACCGCGCTCGTCGGCCGCGAGCACGAGGGTGTCGAGCACGCCCTGCGCCGGGTTGTCGGGCACCGTCGAGGACTTGTAGCGGCCCACGGCGCCGGACGAGTCGATCACGACGGTGTCGGTGAAGGTGCCTCCGATGTCGGAGGCCACGTAGTAGCTGGGCATCCCGGCGTTTCACTCCTTTGTGCGCTGACGGGGACCGTCGGGGTCAGGACGCGTCCTCGGCCGCCGATGTCTTCTTCTGCTTGAGTTCGCTGATCGTGGCTTCGATGTGGGCCCGCGCGAGCCGCTCGGCCGCCTGGCCGTCGCCTGCCTCGATGGCGTCGGCGATGGCGGTGTGCTCGGCGATCGCGCGGATCGCGCTCTCCGGCCGCACCAGCGCGACCGGCGCGAACACCTGTGCGGTCATCCGCAGGATCGGCAGCTGCCCGATCACGAAGTCGTTGCCGGACAGGTGGATGACGTGCTCGTGAAAGTCCACATTGGAGTCGGTGTAGTCGCGCGGCGTCCACGGGTCCACGGCCGCCCGCTGTACCTCGATGGCCCGGCGGAGCTGGCGGATCAGGCCACCGCCCCGGTTGTTCTCCGCGGCCAGCCGGGCGGCGAGACCGTCCACCACCGCGCGCAGCTGGTAGGCGTCCAGCAGCGTGTCCAGATCGCCGGTGATGACCTGGGCGCCTTGCCCGGCGGTGACCTTGACCAGGCCCTCCTGCTCCAGGACCCGCAGCGCCTCGCGCAGCGGGGTGCGGCTGACACCCAGTTCGGCGGACAGGTGTTCCTGCCGCAGCCACGACCCGGTCGGGTAGCGGTGGGTGTAGATCCGCTCCCGGATGATCGCGGCCGTTTCGTCCACGAGCGGGATGCGCGACGGCGCTCCCGCCCGGTCCTCTCGTCTGGCCAACGCTCGCCGACCTTCCTTGCTCGACGGCTGGATACAGCGTCGCCAGACTGGCCCACGCACACCGGCTCGTCAACCCCGAGTCCCGCACATTCACCCGATCCACCTGAAAGGCAGCAGCTCAGAGCCCCTTTTTCCGCAGCAACTTGACTCGCCGACCGGCGCTGGTTCATGCTCGTTGGCATCACGAGCTGGTCCGACCAGCAGTCGATCGCCGGTGTTGCCGACCTGGCTGGCAAGACCTGGGACGACGACGTCCAGAGGAGAATTTCCGATGAGTTCGCATGCGGGCTTCGCGCTGCCCGAGTTCCCGTCCGGACTGCCGGTCGGCCCCGGGTGGGTCACCGGCGCCGGATCCGCGCCGGTGGTGTTCCCCTACGACGGATCGGTGGTCGCGCACGCGCCGGTCGGATCGGTCGGCGACGCGCGCGCCGCCCTCGACGCGGGGGCGGCCGTGGTGAAACCGGCCGGCAGGCTCACCTCGGCGGTCCGCCGCGCGATCCTGCTCGACGTGGAGGCCGCGCTCCGGGCGCGCGAGGCGGAGCTCGTCGACCTGCTCATCGCCGAGACCGGCAAGACCCGCGGCGACTGCGAGGTGGAGTTCGCCCGCACGGTGTTCACCTGGTCGGCCGCGGCCGAAGAAGTCGCCCGCATCCACGGCGAAACCGTGCCGCTGGACCTGCAGCCCTCCGGCGCGGGGATGATCGGGTTCTGGACCCGCCGCCCGATCGGGCTCGTCGTCGGGATCGCCGGGTTCAACGGCCCGCTCCTGCTGGCCAGCCACAAGATCGCGCCGGCCATCGCCGCGGGCTGCCCGGTGATCTGCAAGCCCGCCCCCGCCACACCGCTGACCGCGCTGTGGCTGGCGGACCAGGTCCGGCAGGCCGCCGCCCGGCACGGCGCGCCACCGGAGATCGTGCAGGTCATCACCGGCGACGCCGAAGTCGGGCACACACTGGTGACCGACCCGCGCGTGGCGGCGGTGTCGTTCACCGGTTCCGCCGCCGTCGGGCACCGGATCGCACGCGACGCCGCGCCGCGGAAGGTCCTGCTGGAACTGGGCTCCAACGCGGCACTGGTCGTCGACACCGACGCCGACCTGGACAAGGCCGCCGACGCCGTGCTGCGCGGCGGCTACTACTTCAACGGCCAGGCCTGCATCGCCGTGCAACGCGTGATCGTGTGCGAACCGGTGCGCGAGGAGTTCGTCGGCAAGCTCACCGCCCGCATGGGCGAGCTGACGGTCGGCGACCCGCGCGACCCGCGGACCCGGGTGGCGCCGTTGATCAACGAAGCGGCGACGCGGCGCACCCTCGACTGGATCGAGCAGGCCGAGCAGGCCGGGGCGAAGATCCTGCACGGCGGCCGGGTGATCGACCGCGCCATCGAGCCGACCCTCCTGCTCGACGTGCCGGAAACCGCCGACGCCTGGTGCGAGGAGATCTTTGCCCCCGTCGTGGCGATCCGGTCCGTGCCCGACCTCGCGGCGGCGCTGGACCTGGTCAACCGGTCCCGCTACGGCCTGCACGCCAGCGTGTTCACCCGTTCGCTCGCCACCGCGTTCGCCGCCGTCGAGGAACTCGAGGTCGGGGGAGTGGTGATCAACGAGGTGCCCGGGTTCCGGAGCGACATCATGCCCTACGGCGGTGTGAAGGACTCCGGCATCGGCCGGGAGGGACCACGCTTCGCGATCGAAGAACTGACCGTCACCCGCATGGCCGTGATCCGGCCGGAATGAGCGAGACCATGACCGACTACACCACGCTGTTCCGGCTCGACGGCAAGCGCGCGCTGCTGATCGGCGCCGGCGGGATCGGCCGCGAGGCGGCGCTCGCGCTCGCCGCGCACGGCGCCGAGGTGATCTGCGCCGACAAGGACCCGCTCACCGCGAAGGCGACCGCGGCCGACACCGGCGGCGAAGCCCTCGAACTCGACATCACCGACGCGGCGGCCGTGCACCGCGCCGCCCGCGAACTCGGGGCCCTCGACGTCGTGGTCCTCACCGCGGCGACGAACGTGCGCAAGCGCATCCTCGACTACGCGCCCGAGGAGTTCGACCGCGTGGTCGCGCTCAACCTGAAAGCGACCTTCACCGTGCTGCAGGCGTTCGGCCGCGGGATGGTGGAGCGCGGCACCGGCAGCATCGTGGTCTTCTCCTCGGTGCGCGGGTTCGTCGTCGAACCCGGCCAGTCGGTTTACGCCGCCACCAAGGCCGGCGCGATCCAGCTCGTCAAGACGGCGGCCGCCGAGTTCGGCGAAGCCGGCGTCCGCGTCAACGCGATCGCCCCCGGCGTGGTGGAAACCCCGCTGACCGACCAGATCAAGAACGACCCCGGCTGGTACCGGGCCTACGCCACCAAAAGTGCGCTGGGCCGCTGGTCGAAGCCCACCGAACTGGCCGGAGCCGTCGTGTTCCTGGCCTCCGACGCGGCAGGCTACGTCACCGGATCGACCGTCATGGTCGACGGTGGCTGGACGGCCGTCGACGGACGTTTCACCCCACCGGCCTGATCCCCAACCCCCCCGGGAGAACCCATGTCCGGCAACACCGGCGTTGCCGACCACGACGAGCTCGCGCGGACCACCCTGCGCAAGGTCACGTGGCGGCTCGGCGTTCTGCTGTTCTTCGTCTACGTCCTCAACTACCTCGACCGCACCAACATCTCCATCGCGAAGCTGAAGATGCAGCCGGACATCGCCTTGAGCGAAACAGCTTTCGGCCTCGGTGCGGGGTTGTTCTTCGTCGGCTACGTGCTGTTCGAAGTGCCCAGCAACATGATCCTCTACCGCGTCGGCGCCCGGTACTGGATCGCGCGCATCATGTTCACCTGGGGCCTGGTGTCGATGGCGATGTTCCTGGTCCGCGACGAGTGGAGCTTCTACGCGCTGCGGTTCCTCCTCGGCGTCGCCGAAGCCGGCCTGGTGCCGGGCGTGATCCTCTACCTCAGCCAGTGGGTGCCCGCGGTGCGGCGGGCGCGGCTGATCAGCGTCTTCTACATCGCCGTGCCGGTGTCGACGGTCATCGGCGCCCCGCTGTCCAGCTGGCTCATGGGGTTCACGCCGTGGGGCCTGACCGGCTGGCAGTTCATGTTCCTGGTCGAAGGTTTCCCGTGCCTGGTCATGGCGTTCGTGGTGGTGCGCTTCCTGACGGACAAGCCCGCGCAGGCGACGTGGCTCAGCGAGCGGCAGCGCGCGTGGCTGATCGCCCAGCTGGACCGGGAGGAGGAGGCCAACTCCGCGGGCGGGCACCGCGCCGGCTCGCTGCGCGCCGCGGTGCGCGACCGGGGCGTGCTCGGCATGTCGTTCGCGTTCTTCGCGATGATCATCCCGCTGTACGCGATGGCGTTCTTCCTTCCGACCATAGTCCGGCAGATGGGATCGTTCAGCACCGCGCAGATCGGCTGGCTCACGGCGATCCCGTACGTGTTCGCCGCGCTCGCGATGTGGCTGCTGGCGCGCAATTCCGACCGCACCGGGGAACGCACCCGCCACTACGTGGTGCCCGCGCTGGCCGGTGTCGCCGGGCTCGTGCTCGGCGCGCTGAGCCTCACCGGGTCCCCGCTGCTGGCGCTGACCGGGTTCACGCTCGCCGCGGTCGGCTGCATCTCCACCCTGCCAGTGTTCTGGGCGCACGCGCCGTACCTGCTCAGCGGCCCGGCGACGGCCACCGGCATCGCGTTCATCACCGCGGTCGGCAACCTCGCGGGGTTCGTCTCGCCGTACATGGTGGCCCTGATCAAGGGTGACGGACCGGGGCAGGGCAACAGCAGCGCGGCGGTGCTGGTGACGGCGGTGTTCCTGACCGGCGCCGCTGTGACGATGGCCGGTGTCGGGCGCCGGATCCGCAGGCGTTCCCGTGCGGCCGCGGGCACCCCCGCCCAAACCCGACCCTGATCCTCGCCACCCCGACCGGTTGACGGAGAGCCCAGTGACCACCCAGACCACCACCGTGTCCCTCGACGACAAGTACACCGCCGACCGCGGGCGGGTCCTGCTGTCCGGGATCCAGGCCCTGGTGCGCCTGACGCTCGAACAGCGCCGCCTGGACAGCTCCCGCGGGCTGCCCACCCGCGTGTTCGTCTCCGGCTACCAGGGCTCGCCGCTGGGCGGGGTGGACCTGGAGATGAGCCGGGCCGCGCGGTTCCTCGACCCGGCGGGGGTGGTGTTCCGGCCGGGCGTCAACGAAGAGCTCGCCGCGACCGCCGTCGCCGGCACGCAGCTGCTCGACCAGCTGCCCGGGCGGCGGCACGAGGGCGTCACCGGGTTCTGGTACGGCAAGAACCCCGGCCTGGACCGGGCCGCGGACGCGATCCGGCACGGCAACATCTCGGGCACCGCGCCGCTCGGCGGGGCGGTCGCCTGGATCGGCGACGACCCGGCGAGCAAGTCCTCGACGGTGCCGAGTTCGTGCGAGCCGATGATGCAGAGCCTGTCGATGCCGCTGCTGGCACCCGGCTCGGTCGCCGAGATCGTCGAGTTCGGGCTGCACGCGGTCGCGTTGTCTCGCGCGAGCGGGCTGTGGACCGGGCTGAAGATCGTGGCCGACATCGCCGACGCCTCCGCGACCGTGGACGTGGGCGACCTGCGGGCCGGCATCCCCGAACCGGCCCGCCGCGAGCGCGGCCCGCTGCCGACGCTCCTCGGCCCGGCGGCGCTGGACGCCGAATTCGACCTGCTCACGCGACGCCTGGACCTCGCCCGCGCCTATGCCCGCGACGCCCGGCTCAACCGGGTGGTGTTCTCCGCCGCTTCCGCCCGCCTGGGCATTCTCGCCTCCGGCACCGGGTTCGCCGTCCTGCAGCGCGCCCTCGACGACCTCGGCCTCGACGAAACGGCGATGGACGCGCTCGGGCTCCGGCTGATCCGGCTCGCCATGCCCTTCCCCCTCGACGACCAGGAGCTGGTCCGGCTGACCGACGGGCTGGATGAGGTGCTCGTCGTGGAGGACAAGGTGCCTTTCCTGGAAGGCCACCTGAAGGAGGCGCTGTACCGGCGGCCGGGCGCGCCGAACGTCGTGGGCCGGCGCGACGAGACCGGGCGGCCGTTGCTGACCGCGCGGGGACAGCTCGGCGCGGAGGACGTCGCCCAGGCCGTGGCCGCCCGCATCACCGCGGTGATCGGCCCGGACCGCCTGCCGCCCGCCGCGGTCGCCCACCTCGCCGCGATCGCGCCCCGGCGGCCCGCGCGCATCGGCGTGCCACTGGCCGCCGGCAAACGCACGCCGTACTTCTGCTCGGGCTGCCCGCACAACACCTCCACCCGCGCCGCCGACGACACGCTCGTGGGCGCGGGCATCGGGTGCCACGTCATGATCGCCCTCGACGGCGCGGGCCGCGGCAGGCAGATCGGCCTGACCCAGATGGGCGGGGAGGGCGCCCAGTGGATCGGGCTCGCGCCGTTCACCGGCGACCGGCACTTCGTGCAGAACCTGGGCGACGGCACCTTCCACCACTCGGGTTCGCTGGCGATCCGCGCCGCGGTCGCCGGTGAGGTCACCATGACCTACAAGCTGCTCTACAACGACGCCGTCGCGATGACCGGCGGCCAGCAGGTGATCGGGCGGCTGTCGGTTCCCGAGATCACCCGGCTGCTGGCCACCGAGGGCGTGCGGCGCATCGTGATCACCACCGACGATCCCGGCAAGTACCGGGGCGTGGCGCTGGACCCGATCGCGTCCGTCCGCCACCGGGACGACTTCGCCGAGGCCGAAGCCGAACTGGCCGCGGTCGACGGCGTCACCGTGCTGATCCACGACGACCAGTGCGCGGCCGAAGAGCGGCGGCTGCGCAAGCGCGGCCAACTGCCCACCCCCGCCGAAAAAGTCGTGATCAACGAGCGGGTGTGCGAGGGCTGCGGTGACTGCGGCGACGTGTCCACCTGCCTGTCGGTGCAACCCGTCGACACCGAGTTCGGCCGCAAGACCCGCATCCACCAGGCCTCCTGCAACTCCGACTTCTCCTGCCTGAAGGGCGACTGCCCGTCCTTCCTGCTCGTCGAACCGGGCGCCCAGCGCGAACCGCTCCCGGGACAACCGCCCGTCGCGCTCGTCGAGCCGGAGCCGAAGGTCACCGGCACCGAGACACTGCTGCGGATGCCCGGCATCGGCGGCACCGGCGTGGTGACCGTGTCGCAGATCCTGCAGATGGCCGCGCACCTGGACGGCAGGTTCGCCGCCGGTCTCGAACAGACCGGGTTGGCGCAGAAGGGCGGGCCGGTCACCTCGGACGTCCGGATCGGCAAGCAACCGGTACGCGGCTCGCTGCGCGCGTCGCGTTCCACAGTGGACGTCCTGATCGGCTTCGACCTGCTCGGCGCGGCCGAGGAGTCCACGTTGGCCACGGCCCGCGGCGGCCGCACCATCGCGGTCCTGAACACCTCCGTGGTGCCGACCGCGGCGATGGTGACCAACCGCGTCGCCGTGCCGGGGAGCGTCGACGACCTGCTCGCGCGCGTCGCCGAGGCCACCACGCCGGAGGCGAACCTGCACCTGGACGCGCAGCGCCTGTCCGAATCGCTGTTCGCCGACCACATGCCCGCCAACATGCTGCTCGTCGGCGCCGCCTACCAGCACGGCTGCATCCCCGTCGCGGCGGCGGCGATCGAGCAGGCCATCCGGCTCAACGGCGCGGCGGTGGAGAAGACGCTGGCCGCGTTCCGCTGGGGACGCGCGGCGGTCATCGACCCGGAGGCGGTGTTCGCCGCGGCGGGCGCCGGCCCGGAGCCGGCGGAGGCCGGGTTCGAAGCGGCGCTCGCCACCCGGATCGCCGACCTCACCGGCTACCAGAACGAGGCGTTCGCCCGCGCCTACGCCGAGGAGGTGCACCGCGTCGTGGGCATCGTGGAAGCCCGCGCCGGCGACGTCGCCGCGGAGCGAGTCGGGCTCGCCTACGCCCGTGGCCTGCACAAGCTCCTGGCGTACAAGGACGAGTACGAGGTCGCCCGCCTCCACCTCGACCCGGTGGAGAAAGCGCGGCGGGAGGCCGAGTTCGGGCCGGATGCCAAGGTGTCGGTGATGCTGCATCCGCCGGTGCTGCGGGCGCTGGGGATGAAGCGGAAGATCCGCCTGCGCGGGCGCACCGCCGAGGTGGCCTTCCGTGGCCTCCGCGCGGCCAGGAAGCTGCGGCACACGCCGTTCGACGTGTTCGGCTACGCCGCGGTGCGCAGGACCGAACGGCAGCTCGTCGGCGAGTACCAGGCCCTGGTGCGGGACGCGCTGACCCACCTGACCCCGGCGACGCTGGACGCGGTCTGTGAGATCGTCGCGCTGCCCGACCTGGTGCGCGGCTACGAGGACATCAAGCTCGCCAACGTGGCGAAGTTCCGGGCCCGCGCGCGTGACCTCCTGGCCGGCCTGTCGGAGGGAGCGGTGTGCCACCAGTAGCCCCGTGCTCGGCGGTGCTGCGGCTCGACGTCATCGAGACGCCCTACGCGATCGCCCGTGTCACCTCGATCCTGACCGCCCGGCGGTTCGACGTGCTCACCCTGGACGTCGGCGCCCCGGCCGGCGGCCGCCGCCGCATGACGGTCGAGCTGGCCGCCGGGGACGACCTCGAGGTGCGCCGGGCGGTCAAGTACCTGCACCGCTCGCCGGACGTCCTCAAGGTCGTCCATCTGCCCGACGAGGAGTCGCACGCCCGGCGCGCCGCGTTCGTGGTGATCGACGCGCCTGCCCACCGGCTGCCCGAGGTCGTCACCGTCGCCCAGGCGATGTCGGCCGAGATCGTCGAGGTGGGCCACGGCCGCTGCACGCTGTTCCTGGCCGCCGAGCCGCACCGGGTCGCCGAACTCGTGACCGCCCTCGGCGACTTTCCCGTCCGCGACGTCGTGCTCTCGGCGCCCGTGCGCACCCGGACGCTGCGCCGCGCGGGGGAGCACCGGCACGCCGGTCAGGGCACGATGCTGAACGCCCGGATCTTGCGGTAGATCGTCGCCCGGGACATGCCCAGGTCCGCGGCCGCGCGTTCCTTGTTGCCGTCGTTGGCCGCGAGGCTGCGCACGATCGCGTCGCGCTCCATGATCTCCAGGCGCGTCAGCTGGCGCCGGGTCACGGTGCGGCATTCCGCGGGCAGGTCGTCCACCTCGATCAGGCCGGTCCGGCGCCGCCGCGAGACCTGGGCCAGGACGTCGTCGAGCTGGCGGACGTTGCCGGTCCAGGGCAGCCGCATCAGCTGCCGCAGGCACGCGTCCGACACCTCGAGGTCGCGGTTGCCCGCGTGGCGGGCCAGCAGGGCGGGCACCAGGCGGCGCACGTCTTCGATCCGGTGCCGCAGCGGCGGCACCTCGACCGTGTGCGCGAAGAACGGCATGAGCCAGTTGTGGATCTCCGTCCCGCGCGGGTCCTCGCCCACGGTGACCGCCACCCAGGCCGGCGCGTCGTCCGGGGGAGCACTCTGCCAGGTGGTGAACAGCTCGGTGAGCCGCCGCATCCCGTCGTCGGTCAGCGTGTCGGCGTGGCGCAGGATCACCGCGGGTGAGTTCCCGCCGCTCACCTCGTCGGCGAGGCCGTGCGCCCATGCCTCGTGGTTGCCCACCGGCGTGCAGTCCAGCACGATCTGGCGGCCGGGCGCGTGCCGGCGGGCCACGGCCTGCGCGAGGGCCGTCTTGCCCGTCCCGCTCTCGCCGGTCAGCACCAGCCAGTTCCCGCCGGTGATGCTCGCCTCCGCCGCGGCACACGCCTGCCGCCACACCGGGCTGCTCCCGGCCAGCCCGGGCAGCCGCACATCGGCGCGACCGGCGGCGCGCCGGGGCACGGCCTGGTTCTTCACCCGGAACAACCCGCCGACCAGGGTCGAACCGTGGTGTACCGGGCGGTACTCCAGACGGGCGACCACACCGGACGGCAGGTCGGCCAGGACCGTCGCCGGGGTGGGGGATCCGGCGACATCGGCCGTGTGGGTGATCAGCGCCGCCCGGTCCGCCGCGTCGTACAGGTCCTGGGCGTGGTTGTTGACCATCACCACGTCCTCGTTGACGGCCAGGATGGCGCCCGACCCGCGCCGGCACGACGCCAGGTATTCGCGGAACAGCGCCAGCTCACGGGCCCCGGCGCCGGCGAGCATCGCCTCCTCGATCCGCTTCGCGGTCGTGCGGGCGAGGGTCAGCAGCAGCGGGCCGGGCGTGCCGGTCCACGAGGTGAGATCGAGTACTCCGACCAGGTGACCTCGGATGGGGTGGTGGATCGGCGCGCCGGCGCATTCGAAGGCCGCCAGGCGGCTGTTGAAGTGTTCGAAGCCG
The DNA here is from genome assembly GCF_050958625.1 of Amycolatopsis sp. 3B14. Classification (NCBI taxonomy): domain Bacteria; kingdom Bacillati; phylum Actinomycetota; class Actinomycetes; order Pseudonocardiales; family Pseudonocardiaceae; genus Amycolatopsis; species Amycolatopsis sp. 3B14. Next base: position 23,703 of record NZ_JBHZEN010000037.1, read on the forward strand.
GACACGAGCACGGGTTGCTGGCATTCGAGTGTCGTGCCGATCCCGTTCGTCCCGATCGACTCCTCCGCGTAACTGAACCCGGGGGCGAGGCAGATCCGGTCCAAACCGGAGTGCAGCGCGCGGTCCGGGCTGGAGCGGCTCACCACGAGCCCGTCGGCGTCGGTGAGCAGGATGGCGACCGGGTGATCGGACAGTTCGGACGTCAGGTTGTCCAGGATCGGTTTGGCGCTGCGCAGCAGAAGGCTGTCCTCGTCACGGTCGGCGACGAAGATCGGATCGGGTTCGTCGGCGTCGATCCGGTGCTCCAGCGCGCGCCGCCACGACGCGGAAATGATCTCCCGTACGCCCGCCAGCTCGGGCACTGGACGCGACAGAAACTTCTCCCGCAGAGCGCTGACCTGCGATTCCGACCGGTGTCCTGGCCTCGTCACCACCGTCTCCCTTGACGTCGAGTGCTGTGGTCACTGGGCTGATCCACCCACGAAAACCCATCGTGGCGGAGATCGTGCCGTATCCCGGTCTCACATTGAGACAGAACTCACCTGCGATGCGCAACACACTCTCCCCCGTCAGTGACGACTGCCGGGCGGCGAGACCCGGCCCGAGGAGGCTGAATTGAGCAGGCAGAGTCTCACCAAGGCGCACAACAAGATCACCGAGCTGTCCTGGGAGCCCACCTTCGCCACGCCGGCGACGCGGTTCGGCACGGACTACACGTTCGAGAAGGCCCCCAAGAAGGACCCGCTCAAGCAGATCATGCGCTCCTACTTCCCGATGGAGGAGGAGAAGGACAACCGCGTCTTCGGCGCGATGGACGGCGCGATCCGCGGCAACATGTTCCGGCAGGTGCAGCAGCGCTGGCTCGAGTGGCAGAAGCTGTTCCTGTCCATCATCCCGTTCCCGGAGATCTCCGCGGCGCGAGCGATGCCGATGGCCATCGACGCCGTGCCGAACCCGGAAATCCACAACGGACTCGCGGTGCAGATGATCGACGAGGTTCGCCACTCCACGATCCAGATGAACCTCAAGAAGCTGTACATGAACAACTACATCGACCCGGCGGGGTTCGACATCACCGAGAAGGCGTTCGCGAACAACTACGCGGGCACCATCGGCCGCCAGTTCGGCGAGGGGTTCATCACCGGTGACGCGATCACCGCCGCCAACATCTACCTCACGGTGGTGGCCGAGACCGCGTTCACCAACACGCTGTTCGTCGCCATGCCCGACGAGGCCGCCGCCAACGGCGACTACCTGCTGCCGACCGTCTTCCACTCGGTGCAGTCCGACGAGTCGCGGCACATCAGCAACGGCTACTCCATCCTGCTGATGGCCCTGGCCGACGAGCGCAACCGGCCGCTGCTGGAGCGCGACCTGCGCTACGCCTGGTGGAACAACCACTGCGTGGTGGACGCCGCGATCGGCACGTTCATCGAGTACGGCACCAAGGACCGCCGCAAGGACCGCGAGTCCTACGCCGAGATGTGGCGCCGCTGGATCTACGACGACTACTACCGCAGCTACCTGCTCCCGCTGGAGAAGTACGGCCTGGTCATCCCGCACGACCTGGTCGAGGAGGCGTGGAACCGGATCACGAACAAGTTCTACGTGCACCGGGTCGCGCAGTTCTTCGCCACCGGCTGGCCGGTGAACTACTGGCGCATCGACGGCATGACCGACGCCGACTTCGAATGGTTCGAGGACAAGTACCCGGGCTGGTACAGCCAGTTCGGCAAGTGGTGGGAGGCCTACAACCGGCTGCGCTACCCGGGCCGGAACAAGCCGATCGCGTTCGAAGAGGTCGGCTACGAGTACCCGCACCGCTGCTGGACCTGCATGGTGCCCTGCCTGGTCCGCGAGGACCTGGTGGTCGACAAGGTCGACGACCAGTGGCGCACCTACTGCTCGGAAACCTGCGCCTGGACCGACAAGGTCGCCTTCCGCCCCGAGTACGAGGGCCGCGAGACCCCGAACATGGGCCGGCTCACCGGCAAGCGCGAGTGGGAGACGTTGCACCACGACCGCGACCTCGCCGACATCGTCAAGGACCTGGGCTACGTCCGCGACGACGGCAAGACGCTCATCCCGCAGCCGCACCTGGACCTGGACGACCCGAAGAAGCTGTGGACGCTCGACGACCTCCGCGGCATCCGGTTCGCCAGCCCGAACGTCACGCTCAACCAGATGACCGATCAGGAGCGCGAGGAGTGGGCCGCGGCCTACCGCGCCAACCCGAACGTCACGGTCGCCTGACGGCCTGAGGACCCGCGGACGGCGGTGTGCCCCCACCGCCGTCCGCTCCCCGGAGAATCGAGAGACCAATGGCCGACAAGCACCGCATCTCCTTCGAACCGGTCGACATCGAGATGGAGGTCGGCGAGGACGAGAAGATCCTCGACGCCGCGTTCCGCCAGGGCATCCACCTCATGCACGGGTGCCGCGAGGGCCAGTGCTCGGCGTGCAAGTCGTATGTGCTGGACGGCGAGATCCAGATGGAGCGCTACTCGACGTTCGCCTGCAACGACGCCGAGGTCGAAGAGGGCTACGTGCTGCTGTGCCGGGCGCACGCCTTCAGCGACTGCACCATCGAGCTGCTCAACTTCGACGAGGAGGAGCTGCTCAACTCCGCCCCGCTGCAGCGGATCCGGACCGAGGTCGTCGAGATCGTGGAGCACACGCACGACATCGTCGGGCTCAAGCTCAAGCCGGTCGACCCGCCGGCGTACGAGTTCAAACCCGGCCAGTACGCCGACCTGACCATCCCGGGCACCGACGAGCACCGGTCGTTCTCGATGGCGACGATCCCATCCACCGCCGACCACATCGAGTTCGTCATCAAGAAGTACCCGGGCGGCCGGTTCTCCGCGTTGCTCGACGACGGGATCGCGGCCGGCGACACGATCGAGCTGACCGGGCCGTACGGCAACTTCACGCTCAAGAACGGGCACGTGCTGCCCCTGGTGCTGATGGCGGGCGGCGCCGGCATGGCTCCGGTGCTCAGCCTGCTGCGCCACCTCAGCGAAACCGGGGACACCCGGCGGATCCGCTTCTACTACGGCGCCCGCACCGCCGCGGACCTGTTCTACCTGGACGAGATCCGCGCCCTGGGCGAACGGCTGCCCGACTTCGGGTTCGTCGTCGCGCTCTCGGAGTCCACCGAGGGCGCCGGTGAGCTCGGGGTCACGGCCGAACCGGGGATGGTCACCGACGTGGTGGCGGCCAGGGAGCCCGAGCTGCACCGCAGCGAGGTGTACCTGTGCGGCCCGCCGCCCATGGTGGACGCCGCGCTGGCGCTGGCGGCGAGCCAGGGCGTGCCGGACGACCAGGTGTTCTACGACAAATTCACCACGTCGGTTCGCGACGAGTAGACATCGCAAGGAGACATCACATGACGAGCAGTGCGAAGACGCGCAGCTTCCCGAAGGTGGAGTTCACCGACTCCGAGGCGGGTGCCCTGGAGTTCCCGAGCTCGAAGAGCCGCAGCTACAACTACTTCAAGCCGGCGAAGCTGCGCGCCACGGTGTACGAGGACGTTACCGTCGACGTGCAGCCGGACCCCGAGCGGCACCTGTCCCAGGGCTGGATCTACGGCTTCGGCGACGGGCCCGGCGGCTACCCGCAGGAGTGGACGGCGGCGAAGTCGTCGAACTGGCACGCCTTCCTCGACCCGAACGAGGAGTGGGAGCAGACGATCTACCGCAACAACTCCGCGGTGGTCCGCCAGGTCTCCCTGTGCCTGGAGAACGCCAAGCGCGCCGGCGCCTACGGCAACTGGAACACCGCCTGGCAGAAGTTCATCGCCCGCAACCTCGGCGCCTGGATGCACGCCGAGAACGGGATGGCGCTGCACGTGTTCACCTCGATCCAGCGCTCCGGACCGACGAACATGATCAACACTGCGGTGGCGGTCAACGCGGCGCACAAGATGCGGTTCGCCCAGGACCTCGCGCTGTTCAACCTGGACTTGTCGGAGTCGCTGGACACCTTCGACGGGTCGGTGCACAAGGAGGTGTGGGCCTCGGCGGAGGAGTGGCAGCCCACCCGCAAGGCCGTCGAGGAGCTGACCGCGGTCGGCGACTGGGCGGAACTGCTGTTCGGCGCCAACGTCGTGTTCGAGCAGCTCGTCGGCCAGCTCTTCCGGTCGGAGCTGGTCATGCAGATCTCCGCCACCAACGGCGACTACATCACCCCGACCATCGTCGGCACCGGCGAGCACGACTACAACCGCGACCTCGGCTACACGCGGGCCCTGTTCCGGATGCTCACCCGCGACGAGCAGCACGGCGCGAGCAACAAGGAACTGTTCGGCCAGTGGCTCGCGAAGTGGGTGCCGCCGTGCCTGGACGCCGCGTACGCGCTCCAGCCGATCTGGTCCCAGCCGGCGGAGAAGGCCCGCACCTTCGCCGACTCGCTCGGCGCGACCAAGGAGAAGTTCACCCAGCTGCTCGAGGAGATCGGGCTGGACACCCCGAAGGAGTTGGACAAGTGAGCAGCACCATGCAGTTCGGTTCGCAGGCCGGGTCCTCGAACATGTGCGGCGTCACGTTGATGAACACCCCGGTCGGGCGCGTGGTCGCCGACGTGATGGGGGCCAAGGACGGCGTTTCGCTCGTGGAGTACCCGTCGATGATCCGCGTGGACGGCACCCGGCTCCTGGAGTTCGACTACGACGAGCTGACCGAGGCTCTCGGCGAGCCGTTCGACGGGTCGATCTTCGAGGAGATCAGCTCCACCCACTACGGCCGCATGGTGCACCTGGACGACCGCACCCTGCTGTTCGCCAACCCGGAGGACGCCGCCGAGTACATCGGTTTCGACCTGTCCGCGCACGGCTGACGAAACCCCGCACTCGTGGTGGCGGGCCGGCCGGCCCGCCACCACGGTTCCACCGAGCACCAGCACCGCGAAGGGCGAGCGATGTACGAAAAGGACGGCGAAAAGTACTACGTGGTCGACGGGCACGTCCACATCTGGGACGGGCGGGCGTCGAACCACAAGAACGTGCACGGCAAGCAGTTCATCGACTGCTTCTACGACTACCACAAGAACCTGAGCCCGGAAGAGGTCGTCTGGGACTACGACACCTACACCTACTACGGCGCCGAACGGTTCATGAAGGACCTCTTCGGCGAGGGCTACGTCGACCACGCCATCTTCCAGGCCACGCTGCTCAGCGACTTCTACCACAACGGGTTCGGGCAGACCGAGGAGGCGTTCGGGCTCACCCGGCAGCACCCGGACAAGCTGACCTACAACCACGCCTACGACCCGCGCCACGGCGAGGCGGGGCTGGAGCAGCTGCGCCGGGACGCGGAACGCTTCGGGCTCAAGGGCGTCAAGCTCTACACCGCCGAATGGCACGGCGACTCGCGCGGCTACAAGCTCGACGAGCCGTGGTCGCGCCGGTACCTCGAGGAGTGCCTCGAACTCGGCATCCGCAACATCCACGTCCACAAGGGACCGACGATCCGGCCGCTGGACCGGGACGCCTTCGACGTGGCCGACATCGACAAGGTCGCCACCGACTACCTCGACCTGAACTTCGTCGTCGAGCACGTCGGTCTTCCCCGGCTGGAGGACTTCTGCTGGATCGCCACGCAGGAGTCCAACGTCTACGGCGGGCTGGCAGTGGCGATGCCGTTCATCCACACCCGGCCGCGCTACTTCGCCCAGATCATCGGCGAGCTGCTGTACTGGATCGGCGAGGACAAGATCCTCTTCGGCAGCGACTACGCGTTGTGGACGCCGAAGTGGCTCGTGGAGAAGTTCGTCGACTTCCAGATCCCGGAGGACATGACCGAGTACGCGCCGATCACGACCGACCAGAAGAAGAAGATCCTCGGCCTCAACGCGGCCGCGCTGTACGACCTGGACGTGCCGCGGCAGCTGCGCCTGCCGACACAGGCCGGTGACGCGGACGCCGAGGTCGCCGCGGGAGCTGGTGCCCCATGACCCGGATGGCCGTGTCCGTCGAGGCGGAGGTGCTCGCGGCGCTGTCCACCGTGCTCGACCCCGAACTGGACGAACCGGTGACCGAGCTGGGTTTCGTCCGGTCCGTCGCGATCGACGACGAGGGGGTGGAGGTGCACCTGCGGCTGCCCACCTCGTTCTGCGCCCCCAACTTCGCCTACCTCATGGTGGCCGACGCCTACGACGCCCTGGCCGCGGTGCCCGGGGCCGGCCGGGTGCGGGTGCTGCTCGACGACCACCACGACTCCGGCAAGATCAACGCCGGCACCGCCGCGGGGCTCGGTTACGTCGGGACCTTCGGCGTGGAGGCCGAGGACAGCCTCGACGAGCTGCGCCGGACCTTCCAGCGCAAGGCCCACCTGGCGGCGATGGAACGGTGCTGCCGGTCGGTGCTGGCCAGCGGCGCCTGGACGGTCGAGGAACTGCCGCTGCTGGAACTGTTCGACCTGCCGGAGGGCCGTCTGAAGTCGGCCCTGATGCGGCGGCGGGAGGCCATCGGCCTGCCCAACCACTCCCACGCCCGCGTGATGGTCGACCACGACGGGACGCCGGTCGCCCGGTCCGACGTGGCGCTGCGGTTGCGGCTGGCCACCACCACCCGTGTGTCCATCGAGGGCAACGCCCACTTCTGCCGGGGCCTGCTGGCCACCCGCTACGCCGGCGTCGATCCCGCCGGCTCCGCCCCGGTCGTCACCAACACCAGGAGCCACCCATGAAAGCCGCACAGGTCACCGGCTACCACTCGAACCTGGAACTGCGCGACGTCGAGGAGCCCAAGATCACCGGGCCGCTGGACGTCGTGGTCCGGGTGGGCGCGGCGGGCGTGTGCCGGACCGATCTGCACATCCTCGAAGGGCAGTGGGCGGAGAAGTCCGGCGTCGTCCTGCCCTACACGATCGGGCACGAGAACGCGGGCTGGGTGCACGCCGTCGGCGACGCGGTGACGAACGTGGCGGTGGGGGACAAGGTGATCCTCCACCCGCTGATCACGTGCGGTCTGTGCCGGGCCTGCCGGCTCGGCGACGACGTGCACTGCGAGAACTCGCGCTTCCCCGGCATCGACACCCACGGCGGGTACGCCGAGTACCTGCTCACCTCGGCGCGGTCGTGCGTCAAGCTCGACGACAGCCTCGAACCGGCCGACGTGGCCGCGCTCGCGGACGCCGGGCTCACCGCGCAGCACGCGGCCGCCAAGGCCGCGAAGGTGCTGCGGCCGGGGGACGTGTGCGTGATCATCGGGGCCGGTGGCCTCGGGCACATCGGCATCCAGTGCCTGAAGGCGATGAGCGCGGCCACGCTCGTCGTCGTGGACCGCAACCCCGCGGCGCTGCGGCTGGCCGAGGAGGTCGGCGCCGACGTCACCGTCGTGGCGGACGGCGACCACGTGCAGGAGGTGCTCGACCTGACCGGCGGGCACGGGGCCGAGGCGGTGCTCGACTTCGTCGGCGAGGGCGGCTCGACCGCGGAGGGCGTGCGCATGCTGCGCCGCGCGGGCAACTACTACGTCGTCGGGTACGGCGAGAACCTCGACGTGCCGACGATCGACATCATCTCCACCGAGATCAACTTCATCGGCAACCTCGTCGGCTCCTACACCGACCTGCAGGACCTGATGGTGCTCGCCGCCCAGGGCAAGGTGAAACTGCACACCGCCCGCTACCGGCTGGACGAGTTCCAGCAGGCCATCGACGACCTGAACGCGGGCAAGGTCCGCGGCCGGGCGATCCTCATCCCCTGAATCGCGGGTTCTTCCCGGCACGGAAAGGAAACGGCAATCATGGCGAAGCAGCTGCGGTTCAGCGAAGAGGCGCGGCGCCGGCTCGAACTCGGCGTCAACACGCTGGCCGACGCGGTCAAGGTCACCCTGGGCCCCAAGGGGCGCAACGCGGTGCTGGAGAAGCTGACCGGTCCGCCGACGATCACCAACGACGGCGTCACCATCGCCAGGGAGGTGCAGCTGGCGGAGCCGTTCGCCAACATGGGCGCCCAGCTGGTCAAGGAAGTCGCGATGAAGACCAACGGGGCCGTCGGCGACGGCACCACGACCGCGACGGTCCTCGCCCAGGCGATGGTGCGGGAGGGGCTGGCCGCCCTCGGCGAGGGGGCGAACCCGATGCGGGTGCGGCGCGGCATCGAGGAGACCGTCGAGGCGGTCGTGGAGTACCTGCGCAAGTCGGCGGCCCAGGTGTCGGGTGAGGCCGAGCTGGAGCGGATCGCCACGCTGGCGGCGAGCGACGACGAACGCATCGGCGGCGTGATCGCCCAGGCGCTGGCGGCGGTGGGCCGGGAAGGCGTCGTCGAGGTGGAGGAGTCCGACGAGCCCGGCCTGGGGGTCGAGCTGGTGGACGGGATCGAGTTCGACCACGGCTACACCTCCCCGTACATGGTCACCGACCGGGACCGGATGGAGGCCGCCTACGATGATCCCGCGATCCTGCTGACCAACAAGAAGATCAGCCAGGTGCAGGACCTGATGCCGACCGTGGAGGCCGCCCGGCGGCTCGGGCGGCCGCTGGTGATCCTCGCGGAGAACGTCGACGGCCCGGCGCTGCAGATGATCCTCAGCGGGAACGTGCACGGCACCTACTCCGCGGTCGTGGTGCGCGCGCCCGGCTTCGGGCACCGGCGGGTGGCGGAGCTGGAGGACCTCGCCGCCGCGCTCGGCGGCCGGGTGATCAGCGACGACTCCGGTCTGACGCTGGCCGAGGTCACCGAGGCCGACCTCGGCCGCTGCGAGCACATCACGATCACCGAGGACACCACGACGATCATCGGCGGGGCCGGTGACGAGCAGGCCGTGCGGGCGCGGATCGGCCAGCTGGACAAGCAGCTCAAGCGGGCCCGCATCGAGCACGACCAGGACAGCCTGCGGTTGCGCATCGCCCGGCTGTCCGGGCGCATCGCCGTCGTCCGGGTCGGTGCCGCGACCAGTGTCGAGCTGAAGGAGCGGATGCTGCGGGTCGAGGACTCGCTGGCGGCGGCCAGGGCGGCGCTGGAGGAGGGCGTGGTCGCCGGCGGCGGGGCGTCGCTGGCGCAGGCCGCGCGGTGCGTGGACCTGGTCGGCCTGGACGGTGACGCGGCGCAGGGTCGCGAGATCGTCCGCCGGGCTCTGGGTGAGCCGCTGCGGTGGATCGCGGCCAACGCGGGCTACGACGGGGAAGAGGTGCTGGCGCGGGTGTCCGCAATGGACAACGGCAGCGGGTTCGACGCCCTCACCGGCGCCTACACCGACCTGTTCGCCGCCGGGGTGGTCGACCCGCTCAAGGTGACCCGTTCGGCGCTGGAGAGCGCGGCCTCCATCGCGGCGCTGCTGATCACCACGGAGACCGCGATCGTGGAGGAGGTGCTGGTCAACCCCGGCGCGATCATCGCTCCCGGCGCCGGGGACCTCGCCGAGGGCATGGTGCGCCCGTCGAACATCTACTGAGCACGGCTACCGGGCCCCACGCGTGCTGCGTGGGGCCCGGTGCTGTGTGGGCGCCGTGCTGTGCGCGTTATCCGGCGACCGGTGCTTGCGCGCGGGCGTGCCGGAGGGCGGTGCCGATCAGGTCCTCCGGTGCACAGTGGACTTCGGCCAGCCCGGCCGCCACTGCCGCGAGCGGGCTGTAACGCATCCCGCGCGGAGGTGCGGGCTGCACGACCCCGCCCGAGATGATGCGGGTGGCGGCGGCCTCGGCGAGGCGGTACCCGGCGCCGATCGCGTCGCCGTTGAGGGCGGCCACGACGGGCAGCGGATGTGCACGCAGCGCCTCCAGCACGGGCGGCAACCGGTCCAGTGCCGCACGTCCGCCGGGCGCGACGTCCGCCGCGAAGACACCGTCCACCCCGGTCAGGACGATCGGATGCCCGGGCCCGATGTAGGTGATGGCGGCGGCGAGCGCGTCGAGCAGTTCGGCGCTGAGCGGTCGTGGCGCCCGGAGGCGGACCACCACCGCGCCCGACTCGTAGTGCAGGTCCAGCATCGTCGCCTCCGGAGCGCTCGGGGATCTCCGTAAGCTACCGGCGGCTGGCGGTTTCCCTTGTCTCACAATGAGACCGCCGCGGAGGACGGGCTCTGGTGTGCTGAGGGCGAGTCAGGAGGGAAGAGGGGATGACGCTGAACGAGCCGATCGTCGAGGAGCCACGCGGGGAGGAAACCGCTGAGCGCCCGCATGGCGAGTGCCTGGAGCGGGCGCTCAGCGCACTGACCGGCTCCGGCTGGCGGATCGACCCGGCGGGGGCCGAGCGCCCCCGCCGGTGAGGCCGGTTCCGCGCGGCTGCCGGGTCGAGCCGATGCTGAGCTGAGCGCCGCCCCACCAGCAAGGTCAGTCCCGCACGGCCAGCTCGCCGAGCTGGGACCAGTCGTCCTGGTCCACCACCGTGTTCACGATCCGGGGCGTCTCGGCGAGGTGCCGGGGCAGCGTCTCCTGCGCGGCCCGGAAGTGCGCGGACCGCACGTGCCGGGCGCCGGCGTCGGCGTCGCGGAATGCCTCCACCAGGACGTATTCGGCCGGGTCGTCGAGGCTGCGGGACCACTCGAACCACAGGCAGCCGGGCTCGGCGCGGGTCGCCGCGGTGAACTCCCGCGCGATTTCCGGCCACCGGTCGGCGTGCTCGTCCTTGACGCGGAACTTGGCCGTGATGAAGATCATCCGTTGCTCCTTCGTGCCACAGTGTCCCGGTTGGTGTAGCACCCGGAACCGGCACGAGCTGTCTCGATCTGAGACCGGAGCCGTTGCTTGGCGAACTTCCCGGTCGCCGTCTTGGGGATCTCGTCGCAGAAGAACACCTCGTCCGGCAGCCACCAGGACGCCACGCGGCCCCGCAGGTGGTCCCGGACCTCCTCCGCGGTGAGCGTGGCCCCGGCAGCCGGCACCACGCAGGCCAGCGGCCGCTCGCCCCACTTGTCGTCGGGCACGCCGATCACCGCGGCCTCGGCGACCCCGGGGTGCTCCATGATCGCGTTCTCCAGTTCCACCGAGGAGATCCACTCGCCACCCGACTTCACGAGGTCCTTGGTGCGGTCGACGATCCGCACGTAGCCGCGGCGGTCGATGGTCGCCACGTCCCCGGTGCGCAGCCACCCGTCCCCGGTGAAGGCGTCCGCCCCGTCGCGTTTCCCGAAGTAGGCCGCGGCGATCGTGGGGCCGGCGGCCTGCAGTTCGCCCGGCGTCCGCCCGTCCCACGGGGCTTCCCGCCCGTCGTCGCCGACGATGCGGACCTCGGTCAGCGGCACGGCGGGCCCCGGGGTGGCGAGCAGCGCCCGCCGTTCTTCGTCCGGGTAGTCGTCGTGCACGGTGGCGATCCGCGAGGTGGTGACCACCGGGCTGGTTTCGGTCATCCCCCACGCGTTGGTCAACGGCAGCCCGATCGCGTCCTGGTAGGCGCGGGTGAGCGCCTCGTCGACCGCGCCGCCGCCGGACACGATCTGGCGGACCGCGGAGAAGTCGTGCTCGCCGAGCAGGGGCACCAGGCCACGCCAGATCGTGGCGACCGCGGCCCCGAACGTGACCCGGTGGCGGGCGAGCATCCCCGCCAGTTCCGGCGGGGACATCGCCGGCCCGGGCAGCACCAGATTGGCCCCGCACAGCATGGCCGCGTAGGGCAGCCCCCACGCGTTGACGTGGAACATCGGCACGATCGGCATCACCACGTCGCGTTCGCAGATGCCGAACGTGTCCACCATCAGCAACAACGCGGCGTGCAGCACCACCGAGCGGTGGCTGTAGAGCACGCCCTTGGGGTCGCCGGTGGTGCCCGACGTGTAACACAACGCGGCGGCCGTGTTCTCGTCGTCCACAGTGAACTCGCGGCCGGTGTCGCCGGCCCGCGCGAGGAGTTCCTCATAGTCGAAGACGCGGTCGTCGTCAGGGATTTCCGCGTCGCTCCCGTCGTCCATGACCACCACCGCACGCACGGTGGTGAAGCTGCCCACCAGCGGCCAGACGGCGGGCAGGATGGAGCGGTCGACGAACAGCACGTCGTCGGCGGCGTCGTTGACGATGTAGGTGATCTGCTCGCCGAACAGCCGGTGGTTGATCGTGTGCAGCACCCGCCCGGTGCAGGGCACGGCCAGGTAGAGCTCCACGTGCCGGTGGCTGTTCCACGCGAACGTGCCCACCCGGGCGCCGGCCGGGACGCCGAGCTCGTCGAGGGCGGCGGCCAGGCGTCGCGCCCGCGCGCACACCTGCGCCCAGGTCGTCGTGGTCTCGCCGCCGACCCGGCCCGACACCACGGTCTTGTGCCCGAAGAGGCGTTCGACGCGCCGGAACACGTGCGGCAGGGACAGGGGACGGTCTTGCATCAAGCCGAGCATGGTGATCTTCCTGTGTCGGGGTCAGCGGGTGCAGACGAAGCTCGACGCGCGGTCCGGGTCGCCGGCGCGGTACCGGGGCCATTCCGGGTACTCGCACAGGGGACGGGTGCGCTGGTGGCGCGTGTCGGTGACGACCGGGTCCACGGGCGACTGTCCTTTTTCGACCCAGCGCTCCAGCGCGGACAGCGAGTCCCAGCCCGCGGCGAACGCCGGTGTGCCCGCGTTCGCGTGATTGGCTCCGGGCACGACGTAGTACCGCAGGAACCCGTCCGTGGTCCGCGGGCCGAGTTCCGCGCGCACCCGCCGGTAGTAGTCGCTGGTCGACCGGTCGGAGACCAGCTCGTCCGCGGCGCCGTGCAGCAGGATCAGCTTGCCGCCGCGGGCGGCGAACGGGCGCAGGTCCACGTCGTTGCGGTCCTGGATCGTGGACAGCCTGCTGATCCGGTCCAGCCACGGCCCGGGGTCGCCGGGTTCGACGGCGAGGGGGTCGTGGCCGGGGTCGCGGGTCAGGAAGTACTTGACCCACTGGTCCCAGTACTGCATGCCGTAGCCGCTGGTCAGCGGCATCGGGTTGGCCGGCGCGGTGGTGCCGAACCCGAGGAACGGGGTGCGCATGTCCGCGCCGGAGAGGAACGGGAAACCGGGGTAGCCGGTCTCGCCGCTGGCGATCCGGTACGGCCACTCGAACCGGGTGGACATGGCGGTCACGGCGGCGATCTGCGGATCCGACAGGCACCCCGGCCCGGTGTCGGCGCCGTCCGGGCAGCGCAGCGTGCGCGGGTCGAAGTGACAGCCGCCCGGGTTGGACACCACCCCGTCCGCGACGCCGTCCAGGCCGTCGCACGCGCCGATGACGCTGGTGTAGAGGAGCGTCTGCTTGTCCGGCCCGGGGAACGCGCCGGGCCGGGACAGGATCTGCGTCAGGTGCCCGAGGTACAGGACCTCGGCGAGGTTGTTCCAGGCGGGGTAGGCCGAAATCACGCCGTCGAAGGCCTCCGGCCACCGTTGCGCGACGACGAGGGCCTCGCGGCCGCCGGTGGAACCTCCGGCGAAGTAGACCTCGGCGGGCTTCGCGCGGTAGGCCTGCCGGATGAGGTACCGGCTGGCGTCGTGAGTCTTCTTGAGCGCGTCACCGGCGGCGAAGTTGCGCAGCGCCTCGTCGTTCACGCCGAACGACCCGTCCAGCGACGGCAGCGCGGCCGGCCCCTGCTGGTGGCCGGAGTCGCTGGCGAACGTGGCGTACCCCCGGGCCAGTGGCGCGGGCTGGTCGGCGGGGCCGAACGGCACGTTCGCCGTCAGGTCCGGGATCGTGCCGTTGTAGCCGCCACCGCCGAACATGATCGCCTTGTGGTTCCAGCCGGCGGGCAGGGCCACGCGCATCTTGATGGCGGGCGCGGCGGGGTCGACGGGGAAGATGTCCGCGTCGACCCGGCAGTACTCGATCGTCTTGCCGCTGACCACGCTTGTCGTGACCGTCGCGGACGTGACGCGCCCGCCGGAGGTCGGCAGGCTCATCACCGAGGCCGGGATGTCCGTTCCGGCCAGCGCCGCACACGCCGGTGCCGACGGCGGGGCGGCGGTTGCCACGGGGAATCCGGTCGCCAGCAGCAGGAGGGCCGCGGGCACGGCTGTCCAACGCGAGGTTCGCATGCCGTCCTCGTTTCAGCGGTAGAGGTGCGCGCCGGGCACGGCGTGCGGATCTTCGCGGACCTGGGCGGGGTTCGTCTCGGGCAGGAACCACGCGCTGACGAAGGTGATCAGGCCCATCAGCGCGATGTAGGCGGCGACCGGCAGGGTGCTCCCGGTCTGCGCGATGAGCGCGGTCATGAGGAACGGCGTGCCACCGCTGACGATGATCGCGGAGAGCTGGTAGGCCAGCGACGCGCCGGAGTAGCGGACGTTGGGCGCGAACAGCTCGCCGAGGAAGCTCGCGATCGGGCCGTAGGTGAGGCACTGGAACACGAAACCCACCACCACCGCGACGAAGATCAGCGGCAGCGACGCGCTGTCGACGAGCCAGAAGTACGGGAACGCCCAGACGGCGACGCCCAGACCGCCGATCAGGATCAGCGGCCGCCGTCCCACCTTGTCGGAGAGGTGACCGGACCACGGGATGGTCACCAGCATCGCCACGGAACTGCCCAGCACGACCGCGAGCAGCGGGTTGCGCTCGAGCCCGAGCGAGCCGGTGCCGTAGCTCAGCAGGCCGGAGATGCTGACGTAGAACAGGCTGTTGGTGGCCGAGAGGATCCCGCAGCCGAGCAGGATGGTTCCCCACTTGGTGCGCACCACCTGCGCCAGCGGCGCCCGGACCACCGCCTTCTCCGGCCGCGACGCGCGCCGCTGCAGCTCGCGGAACTCCGGCGTGTCCTCCACTTTGGTCTGGATGTAGAGGACGACCACGAACATCACGACGCTCACCAGGAACGGGATGCGCCAGCCCCAGCTGAGGAAAGCGCTGTCCGGCATCAGGCTGCTGGCCGCCACGAAGATCAGGTTGGAGATGATCACGGCGACGGGCACGCTCGTCTGCCCGAAGGTCCCGGCGAAGCCGCGCCGTTTCGCGCCGGCGGATTCGGTGAGCAGCAGCACGATGCCGCCCCACTGCCCGCCTGCCGCGAGACCCTGCACGAACCGCAGCACGACCAGCAGCGTCGGGGCCAGTGCGCCGATGCTCGCCGCGCTGGGCAGGCAGCCGATCAGGAAGGTCGCCGCCCCCATCAGCGCCAGGCAGGTGACCACCACCGGCTTGCGCCCGTACTTGTCGCCGAGGTGCCCGGCGAGCACCCCGCCGATCGGGCGGGCCACGAAGCCGGCCCAGAACGTGCTGAAGGCGAGGAGCGTTCCGGTCAGCGCCGAGGAGTGCGGGAAGAACACCTTGGGGAACACCAGCGCCGCCGCGGTGCCGTAGAGGAAGAAGTCGTACCACTCGATCGAGCTGCCGATCAGCCCCACCGCCAGCAATTTGCGGAAGGACCGGCGCGGGACCGCGGGCCCGCCGGTGCTCAGCCGGCCGGACTGTCCGTCGGGTTGCGCGAGCGGAGTTGCCATACATGCCGCCTTCGTTGGGAGCACGGGTGATGGCGGTCAGGTTAGGGGCGCCGCTGCCGGGTGGTTGAGGTGTGTATCATCCACACCTCACGCCGTTCTGGTGGTTCTTTCTTCCATCTGGTGCGGAGGAGGGATGGCACTGTGGCCAGCGACCCCGGGGGCGAGTCGCACCCGCTCCTGCGCCGTCAGCGCGAACTGACGTCCCTGTACGCGACCGCCAAGTCCCTCACCGCGCTGGGCGAGCTCGACGAGGTGCTGCGCTCGATCGTCCGGCACGCCCACGACCTGATCGGCACGGACTTCACGTACCTGTCGCTGGTCGGCGCGGACGGGCGGCTGTCGGCCAAGGCGTCGGAGGGCACGATCTCCGCGTCCTTCCTGGCCGCGTCCATCCCCGCCGACGTGGGGCTCGGCGGCAAGGTCCTGGCGTCCCGGAGCCCGCACTGGGTGCGCGACTACGCCGCCGCCACCAGCATCGCCCACGATCCGGACTTCGACCGCGTGGTCGGCCTCGAGGGGCTGGTCGCGCTGCTCGGCGTGCCGCTGGTCATCCGGGGCGAGGCGGTGGGCGCCCTGTTCGCCGCGGACCGGTCCGTGCGGTCGTTCCAGGCCGAGGAGATCGCCCTGCTGAGCGCGTTCGCCGATCACGCCGCAGTCGCGCTGGACAACGCCCGGCTCTACGACGCCAGCCGGACCGCCCTGCAGGAGCTGCGGGTCGCGTACCGGAAGATCGAGGAGCACGTGGCCGTCATGGAGCGGGCGCAGGCGAGCCACGAAGCGCTCACCGGGGTGGTGCTGGAGGGCGGGACGCCCGGCGACGTCGTGCAGCTCCTCGCCGATCAGCTGGGCGGCTGCGTCACGCTCCTGGACCGGGCCGGCGTCGCGGTCGTCCGCGGGGACTCGGCGGCGGACCCGTGCCGGGCTCCGGCCGTGGACGACCTCGCCGCGGCTTTCCGGAACGCGCAGCGATCGGGCCGGTGCACCACGTCGGTCGACGGGGCGGGGGTCGCCCACAGCGTGGCGTCGATCCAGGCCGGCGACAGTTTCCTCGGCGCGCTCGCGTGGAGCCGGGCGGCGGGCGGCGAACGCGGTGTCCGGGACGACATGGACGT
Source organism: Amycolatopsis sp. 3B14 (assembly GCF_050958625.1). Classification (NCBI taxonomy): domain Bacteria; kingdom Bacillati; phylum Actinomycetota; class Actinomycetes; order Pseudonocardiales; family Pseudonocardiaceae; genus Amycolatopsis; species Amycolatopsis sp. 3B14. The sequence goes on from NZ_JBHZEN010000037.1 coordinate 40,131, forward strand.
GCGGACCCTGGAGCGGGCCACCCACATCCTGGGGCTGCTCATCCTCAAGGAACGGGCCGTCGCCGAGGCGAGCGAGCGGCTGAGCGGGGAGCTGCTGACCGAGCTGATGGTCGGCAGTCCCGGGGCCAGCGCGGCCCAGCGCACCCGAGCCAGGGCCCGCAACATCGACGTCGACCGGCTGGAGCTGGTTCTCGTCGCCGACTCCGCCACACTGTCGTCCACCGAGCTGTCGCGGCACCTGCACGACATCGCCAGGGACCGCGCCGGACTGGCAGGCGAGCACCTCGGCCGGGCCACGATGATCCTGCCCAGCACCGACGACGACCGGACCGTCGAGGAGGTCCACCGGCGCCTGCGCCGCGCGGCGGGCGTGCCGGTGACGGTCGTGGGGGAGCGGGCGGTCCACCAGGATTGGGCCAGGGCCTTCTCACTGGCCGGCCGCTGCAGCGCCGTGGTGCGCGCGCTGGGGCACACGGACCTGGGCGCCACCACGGCGCGCTACGCCCTCTACGCCATGGTTTTCGACACCGAACGGGTCCGCGACCTCGACCGGTTCATCGCGGGCACGATCGGCCCGCTGCTGGACTACGACCACCGGCGCGGCACCGACCTCGTCGGCACGCTCGACGCCTACTACGCGAACCGCGCCAACGTCGCGGCGACCGCGCGGGCGTTGCACCTGCACGTCAACACCCTGCTGAAGCGGCTGGACCGGGCCGGCGAGCTGCTGGGCGTCGACTGGCGCCAGGAGGACAACCTGGAACTGCGGCTCGGGTTGCGACTGCACCGGCTACGGGCGGTCGCGCCCGGCCCGGCGTGAGATGCCCGCGCGACGGGGTTCAGTGCTCGCCCCGCGTCCGCCGGTTCTTCCCGGAGTGCCACACGACGCGGATCTCCGAGAGCAGTTCCAGCGGTTTGGCCGGCACGGTCTTCGGCAGTGAGCTCGCGAACCGCAGCGGGTCCTTGCGCAGGCGGCGCAGCATGCGCTTCGGTTTGGTGACCAGCCGCTGGCGGAGGTCGGCCAGGTAGTCGGCGCGCACGTCGCGGCCGTAGGTCCGCCCGCAGGCAGTGCAGGTGACCTCGGCGAGGAGGCGCCCGGCGTAGACGACCTCGTGCACGGTGTCCGTGCCGCACCGGGAGCAGGTCAGTTCCGCGTGCCGGACAGTGCTCATCGCTGCCTCATCTCCGGTAGTTCGCCGAGGCCAGGACCTGCTCGGCGATCACCAGGTCGTGTGCGTAGGTGACCTTGATGTTCTCCTGTTCCCCGGCCACCCAGTGGATGGGCAGCCCGGAGAAGCGCTCCATCACCGACGAGGTGTCGGTGCCCTCGAACCGCTGCCGCGCGGCCTCTTCGTAGGCGTCCAGCAGCGGGCGGGCGTGGAACGCCTGCGGGGTCTGCGCGCGGATCGTCGTGCCACGCGGCAGGTTCGCCAGCCCGCCGTCCGCGACGGCCATGATGTCGTCGGCCGCGAGACCGGGCACCGCGCCGCCGTGCCGCCGCGCCGCCTGCAGCACTCCCGCGATCAGCGCAGGGCTGGCCAGCGGGCGGGCGCCGTCGTGCAGGAGCACCGTGTCGACCGCGCCGCTGTCGATGCGTTCGGCGAGGTGCCGCAACGCGCGCAGCTCGGACTCCTGCCTGCTGCGGCCGCCGTGCACCACCTCGACCTCGGCGCCGTCGACCTCGCGTTCCAGCACCCACTCGACGAGCTCGTGGTCCTGCGGCCGGGTGACCAGGACGAGCACACCGATCCCGGGCACCCGCGCGAACGCGCCGAGCGACCAGGACACCAGCCGCCGTCCGGCCAGGGGCAGGTAGACCTTGTTGACGTCGGCCCCGACCCGGGTCCCGGACCCGCTGGCCAGCACGACCGCGGCGGCGTGAGCACGTCGATCCATCCCGCCGATCATAACGTCAGCAGCTCCTGCACCGAGGCCAGCAACCGGGCGGCGTCCGCGCCGTCGCCGACCCGGTGGTCGACCGTGAGACCGACCGTGCACCGCAGGGACAGCCCGATGCCGCCGGGCACCGGGACCACTTTCTCCTGCACCCGCCCGACGGCCAGCGCCGTCGCCTGCGGCGGGCTGAGCAGCGCGTGGAAGGCGTCCACCCCGAACCCGCCGAGGTTGGACAACGTGGTGGTGCCGCCGGACATCTCGGCGAGCGTGAGCTTCCCGGCGCGGGCCCGCCGGACCAGGTCGCGGACGCGCTCGGCCAGCCCGTCGTCCAGATCGGGGTCGCGCAGCACCGGGGCGAGCAGCCCGCGCCCGGTGTCCACGGCGAGCGCGACCCCGACGTGGTCGTGCCGTCGCACGTCGCCGTCGGCCCATTCGGCGTTCAGCTCGGGGTGCCGTCGCAACGCTCCCGCGAGGGCGCGCAGGAACACCGTGGTCCAGTCGCCGGCCGCAGGCACTTCGAGGTCGCGGTAGACGACGAACTGGGGGACCTGCGCGCTGGCGGACATCCGCCGGGCGATCACGGCGCGCGGGCTTCGCCGCGGTTTCACCTCCAGCGGTGGCAGGTCGGCGAGCCGGATGGTGGCGGCGGGACCGGTGGGCGTGATCGTGGCCAGGTCGATGCCGCGTTCGGCCGCGGCCCGCCGGGCGGCGGGCACGGCCGCGACCCTTGCTGGTGCCGCGGGCACGGACTCGGGCTCGGCCGCAGCCGG
>NZ_JBHZEN010000038.1:0-3009 GCF_050958625.1 Amycolatopsis sp. 3B14
GAGACACCGCGTCAAGGCGGGAAAGCGTGCCTTGACCCGGTGGCTCGGCAACCGATTTGGCTGGGGATCGGGTTGCAGGAGGGGGCTGGCTCGTGGGGGGGTCGGCTTTCGTTGCCGGGTCTCCGTTGGGGTTGTGCTGGTGGGTGCGTTCCGTTGCCGGGTGTCCGTTGGTTCTGCTGTTTAGGTGCCGGCGGTGATGCCGGGGATGCCTTTCAGTTCACCCATCAGCATGGAGCTCACCTTGACCGGGTAGTCGTAAAGCGCGAAGGTCGTCTCGCGTTGTTTGCCTACCAGCTTCAAGCGGACGGGGGTGTCGCCGCGGTGGGCGAGCAGCGTGGACTTCAACTCGCCGACCACGCTCTTGTCCAGGCGCTCCGCCGTGCAGCGCAGCACGAGCGGGGGCTCGTCGTCGCCGTTGCCGATTTCCGACAGGTCCAGCGGTACCAGGCCGCCGCCGAAGACGGACATCTTGTCTTCGCGCCAGTTGACGCGGCCTTTGACCAGGACGGCGTTGTCCTCGATGAGGTCGGCCTGGAACAGGGCGTAGGACTTGGGGAAGAACAGCACCTCGAGCGAGGCGTCCATGTCCTCGACCGTGCAGATGGCCCAGGGTTCGCCCTTCTTGTTGACCCGGCGTTCCAGCGAGGTGATCAGGCCGGAGATGACCAGCTCGCCTTCCTTGGGCGGGTTGTCCAGGATCGCGGCGATCGGGCGCGGCGCGTGTTTGCGCAGGATCCGTTCGGCGCCGTCCAGCGGGTGGGCGGACACGTACAGGCCCAGCATCTCGCGCTCGTAGGCCAGCAGCTGTTTGCGCGGCCACTCCTCGTCGCCGAACTTCAGGTGCGCCAGCGGCGACGACGAGGGTGCGGGCTCGGCCGCGTCGCCGTCCCCGCCGAACGCCCCGAACAGGTCGAACTGGCCCATCGCCTCCTGGCGCTTGAGCGGCACGACCGCGTCGACCGCGTCCTCGTGCACCTGGATCATCGACAGGCGCGTGTTGCCGAGGCTGTCGAAGGCGCCGGCCTTGATCAGCGATTCGATGACCCGCTTGTTGCAGGCCACCAGCTCGGACTTGTCGAGGAAGTCGGTGAAGGAGGAGTACTTGCCCTTCTCCTGGCGGGTCTTGATGATCGACTCCACGACGTTGGCGCCGACGTTGCGGACGGCGCCCATGCCGAAGCGGATGTCGTCGCCGACCGCGGCGAAGCGCTGGCCGGATTCGTTGACGTCCGGGGGCAGCACCTTGATGCCGAGGCGGCGGCACTCGGAGAGGTAGACCGCGGACTTGTCCTTGTTGTCGCCCACCGAGGTGAGCAGCGCGGCCATGTACTCCGCGGTGTAGTTCGCCTTCAGGTACGCCGTCCAGTACGACACCAGGCCGTACGCGGCCGCGTGGCTCTTGTTGAACGCGTACCCGGCGAACGGGAGGATCGTGTCCCACAGCGCCTGGATGGCCTCGTCGGAGAAGCCGTTCTCCTTCATCCCGGCGTGGAAGCCCTCGAACTCCTTGTCGAGGACCTCCTTCTTCTTCTTGCCCATCGCGCGGCGCAGCACATCCGCTCGGCCCATCGAGTAGCCGGCGACCTTCTGCGCGATGTGCATGATCTGCTCCTGATAGACGATCAGGCCGTACGTGTCGGCCAGGATCTCCTTCAGGGGCTCTTCCAGCTCGGGGTGGATCGGCTTGACCTGCTGCCGGTTGTTCTTCCGGTCGGCGTAGTCGTTGTGTGCGTTCATGCCCATCGGACCGGGCCGGTACAGCGCGCCGACCGCGACGATGTCGTCGAACACCGTCGGCTGCATGCGGCGCAGCAGGTCCCGCATCGGGCCACCGTCCAGCTGGAACACGCCGAGCGTGTCACCGCGGGACAGCAGCTTGTAGGTCTCCGGGTCGTCGACGCCCAGGGTGTCCAGGTCGATGTCGATGCCGCGGTTGGCCTTGATGTTGTCGATGGCGTCACCGATGACGGTGAGGTTGCGCAGGCCCAGGAAGTCCATCTTCAACAGGCCGATGGCCTCGCAGGACGGGTAGTCCCACCCGGTGATGATCGACCCGTCGTCGCGCTGCCAGAGCGGGATGGCGTCCATCAGTGGTTCGCTGGACATGATGACCGCGCAGGCGTGCACGCCGGCGTTGCGGATCAGGCCCTCCAGGCCGCGGGCGGTGTTGAAGATCGTGGAGACCTCTTCGTCGGTCTCGATCAGCGTGCGGACCTCGGCCGCCTCGCCGTAGCGCTCGTGCTGCGGGTCCACGATGCCCGACAGCGGAATGTCCTTCGCCATGATCGGCGGCGGCAGCGCCTTGGAGATCTTGTCCGCGATCGCGTAACCCGGCTGGCCGAAGTGCACGCGCGCCGAGTCCTTGATCGCCGCCTTGGTCTTGATGGTGCCGAAGGTGATGACCTGGGCCACCTTGTCCGCGCCGTACTTCTCGGTGGCGTAGCGGATCATCTCGCCGCGGCGGCGGTCGTCGAAGTCGATGTCGATATCGGGCATCGACACGCGCTCGGGGTTGAGGAACCGCTCGAACAGCAGCTTCTGCGGGATCGGGTCCAGGTTCGTGATACCCAGGACGTAGGCGACCAGCGAACCCGCGGCCGAACCACGGCCGGGGCCGACGCGGATGCCGACCTTGCGGGCGTAGTTGATGAGGTCGGCGACGACCAGGAAGTAGGCCGGGAAGCCCTTCCCGATGATGACCTCGAGCTCCATGTCGAGCCGCTCGCGGTAGCCCTCGGGCGCGCCCTCCGGGAACCGCCACGCCAGGCCGCGGTCGACCTCGGCACGCAGCCACGACGCCTCGTCGTGCCCTTCGGGCACTTCGAAGACGGGCATGCGGTCCTTGTGGGTGTAGACGTCTTCGTAGGACTGGACGCGTTCGGCGATGAGCAGGGTGGAGTCGGCGGCGCCGGGGACCTCGGTGTCCCAGTACTCGCGCATCTCGGCGGCCGATTTCAGGTAGTAGCCGTCGCCGTCGAACTTGAACCGGTTCGGGTCGTTGAGGGTCTT
>NZ_JBHZEN010000039.1:0-148778 GCF_050958625.1 Amycolatopsis sp. 3B14
GTCGGTGGCTGATGGGCAGGCAGCGATGGCCCGGCCCCCTCCGCGGGAAGCGGCGATGGTTTGCCGCGCGGCGTCGCGGGGTCCGGTCGGTGGCTGATGGGCAGGCAGCGATGGCCCGGGCCCGGCCTTCTCCGCGGGAAGCGGCGATGGTTTGCCGCGCGGCGTCGCGGCGTTCGCCCGACGGGCAGGCGCCGCAGCCCCGGCCAGCTGGCCGGGGCTGCGGCGCGCCATCTCGTCGTCGGCGGTGCGGGCCCGGCCCGTCAGCGGGAAGCGGCGAGGTTGCGCCGCACCTGGGCGGGGTCCCTGCGGGCGGGCTCGCGGCCCGCGGGCTGGTGCGGTGCCGGGCCGGGGTCGATCGGCGGGATCGGTTTCGTCGTGGCGGCCTCGGTGACCGACATCGGCTCCCCGTGGTGCCGGATCTCCACCGGCTTCCCGGACAGCAGCCGGTACGTCGCGTCGTCGCGGTGGATCTCCACCAGGAAGCGGCTCTCCCGGAAGCACATGCGGAACTGGATCCGCTCCAGCGCGGGCGGCAGCCGCGGCGCGAAGGTCAGCTTGCCGTCGTGGTCGCGCATCCCGCCGAAGCCCGCGACCACCCCCATCCACGCCCCGGCCAGCGACGCCATGTGCAGCCCGTTGCGCACGTTGTTGTGCACGTCGTGCAGGTCGGTCAGCGCCGCCTCGCCCAGGTAGTCGTAGGCCAGGTCCAGGTGCCCCACCTCGGCCGCGATCACCGACTGCGTGCCCGCCGACAGCGACGAGTCCCGCACCGTCCTTGCCTCGTAGTAGGCGAAGTTGCGCTGCTTCTGCTCCGGCGTGAACGCGTCGCCGCGCAGGTGCAGCGCCAGCACCAGGTCGGCCTGCTTCACCACCTGCTTGCGGTACAGGTCGAAGTACGGGTAGTTCAGCAGCAGCGGGTAGTTCTCCATCGGCGTGCCGGCGAAGTCCCAGTCCAGGTGCTCGGTGAAGCCTTCCGACTGCGGGTGCACGCCCAGTTCTTCGTTGTAGGGCACGTACATCTGCTCGGCGGCCCGTCGCCAGCCCGCCAGCTCGGTTTGGTCCACACCGAACAGTGACGCGACCTCCGGCACCCGCTCGCAGGACGCCGCCGCCTCGCGGAAGTTCCGCTGCGCCATCAGGTTCGTGTACACGTTGTTGTCCGCGACCGCCGAGTACTCGTCGGGCCCGGTCACCCCGTCGATGCGGAACCGGCCGTGCCGGTCGAAGTGCCCGAGCGACATCCACAGCCGCGCCGTCTCCAGCAGCAGCTCGGTGCCGCACTGGCGCTCGAACTCCGCGTCGCCGGTGGCCCAGTAGTAGCGGGCGACCGCGTCGGCGATGTCGGCGGTGACGTGGAACGCCGCGGTGCCCGCCGGCCAGTACGCCGAGCACTCCGCGCCGTTGATCGACCGCCACGGGAACGCCGCGCCGCGCAGGCCCAGCTGCCGCGCCCGCTCCCGCGCCTTGGGCAGCGTGGAATGCCGCCACCGCAACGCATCCCGCGCCGCCTCCGGCACGCTGTAGGTCAGCACCGGCAGGACGAACGACTCGGTGTCCCAGAACGCGTGGCCGTCGTAGCCCGGCCCGGTCAGTCCCTTGCCGGGGATCGCGCGGCTTTCCCCGCGGGCCCCGGCCTGCAGGATGTGGAACAACGCGAACCGGGTCGCCTGCTGCAGCTCCGGGTCGCCGTCGATCTCGACGTCTGCGGTCTCCCAGAAGTCGTCGAGAAACGCGCGCTGCTCGGCGAGCAGCCCGTCCCAGCCGGTCTGCAGCGCCCCGGCGAGCGCGGCGTCGACCTGCGCGCGCAACGCGGGCACCGAACGCTGCGCCGACCACCCGTACCCGACGAACTTCGTCAGCCGCAGCACCTTGCCCTGCGGCACGTCCACCGCGATGCTCAGCCGCGCCAGGTCCTCCTCGGCGAGGATGTCGGTGCGCAACCCGTCCGGCGACTCGATCTGGTGGTCCATCGCGGCCGCCACGCGCAACCCGGACCGCCGCGTCTGGTGCACCAGCACCGCGCGGTAGTGGTCGGCGAGGAAGAACTCCGACTCCAGCGGCGACTGCAGCGCCGCGGCCACCCGCGGGTCCTTGCTGTCGGACTCGATCGGCTCGTTCGCCAGCAGGTCCGACTGCAGCACCAGCTGCATCTTCCCGTCCAGCGGCTCGACCTCGTACCGGATCGCCACCACCGCGCGCTGGGTGAACGACACCAGCCGCTGCGTGCGCACCCGCACGTGCCGCCCGGTCGGCGACGACCACTCGGTGGTGCGGGTCAGCGTGCCCGTCCGGAAGTCCAGCACCCGCTCGTGCGAAGTGGCCGTGCCGTAACGCATGTCGAACGGCTCGTCCTCCACGAGCAGCCGGATGATCTTGCCGTCGGTCACGTTGACGACCGTCTGCCCGGCCTCCGGGTAGCCGTACCCCGCTTCGGCGTAGGGCAGCTCGTGCTCCTCGTAGAAGCCGTTCAGGTACGTGCCGGGCAGGCCGCGCGGCTCGCCCTCTTCGAGGGTGCCGCGCAGGCCGATGTGCCCGTTCGACAATGCGAACGTCGATTCCGTGCGCTGCAACTGGTCGACCGCGAGGCCGCGCCACCGCAGTTCCCACGGCGCGCACTCGTAGCCGCGTGTCACGAGGCTCATGCGTCGTCCCCCAGCAGTTCCGCGAGATCGTCCACCACCACGTCGGCGCCGTGCTCCCGCAGCGCCTCCGCCTGGTCCGCCCGGTTCACGCCGACGACGAACCCGAAGTTCCCGGCCCGGCCCGCTTCCACACCGGCCAGCGCGTCCTCGAACACCGCCGCCCGCGCGGGTTCCACGCCCAGCGCCTTCGCCCCGGCCAGGAACGAGTCCGGCGCCGGTTTGCCGCGCAGCCCGTCGCGGGTGATGACCAGCCCGTCGATGCGGGCCTGCACGAACGGGGTGAACTCCGCCGCGTCCAGCACCGCTTGTGCGTTCGCCGACGACGTCACCACCGCGATCGCCAGCCCGGCGTCCCGCGCGGCCTCCAGGTACCGGCGCGACCCCGGGTAGGGGTTCGGTCCGCGCTCGGCGATGATCCGCAGCACGAGGTCGTTCTTGCGGTTCCCCAGGCCGTGCACGGTGTGCTCGGTGACCGCGTCGCCCGGATCGCCCTCGGGCAGCTCGATCCCGCGCGAGGCGAGGAACGTGCGGACCCCGTCCAGCCGGGGCCGCCCGTCCACGTAGCGGGCGTAGTCCGCGTCGGTGAACGGGTGGAAACCGCTTCCGTCCCGTTCGCGCAGGAACTCATCGAACGTCTGCTTCCAGGCTTCCCGGTGCAGCGCGGCGGTGCCGGTCAGGACACCGTCCAGGTCGAACAGGCACGCGGTGATGCCGTCGGGCAACCCGATCATGCCTGCACGGTACCTGCGAACCCGCGCGCTCGCCGCGTGCCGCGGCCGTATAACGACCTATACCGCGCGGCTCTAGTGCTGCGGGTGCGGCCGGACGTGGTGGATGAGCTCGTGGACGGTGGCGTCCGCCAGCCGGTACCGGACGATCCGCCCGGTGCGCTGCGCGGTGACCAGGCCGTGCGCGCGCAGCAGCCGCAACGCCTGGGACACCGCGGTGTCTGTCATGCCAGCCGCCACCGCCAGGTCGGACACGCAGATCTCCCGCGCGTAGTGGATGCACACGAGCAACGTCAGGCGCGACGGGTCGGCCAGCACCGAGAACCGCCCGGCCCACTCGCGCACCACGTCGCGGTCACCGAGGCCGTCCAGCGCCGCCTCGATGGCCGGGCCGTCGATCACCCGGCGTTCCGCCTCACCTGCCACCCCGGAATCGTCTCATCCACGCGCGCCCGCGGGCTGGCAGGATCACACCGTGACCGACATCCCCTTCCGCACCGCACGGGAACTGCGCGCCGCGCTCGGGGCGCGCGAGCTGTCCGCCCGCGAGGTCGTGCAGGCGCACCTGGACCAGATCGAGCGCGTGAACCCGGACGTCAACGCCGTCGTCACGCTCGTCGCCGAGCGGGCGCTGGCCGAGGCGGCCGCGGCCGACGAACGCGCCGCCCGCGGCGCGGAACTGCCGCCCCTGCACGGCATCCCGGTCGCGCACAAGGACACCCACGAGACGGCGGGCATCCGCACCACCTTCGGCTCTCCCCTGCACGCCGACCACGTGCCCGATCGCGACGAGCTGGTGATCGAGCGCATGCGGGCGGCCGGGGTGATCAGCATCGGCAAGACCAACGTGCCGGAGTTCGCCGCGGGCTCGCACACCTTCAACCCGGTCTTCGGCGCCACCCGCAACCCCTACGACCTGTCGCGTTCGGCGGGCGGGAGCAGCGGTGGCGCGGCGGCGGCGCTGGCCACCGGGATGCACCCGCTGGCCGACGGCAGCGACCTCGGCGGGTCGCTGCGCAACCCGGCGTCGTTCTGCAACGTCGTCGGCTTCCGGCCGTCGATCGGGCGGGTGCCGTCGTGGCCGGCGCCGCTGGGCTGGTCGGGGCTGGCCACGGCCGGTCCGATGGCCCGCACGGTCGCCGACGCGGCCCTGCTGTTGTCGGTGCTCGCCGGCCCGGACCCGCGGTCGCCGATCGCGCTGGACGAACCGGGGGCGACGTTCGCCCGGCCGCTGGACCGCGACGTGCGAGGCCTGCGGATCGCGTGGTCGCCCGACCTGGGCGGCAGCGTGCCGGTGGAACCGGAGGTGGCGGACGTGGTCGAGGCGTCGGCGAAGGTGTTCGGCGACCTGGGGTGCGTCGTGGAGCGCGACTGCCCGGACTTCGCCGGCGCGGACGAGGCGTTCCGGATCCTGCGGGCCTGGCAGTTCGCGGTGAAGTACGGGCCGCTGCTGGACACCGAGCGGGACCGGATCAAGGACACCATCGTGTGGAACACCGAGGAGGGGCTGCGGCTGTCCGCGACCGACGTCGGCCGCGCCGAGGTGCTGCGCACCGAGCTGTTCCACCGCTTCCGCGAGTTCTTCACGCGCTACGACTTCCTGCTGCTGCCGGTCAGCCAGGTGCCGCCGTTCGACGCGGAGCTGGAGTACCCGGTGCGGGTCGCGGGCCAGGACATGGAGACCTACCTCGACTGGATGCGCTCGGCCTACTTCGTGACAGTCAGCGGCTCGCCCGCGTTGTCGGTGCCCGCCGGGTTCACGCCCGGCGGCCTGCCGGTCGGGCTGCAGATCGTCGGGCCGCACCGCGCGGACTTCGCCGTGCTGCAGATGGGGCACGCGTTCGAGCAGGCTACCGGGGTGGCCCAGCGGCGGCCGGCGGTGGCGCGGTGAGGGCGCGGGAGCTGTGGGTGGTGCTGGAGACGTTGCACGACGTCACCTACTTCGCGCCGCAGGCCAAGGCGGCGCACGAGGCGGCGGGGCTGCGCGGGTTCTGGCGCGGCTACGTCGGGACGCGGGCCGCGCCGCTGGGGGCGGCCGGGCTCGGCGTGGTGACCGCCGTGTTCTACGGCTTCGCGCCGTCGTTCCTGGCGCGGTCGGTGCCGTCCATCTGGGAGGTGGTGTCCCCGGCGGAGGCGCTGGCCGCCCGGAGCGCGGGCGCGGTGGCGGCGTTGCGGGAACACGTGCGCGAGGTGCCGGCGCCGGTGCTGCCGGTGCTGCGGCGGATCGTGGCGGCGGCCGGCTGGGCAGGCCGGCCGCTGGGGGCCGCGAACGCCGCGCTGCCGTGGCCGGACGACCCGCTCGCGGCGCTGTGGCAGGCGGCGACGACGTTGCGCGAGCACCGCGGCGACGGGCACGTGGCGGTGCTGGCCGCGGAGGGCGTCGACGGCCTGGAAGCGCACGCCCTGCGCGACGCGGCGGACGGCAGCCGGAGCGTCGTGGCGCCCAACCGCGGCTGGACGGACGAGGAATGGGCGGCGGCGCGGGACCGGCTGGCCGCCCGCGGCCTGATCGACGGGCGCGGCCTGACCGATCGCGGCGCCCGCATGCGCGAGCACATCGAGCGGCGCACGGACGAGCTGGCGGCGGTGCCGTACGCCGCGGTGGGCGAGGACGAGCTGGCCGCGCTGGACGGCTGGTTGCGGCCGATCGCGCGCGGGCTGGTGCCGGTCCCGGTACCGCACCCGAACCCGGTGGGGGCGCCGGCGCCCTGAGCAATGGGCCGAATCGTGGGCGCGGGCCGCTGCGCCCGCTGCGCGGTGGGCGTCGCGTGGCGAGCCGGTGGGGGCGCGGATGCGCTGCCCGAGCGGCCCGACCGTGGGCGGGGGCCGGGCCGTTGGGCCGCCCGTGGCTGTGTTGTGGCATCGCGCGGCGAGCGGATGGGGGCGTTGACGAGCGGGCAGGTTCGTGGGCACGGGCCAGACGGGCGGTTGCGCCGCCCGGTGGCTGTGTTGTGGCATTGCGCGGCGGCGGGTGGGGTGCTGGTGCGCGGCAAGTTTGTGGGCGGGGGCCGGGCCGTTGGGCGCGCGTGGTGGCTCTGTCTTGACATTGCGCGGCTAGCCGGTCGGGGCGCGGGCGCCCTGGCCAGCGGGCCGGGCTGTGGGCAGGGGTGATCGGCCGCTGCGCACCGGCCAGCGGCGTTGCGCGGCGAGCCTGCCGCGAGCCGGCGGCTCCGGCAGCCGCCGCGACCGCCTCAGAACTGCAGCCAGCCCACCGCCGAGGACACCAGCAGCGCCGCGACCAGGATGGCCAGCACCACGGAGATCACGATCGTCACCACGGGCAGCGCCCGCGGCGGGTTCTGCTGGTGGTGCGACAGTCCGGAGGTCTGGCCGGAGTCCGGGGGCGTGTCGCCGGGGGCGACACCGCCGCCGGGTTCCAGTCCGGGCGTCCGGGCGGGATCCGGGTCGGGCGGGGTGTCGCCCGGCACGCCGCCGCCGGGTTCGGCCCCCGAAGTGGACCGCGGATCGGGACTGCTCATCGGTCTTCCCTTCCCACCGACCCTGACACGTCGAACGACAGGCCCTTGTCACCGGCGCCCACGCGCACCCGCGCGCCGGGGGTCAGCTCGCCGCGCAGCATCATCCGCGACAGCGGGTTGTCGACCTCGCGCTGGATCGTGCGGCGCATCGGGCGCGCCCCGAACTCGGGCTGGTACCCGGCCCGCGCCAGCCACTGCACGGCTTCGGGCGTGAACTCCAGCGTGATGTCCTGCGCGTGCGCGCGCCGTTTCGTCTGCTCCAGCATCAGCTCGGTGATCTGCTCCAGCTGCGCGGCCTCGAGCTTGCGGAACACGATGACCTCGTCGATCCGGTTGAGGAACTCCGGCCGGAACTGCTCCCGCAGCCGCCGCATCAGCCGCTCCCGCAGCGGCCGCTCCGAGTCGCCCCGGTCGGCGGCGAACCCGAGCGCACCCTGCGTGCTGCTGGAGATGATCTCCGACCCGATGTTGCTGGTCATGATCAGCACCGTGTTGGTGAAGTTGACCGTGCGCCCGCGCCCGTCGGTCAGGCGGCCGTCGTCGAGGACCTGCAGCAGCACGTTGAAGATCTCCGGGTGCGCCTTCTCGATCTCGTCGAAGAGCACCACCGAGTAGGGCCGCCGCCGCACCGCCTCGGTCAGCTGGCCGGCCTCCTCGTAGCCGACGTAGCCGGGGGGAGCGCCGATCAGCCTGCTGACCGTGTGCCGCTCGCCGTACTCCGACATGTCCAGCCGGATCATCCGGTCCTCGTCGCCGAACAGCGCCGCCGCCAGCGCCCGCGCCAGTTCGGTCTTGCCGACGCCCGTGGGGCCGAGGAACAGGAAGCTGCCGTAGGGCCGGTCCGGCGGCGCGAACCCGGCGCGCGAGCGGCGCACGGCTTCGGCCACCGCGTCCACCGCCTCCTCCTGCCCGATGACCCGCTCGTGCAGGTGCTCCTCCAGCCGCAGCAGCCGGTCGCGCTCGTCCTCGGTCAGCTGGTTCACCGGCACGCCGGTGAGCCGCGAGATCACCTCGGCGATGTCCTGCGGCGTCACCTCCTGCACGCCGCTGGGCCGCCCGTCGCTGTCGGCGGTGCGCAGCTGCTCGCGCAGGCCGGCGATCTCGTCCCGCAGGGCCGAGGCGCGCTCGAAGTTCTCCTCGGCGACCGCCTGGTCCTTGTCGCGGGACAGCTCCTCCAGCCGGGCCTGCAGTTCGCGCACGTCGTTGGGGCGGCGGCCGGACCGCAGCCGCACCCGCGCGCCCGCCTGGTCGATCAGGTCGATCGCCTTGTCCGGCAGGAACCGGTCGGTCAGGTAGCGGTCGGACAGGTCCGCGGCCGCCGCGAGCGCCTCGTCGGTGAACCGGACCTGGTGGTGCGCCTCGTACCGGTCGCGCAGGCCGTGCAGGATGGCGACGGTGTCGGACACCGACGGCTCGGGCACCAGGATCGGCTGGAACCGCCGCTCCAGCGCCGGGTCGTTCTCGATGTGCTGCCGGTACTCGTCCAGCGTGGTCGCGCCGACGATGTGCAGCTCACCGCGGGCCAGCGCCGGCTTGAGCATGTTGCCCGCGCCCATCGACCCCTCCGACGCGCCCGCGCCGACCACGGTGTGCAGCTCGTCGATGAACACGATCAGCTGGTCGCGGTTGCGGCGGATCTCGTCGAGGAGGTTCGTCATGCGCTCCTCGAAGTCGCCGCGGTAGCGGGTGCCGGCGACCATCGCGGTCAGGTCGAGCCGCACCACGCGGCGGCGGGCGAGCAGGTCGGGCACGTCGCCGTCGCAGATGCGCTGCGCCAGGCCCTCCACGATCGCCGTCTTGCCCACGCCCGGTTCGCCGATCAGGACCGGGTTGTTCTTGGTGCGCCGGGACAGCACCTCGACGGTCTGCTCGATCTCGTCGTCGCGCCCGACGACCGGGTCGATGTTGCCCTCGGCGGCCTCTGCGGTGAGGTCGCGGCCGTACTGGTCCAGCGTCGGGGTGTCGGTGCGCGGCTGCGGCCGCTGCTCGGCACGGCCGCGCGACATCGGCTGCCCCTGCGGCTGCCCCTGGAACGCCTCCGGGGTGACCCCGGCGCGGGCGAGGATGCGGCCGGCCGCGGAGTCCGGGTTCGCCACGAGCGCGAGCAGCAGGTGCTGCGGCCCGATGTAGCTGGAGCCGAGGGTGCGGGCGATGCCGTGCGCGTCCAGCAAGGTGCGCTTCGCGCCCGGCGCGAGCATGGCCGGGGTGGTGCGCTCGCCGTCGCCACGGCCGTGCCGGTCGATCTCCCGCGCGATCTCCTCGGGCTTCGCGCCCGCGCTCTCCAGCAGCTGCCGTGTCGGCGACGCCTGCGTGGCCGCCCACAACAGCTGTTCGGTGTCGACGTCGGTCCGGCCCTGTTCGGCCGCCTTCTCGGCGGCGTGCGCGACGAGTTCCCGCGCCTGGTCGGACATCAGCCGCGTGATGTCGACCGCGTTCGGGCGCCTGCTGGGCACGGCGTTGCCGAAGAACTGCGCCAGGAACTGGTCGAACGGACTGCCGGGCCCGCCTGCGAAAAAGCCGGTCATGGGGGAACGCTCCTCAGCCGTCGGGGGTGCGGGGCCCGGCGCTCCACTTCGGACGGAGCGGGCCCGGGCCGTCCACCGCCGTCGGCTACCCGTGCCCGGGCGGGGCGAAACGACGCGTCAGGGCTCTTCGGTGAGCTTCTCCCGCAGGTGCTGCAGGGTCTGCGCGAGCAGCCGCGACACGTGCATCTGGGAGATGCCGACGCGCTTGGCGATCTGCGTCTGCGTCATGTTGCCGAAGAACCGCAGCATCAGGATGGTCCGCTCGCGCGGGGCCAGGTCGCGCAGCAGCGGTTGCAGCGCCTCGTGGTTCTCCACCGTCTCGATGCCGTAGTCCTCTTCGCCGAGGGTGTCGGCCAGCGACGCGGCCTCGTCGTCCTCACCGGCCGGTTTGTCGACCGACACCGCGTAGTAGGCGTTGCCCGCCTGCAGGCCCTCGCTCACCTCGTCCGGCGTGAGGTCCAGCTCGCGCGCGATCTCCGTCGGCGTCGGCGCGCGGCCGAGGCGCTGGCCCAGCTCGCTGCTGGCCTGCCCGATCTGCAGGTGGAGTTCCTTGAGCCGCCGCGGCACCCGCACCGACCAGCTGGCGTCGCGGAAGTGCCGCCGGACCTCGCCCATGATGGTCGGCACGGCGAAGGACAGGAAGTCGGTGCCGCGTTCCGGCTCGAACCGGTCGACGGCGTTGATCAGGCCGACCCGCGCGACCTGCAACAGGTCTTCGTACGCCTCGCCGCGCCCGCTGAACCGGCGCGCGATGTGCTCGGCCACCGACAGGTACTGGGTGACCAGCGCGGTGCGGAGCCGTGCCCGGCACGGATCGTCCGGCGCGGCGGCCGCCAGATCGGCGAAAGTGGGGGTGTTCTCCTCCGAGGAATCGTTGTCCTCGACGGTGCCCGCGAGGCGCGTCTCAGCCAACGTTCCGCTTCCCCCCGCTGTCTCGTGCCGACCTGGTCATGGCCCGGACTACCCCGTACCGCCGTTCGCCACACCTGGTTGCACGGGCCCGGTCCGGGGAACCCCGCGCCGAGAGGAACGGATGCAAGGAGGTCTTTCCATGGCTGATCGCACCACGGGGCGAGCGCCGGTGGCACAGGGTTTCGCGTTGCTGGTCGGCGTGGTGTTCCTGGCGCTGGGCATCGGCGGGTTCGCCACTTCGGGCGACCTGCTGGGATTCCACACCGGAACGCTGCTGAACCTGACGCGGACCGCGGTGGGCGTGCTCGCGCTGGTGGCGGCCTGGAAGGGACCGTCCGCGCGGATCATCGGGCTGGTGGTCTTCTTCGGACTGCTGGGGATCACGATCTGGGGTCTGCTTTCGGCGGGAACCGGAAACCCGGCCGACGTCCGGCGACTGTTCGACCCCACCTGGGCGGACAACGCGCTGCACGGCGTCGTCGCGGTGCTGGGGCTCGTCGTGTTCCTGCTGCCCGCCCGGTCGAGGACCACCGAACGCGTGTGACGATTACCGAGAGTAGCAGTATTGCGTAGCGTGTTTAGTTCCTCTGCCAGGGTGAAAGAACTCCATCATGAGACGGGCAGAGGACGATCCGCTGCGAATACTTCTTTGGCACGTACACGGATCATGGACCAGTTCCTTCGTGCGCGGACGGCACGAGTACCTCCTTCCGCTGCTACCGGAGGGCGGTCCCTGGGGGCGGGGCCGCTGTGACCGAGCGTGGCCGTCCGCGCGAGAGGTGAGTCCGGCCGAGCTGCGGAACGCCGACATCGACGTGGTCGTCCTCCAGCGCCCGGACGAGATCGAGCTGACCGAGCGCTGGACGGGGCGGCGCCCCGGCCGGGACGTGCCCGCGGTGTTCGTCGAGCACAACACCCCGACCGGCGACGTGCCGCGCACGCGGCACCCGCTGGCCGACCAGGACGAGATCCCGCTGGTGCACGTCACGCACTTCAACAACCTGATCTGGGACTCCGGCCGGGCGCCGGCCACGGTCATCGAGCACGGGGTGGTCGACCCGGGCGAGCTGTACACCGGCGAGGAAGCCTCGATCGGCCTGGTCATGAACGAGCCGGTGCGCCGCGGCCGCGCGGTCGGCACCGACCTGCTGCCCGCCTTCGCCGAGGTAGCCCCGCTGGACGTGTGGGGCATCGGCGTCGAGAAGCTCGACGACCACTTCGGCCTGGGGGAGCGCCTGCGCACGCGGGGTGACCTGGGGCAGGACGCCCTGCACGCGGGGCTGGCGCGGTGCCGGTTGTACCTGCACACCCCGCGCTGGACGTCGCTGGGCCTGTCGCTGATCGAGGCGATGCACCTCGGGATGCCGGTGGTGGCGGTGGACAGCACCGAGGCGTCTCGTGCGGTGCCGCCGGAGGCGGGTTTCGTCTCGGCGGATGTGAACGAACTGGTGCGCGCGGCCGCCGACCTGGTGGCGGACCCGGAACTGGCGCACCGGATGGGCAAGCAAGCGCGCGAGCACGCGCTGGCCAGCTACGGCCTGGACGCCTTCCTGCGCAACTGGGACGTCCAGCTCGGCCGGGTGACGAGTGGAGGTAGCGCATGAAGATCTCGATGGTGTCGGAGCACGCCAACCCCCTGGCCGTCCTGGGCGAGGTGGACGCGGGCGGGCAGAACCTGCACGTGGCGGAACTGTCCGCGGCGCTGTGCCGCCAGGGCCACGACGTCACCGTCTACACCCGGCGCGACGACCGGGAGCAGCCGGAGGAGGTCCGGGCACCCGCGGGTTACCGGGTGGTGCACGTGCCGGCGGGCCCGGCGGAGTACCTGCCCAAGGACGACCTGCTGCCGCACATGACCGAGTTCGGCCGCTACCTGGCGAAGGCGTGGCAGCGGGACACCCCGGACGTGGTGCATGCGCACTTCTGGATGTCCGGGCTGGCGTCGCTGCTCGCGACGCGCGGCTCCGACGTGCCGGTGGTCCAGACCTTCCACGCGCTGGGTGTGGTGAAGAAGCGCTACCAGGGCAAGGCGGACACCAGCCCGCCGGAGCGGATGCAGCTGGAGCGGCTGATCGGCAAGAACGCCGCGCGCGTCGCCGCGACCTGCTCGGACGAGGTGTTCGAGCTGGCCAGGATGGGACTGCCGCGCTCGCGGATGTCGGTCGCGCCGTGCGGGGTCGACCTCGAACGGTTCACCCCGGACGGGCCGGTCGCGCCGCGCGGCAACCTGCACCGGATCGTCAGCGTCGGGCGGCTGGTGCCGCGCAAGGGGTTCGCGACGGCGATCGCCGCGCTGCCCGCCGTGCCCGGCGCCGAACTGGTCATCGCGGGCGGCCCCGAGCAGGGGCGGCTCGCCGACGACCCGGAGGCCAAGCGCCTGGTGGAACTGGCCGAGCGGCTCGGCGTGGCCGACCGCGTGCGGTTGCTGGGCCAAGTGACGCGGGACGAGATGCCGTCGCTGCTGCGCTCGGCGGACCTGGTCGTGTGCACGCCGTGGTACGAGCCGTTCGGGATCGTGCCGCTGGAGGCCATGGCGTGCGGTGTCCCGGTGGTCGCGGCGGCGGTCGGCGGGCTGATCGACACCGTCGTGGACGGCGTGACCGGGGAACTGGTGCCGCCGAAGCGCCCGGAGGCACTGGCCGCGACGCTGCGCCGCCTGCTCGGCGACCCCGCGCAGCGCGAGGCCTACGGGATCGCGGGCTGCGACCGCGCCCGGTCGCGGTACTCGTGGGACCGCATCGCGATCGACGTCATGCGGATCTACGAGAAGGCGCTGGGGGACAAGGCGCCCGCCGGTGCGGTCGTGCCCGCCGACGCCGCGGCGAGCCCGGTCTGACGAGGACGAAGGGAAGCCCCTCGGGATCGTGGTCCCGAGGGGCTTTTTTCCGTCACGTCAGCTTGTTGACCGCGGACTGGGCCTTGCCCTTGACCGTGCCCATCGCGTCCTGCGTGGGCGAGTAGGTGGCGTAGAGCTCGGGGTCGGGCTTGGGTGCGCTGCCGGGGCCGCCGAGGGGTTTGGGGTCCATCAGGTATTCGATGCGGTCTTCGCCGCTGGACCAGGTGCCCTTGTTGCCGTCGGGGCCGTCGGAGAGGTGCCAGATGGTGTTGTTGTGGGTCTGGTCCTCCTCGTCGAGCAGGGCGCCGGGGGCGATGTCCGATTCGAGGCCGTCGGCCTGGAGTTCTTCGATGGCGCGCAGCCACTGCTTCTGGTGCACGGTGTCGCGGGCCAGGTTGAATTTCAGCATCTCCTTCACGCCCGGGTCGTCGGTCATGTTGTACAACCGGGCGGTCTGCAACCGGCCCTGCGCCTCGGCCGCGGCGTTGGCCCGGAAATCGGCCAGCAGATTCCCCGAAGCCACGATGTACTTGCCGTTCCACGGGGTGCCGTTCGAATCAGCGGGAACCGCGCCACCACCGGAGACGATGGCTTGCTGCGGGTCCATTCCGCCCAGCACGGCGGCCATGACCGGGTCCTGGGCGGCTTCGGCGGTGGCGGTGGCCGGCGCGCCCTCCAGCAGCCGGGCGACCATGGTGGCCAGCATTTCCACGTGACCGATCTCCTCGGTCGCGGTGTCCATGATCAGGTCCTTGTACTTGCCCTCGATGCGGCAGTTCCAGCCCTGGAACAGGTACTGCATCGTCACCGTCATCTCACCGTAGGCACCACCGATGAGCTCCTGCAGCTTGCGCGCGTAGTACGGGTCCGGACGCTCCGGCTTCGCCTCGAACTGCAGCAGTTTCGTGTGTCGGAACACAGAGATCTCCCTTGGAAAAGAAGGAAAAGTTGTAGTCGGTACGCGTACGCAGACCGGGGGGCTTCCCACGGGCGGGCGGGTTATTCGTGTCCGTCCGCCCGACTTGCGTAATCCACGCCGATGATTTATGCATGAGTCATGCATGAAGAACGGCTGGCGAACCTGCTCGGCGCTCTCGCGCTGACGGTCAACGACCTCGCGCTGACCGACGCGACGGCCGCCGCGGGCACGAGCGTGAGCGGATCGGCCGCGCTGGTGGTGCTGTCCACGGCGCCCGGGCTGTCGGTGACGGAGCTGGGGCGGCGGGTCGGCCTGAGCCAGCCGGCGGCCGCGCGGATGGTGGACGTGCTGGAGCGGCGGGGCCTGGTCGAGCGGCGGCCCACCCTCGCGCGGGCGGTCGCCGTGCACCTGACCCCGGCCGGCGCCGAGGCCGCGGGTCGGATCCTGGGCCGCCGCGGCGGACGGCTCGGGACGCTGACGGCCGCGCTCGACGAGCGGGAGCGGGCGGTGTTCGCGGAGCTGGCCGGAAAGCTGCTGACGGCGGCCTACGAGCAGCTCCCGGAGGCCGACCGCCTGTGCCGGCTGTGCGACCGCTCGGCGTGCGTGGCGGAGGGGGAGGTGTGCCCGGTGGGGGCGGCCTGCCGGGCGCGGGAGGCCGCTGATGAGGGGTGAGCAGGGGTGGGGTGGCTCGGCCCGCGCTGGGCGGTGGCCCGGAGAACCGTCTGCCAGGTGCGGGAGGCCGCTGATGACTCTTGTGTCGGCGCGAGGTGGGTGCTGGTCGGATGGCTGGTATCAGGCAGCGGAGGCGGGGCGGCGTGGACGCTCTGCCGGGCACGGGAGGCCGCTGATGACCGGTGAGCTGGGTTGGGCCTGGTCCCGGGGTGGGCGGTGGCCGGTGGGCGCTGGGTCGGACGGCCGTTGCCAGGCAGCGGTGGCGGTGCGGCGCCGTGGCGGGGGTGCTGCTGGGCACGGGAGGCTGCTGGTGACCGGTGAGCAAAGCCCTGGTCCGGGGCGGGCGATGGCCGCTGGGCGGCGCCGCCGCGCGGGGTGCCCGTGCTCCCGGTGCGTGGTGGCTTCTGAGGGAGCCGGAGCCGCGGAATCGTCGTCTGGGTGGCCGCGCGGCGGCTCGATGCGCCTGGGCGCGGCTGCCGTCGCGGGCGGTCTGTCCGGCCTCGGGGGGCGCCGATGACCGGGGAGTTGCTCGCCCTCGCCTCGGCTGGGTGCTTCGGCGTCACCCACTTCGTCAACGGCGTCGTGGCGCGCCGGGCGCCTGGGCTCACCGTTTCCCTCTACGCGCAGCTCGGCGGCACCCTCGTCACCCTGCTCGTCGCCCTGGTCTGGTCGGCTCCCACGAGCGACGGCATCTGGTGGGGCGCGCTCTCCGGCGCCGGCACGGGGATCGGCGTCGGCTTCCTCTACCGGGCCATGAGCCGGGACGCGCTGAGCGTCGTGGTGCCCGTCAGCGATGTCGGGGCCGTCGCGCTGCCCGTCGTCGCCGGGCTGGCCTTCCTCGGGGAACGGCCCTCGCCCGCGGCGATCGGCGGGATCGTGCTCGCCCTGCCCGCCATCTGGCTCGTCTCCGGCGGCGGGCGGCCCGCGGGACCGGGCATCCGGGACGCGCTCGTCGCGGGGGCCGGCTTCGCGATTCAATTCCTCGCCATGAAACCCGTGCCGCTGGACGCCGGGCTCTGGCCGATCGTCGTCAGCCGCGCCGCGTCCGTGGCCGTCATCCTGCCCCTCGTGCTCACCACGGGCACCCCGCTCGCGCTGCGGCCCCGCCTGGCCTGGCCGGCCGCGGCCGCCGGCGCGCTCGGCAGCGTTGCGATCGTGCTCTACTGGGTCGCCACCCACCAGCAACTGCTCGCCGTCGCCACCGTCCTGGCCGCCCTCTACCCGGCCATCCCCGTGGTGCTCGCACTGCTCTTCCTGGGTGAACGCCTCAGCCGGAAACAGACTCTCGGTGTCTGCGGAGCCGCCGCGGCACTCGCCCTGTTGGCCCTGGCGTAGGAGAAGTACCTCCGTAGCGTTTCGAAGTGACTCCGCCGGGTAGGAGGAGTGCGTGCCAGGGCATGCGGTCGTCACGGGTGGAGCGGGCTTCGTCGGCTCCCACCTCTGCGAGCGCCTGCTCGCCCGCGGCATGCGCGTCACCTGCGTGGACAACCTGTCCACCGGCCGCGCGGACAACATCGCGCACCTGCACGGCGACTTCCGCTTCGTCGAGGCCGACGTCGCGCGTGGACTGGACATCACCGGCCACGTCGACCTGGTGCTGCACCTGGCCAGCCCCGCCTCGCCCCGCGACTACGACCGCCTGCCGGTGGAAACGCTGCAGGTGGGCGCGGCGGGCACCAATCACGCCCTGGATCTCGCGCAGGCCAACGGCGCCCGGTTCGTGCTGGCCTCGACCAGCGAGGTCTACGGCGACCCGCGGGAACACCCGCAACGCGAAACCTATTGGGGCAACGTCAACCCGGTCGGCCCGCGCAGCGTCTACGACGAGGCCAAGCGCTACGCGGAAGCCCTCACCGCCGCCTACCGCCGCGCCCGCGGTGTGAACACCGGCATCGCCCGCATCTTCAACACCTACGGCCCCCGCATGCGCGCCGACGACGGCCGCGCGATCCCGACGTTCGTCAAGCAGGTCCTCACCGGCGAGCCGGTCACCATTGCCGGCGAGGGCGCCCAGACCCGCTCCCTGTGCTATGTGGACGACACCGTCGACGGCCTGCTGGCGCTGGCGGACAGCGATTTCCCGGGACCGGTGAACCTCGGCAACCCGCACGAACTCCGCATTCGCGACCTGGTCGGGGAAATCCAGCGGCTGGCGGGCACCAGCGTGCCGGTGCGCAGCATCCCGGCCCCGGTGGACGATCCGCAACGACGCTGCCCCGATATCGCGGTGGCGCAACGGGAACTGGGCTGGCAGCCGCGGGTGGAGCTGCACGAGGGCCTGCGCCGGACCCTGGAGTGGTTCATGACCCACCTCAGTCTCGTTTAGACGAGGAGTAGCAGGGGTAGCGCTAAGTAGCAGTGGTAACCGGATGTGGAGGTAACGAGCTTGCGGATCCTCGGGATCAACGCGGTGTTCCACGATCCGGCCGCCGCCCTCGTGGTGGACGGCCGGGTGGTCGCCGCCGCCGAGGAGGAGCGGTTCACCCGCCGCAAGCACGGCAAGCGCCCGGTCCCGTTCGCCACCTGGGAACTCCCCGAGCAGGCCGCCCGCTGGTGCCTGGCCCAGGCCGGCCTGGAGCCCGGGGACCTGGACGCCGTCGGCTACTCCTATGACCCGGACCTGGTCGACCACGGCCTCGACGGCGTCGACCCGGGCTGGGAGGAGCTGCGCACCACGTACGCGCGCCGCGCCCCGAACTTCCTGAAGACCGCGCTGCCCGGCCTCGACCCGGCGAAGGTGCGGTTCGTCCGCCACCACGTCGCGCACGCCGCGTCCAGCGGCCTGGCCGCGCCGTTCGGCGACGCCGCCGTGCTGGTCGCGGACGGCCGCGGCGAGGCGACGTCCTACCTGGCAGGCGAGTACCGCGACGGCAAGCTGGTCGAGCTGGCCGCGCAACGGCTGCCGCACTCGCTCGGCCTGCGTTACGAGGACCTCACCGAGCACCTCGGGTTCGCGCGCTCCAGCGACGAGTACAAGGTGATGGCCCTTGCCTCGTACGGGAAACCGCGGTTCCGCGACCAGCTGTGCGAAGCGATCGCCGCGTCGCCGGACGGCGGTTTCCGCGCCCCACCGGTGGATCTGACCCGGTTCGCGCCGCGGCGGGAACCCGGCGCGGACTTCCGGCCCGAGCACGCCGACCTCGCGGCCAGCGTGCAGCAGCGGCTCGAAGAGGTCCTGCTCGACCTGCTGCGCTGGCTGCACGCCCGGACCGGGCAGTCCAGGCTCACGATGGCCGGCGGCATCGCGCTGAACTGCGTGGCCAACACCCGGCTGCTCGCCGACGGCCCGTTCGACGAGATCTGGGTGCAGCCCGCCGCGGGCGACGCGGGCACGGCTCTCGGCGCCGCCCTGCACCTCGCCGCGGAACTGGGCGAACCGGCCGCCCCGATGCCGGGCGCCGACCTCGGGCGGGGCTTCACCGAGGCCGAGATCCAGCAGGCGCTCGACACCGCCCGGCTGCGCTACGACCGGCCGGACGACCTCGCCGCCACCGTGGCCAAGGCGCTCGCCGACGACGAGATCGTGGCCTGGTTCCAGGGCCGTGCCGAGTTCGGCCCGCGCGCGCTGGGGCACCGCTCGCTGCTCGCGCACCCCGGCCACCGGCGCAACCTGGAACGCCTCAACGACGTCAAGGGCCGCGAGCAGTTCCGCCCGGTCGCGCCGATGGTCCTCGCCGACCGCGCGCGGGAGCTGTTCGAGCGTGGCCCCGTGCCCAGTCCGCACATGCTGTTCGTGCACGACGTCCGTCCGGAGTGGAGGGACCGCATCCCGGCGGTGACCCATGTGGACGGTACCGCGCGGATCCAGACGGTGGACCCGGCGAGCGAGCCGCTGGTCGCGCGGATGCTCGGAGAATTCGCCGCCCGGACCGGGATCCCCGTCGTCGTCAACACCAGTCTCAACACCGCGGGCCGCCCGATGGTCGACTCGCCGCGCGACGCGCTGGAGTGCTTCGGCTCCAGCCCCATCGACCTGCTCGCCATCGGCCCGTTCGTGGTCCGGAGGCCGGCATGACGGCCTACACCGTGGTTGTCCCGACGACCGGCCGGGACAGCCTCCGGGCTCTGCTGTCCGCGCTCGGCCACGGCATCGGGCCGGGCCCGGCGGAGGTCATCGTCGTCGACGACCGCCCCGAACCCGGCGACCTGCCCCTGCCCGACACCAACCTGAAGGTGCGCGTGCTGCGCTCCGGCGGCCGCGGCCCGGCCGCGGCGCGCAACGTGGGCTGGCGTGCCGCGGACACCGAGTGGATCGCGTTCCTCGACGACGACGTCCGCACCACCGCCGACTGGCCGTCGCGGCTGGTGACCGACCTGGAGTCGCTGGCCGCCGACGTGGCGGCCTCGCAGGGCCGGATCGTGGTGCCCGGCCCGACCGGCGGCCGCCGCCCCACCGACCTGGAACGGGACACCGCGGGGCTCGCCACCGCGGAGTGGATCACCGCGGACATGGCCTACCGGCGCGCGGTTCTCGCCGCCGTGGGCGGTTTCGACGAGCGGTTCCCGCGGGCCTTCCGCGAGGACGCCGACCTCGCGCTGCGCGTCCGGCAGGCCGGGTGGCGGCTGGAGCACGGCACCCGCCGGACACTGCACCCCGCACGGCACGGCGGTTTCTTCGCCAGCGTGCGCGCGCAGCGGGGCAACGCCGACAACGCGCTGATGCGCCGCAAATTCGGTCCACAGTGGAGGGAGCTGTCCGCCGCAGGCCCCGGCCGTCTCGGCCGCCACGCGCTCACCACCGTCAGCGGCGCGGCCGCGCTCGCGTTCGCCGCCGCCCGCCGCAACACGCCGGCCGCGTTCGCGGGCCTCGCCTGGCTGGGCCTCACCGCGGAGTTCGCGCTGCGCCGCATCCTGCCCGGGCCGAAGACGGCGGACGAGCTGGCGAAGATGGCCGTCACGAGCGTGCTGATCCCGCCCGTCGCGGTGGGCCACCGGCTCGCCGGCGAGGTGCGGGTGCGCCGTCCGCGCCCGGTCGCCAAGGCGATCCTGTTCGACCGCGACGACACCCTCATCCACGACGAGCCCTACAACAACGACCCGGACAAGGTCCGCCCCGTGCCCGGCGCCGAGGACGTGCTGCGCCGCCTGCGCGCCGCCGGCGTCCCGGTGGGCGTGGTGAGCAACCAGTCCGGTGTGGCCCGCGGGCTGATCACCCGGGACGAGCTGGCCGCGGTGAACGCCCGCGTCGAGGAGCTGCTCGGGCCGTTCGGCACCTGGCAGGTGTGCGTGCACGCCGACGGCGACGGCTGCTGCTGCCGCAAGCCCAAGCCCGGCCTGGTGACGCGCGCCGCGCTGGCACTGGGGGTGCGGCCCGAGGACTGCGTGGTCATCGGGGACATCGGCGCCGACATCGAGGCCGCCCGCGCCGCGGGCGCGCGCGCTGTCCTCGTGCCGACCCCGCGCACGCGGGCCGCGGAGATCGAAGCCGCGCGGCGGGACGCGCACGTGGCGGGTGACCTGGCCGAGGCGGTCGGGCTGGCGATGGGGGACCGGAAGTGGTGAGGTCACGGGTTGTGGTGGCGCGGCTGGACAACGCGGGCGACGTCCTGCTGTCCGGGCCGCTGGTGCGCGCGGTCGCGGCGGAGGCCGACACGGTCACGTTCCTGGCCGGGCCGCACGGGCGCGCGGCCGCCGAACTGCTGCCCGGCGTCGACGAGGTGGTCGAGTGGTGCGCCCCGTGGATCGACCCGCAGCCCCCCGCGGCGACCCCCGCCCACCTGGCCGCGTTGCGCGCCCACATCCGCGCCGCGCAACCGGACGCGGCGCTGATCGTCACGTCGTTCCACCAGTCGCCGCTGCCGCTCGCGCTGGTCCTGCGCGAGTGCGGGGTGCCGTGGATCGGCGCGATCTGCGAGGACTACCCGGGGTCGCTGCTGGACCTGCGGCACCGCGTCGAGGGCGACCCGCCGGAGGCCGAACGCGCCCTGTCGCTGGCGCGGGCCGCCGGGTTCGAGCTGCCGCCCGGCGACGACGGGCGGCTGGCCGTGCGCGAGCCCCTGCCGGACGTGTCCGGCCTGGTCGGCGAACCGGGCTACGTCGTGGTGCACCCGGCGGCCTCGGTGCCCGCCCGGCAGTACCCCGCCGAGCACAACGCGGAGGTCGTCCGGCTGCTCGCCGAATCCGGGTACCGGGTCGTCGTCACCGGCGGCCCGTCCGAACGCGATCTGACCGCCCGGGTCGCCGGTGACCACGGCCTGGACCTGGCGGGGCAGACCGACCTGCACGGCCTCGCCGCCGTGCTCGCCGGGGCGCGCGTGACCGTCGCCCCGAACACCGGGCCCGCGCACCTCGCCGCGGCCGTCGGCACCCCCGTGGTGTCGCTGTTCGCGCCGGTGGTGCCTGCCGCGCGGTGGGCGCCCCACGGCGTGCCGCTCGTCCTGCTCGGCGATCAGGACGCGCCCTGCCGCGACACCCGGGCCCGGACCTGTCCGGTGCCCGGCCACCCGTGCCTGGACCGGGTTCCGCCCGAGGAAGTCCTGCGGGCCGTGGAGAAACTAGGAGGTGCAGCGTGATCGAAGAGCGGTTCGCGGCGTTGGCCGCGACCATGCGGGACCTGACCGCGCTGGCGCCGAGGATCGAGGCGTGGGGTCGTCACCTCGCCGAGGTGCTCGGCGCCGGCGGACGGCTGCTCGCCTGCGGCAACGGCGGCAGCGCCGCTGAGGCCCAGCACCTGACCGGCGAGCTGGTCGGCCGGTTCGTCAACGACCGGCAGCCGCTGTCGGCGATCGCCCTGCACGCCGACACCTCGGCGGCCACCGCGATCGTGAACGACTACGGCGACCAGGAGGTGTTCGCCCGGCAGGTGCGCGCGCACGGCCGTCCCGGCGACGTGCTGGTGGCGCTGTCCACCAGCGGCCGCAGCCAGAACGTGTGCGCCGCGGCCAAGACAGCGCACGAACTGGGCATCACGACGTGGGCGCTGACCGGCCCCGGCCCGAACGCGCTGTCCTCGGTCAGCGACGACGCGGTGATGATCGACGCGCCGAGCACCGGCACCGTGCAGGAGGCGCACCTCGCGGTGATCCACGGCCTGTGCGCCGCGCTGGACGAGGCGCTGGGAGTGCCCTCGTGACCGGCCCGCTGGTGGTGGTCGGCGACACGCTGCTCGACATCGACGTGGACGGCAACGCCGACCGGCTGTGCCCGGAGGCGCCGGTGCCGGTCGTCGACGTCGGCCGCGAATGGCACCGTCCCGGCGGCGCCGGGCTCGCCGCCCGACTTGCCGCCCGGTCCGCGGCGGACGTCGTGCTGGTCACGGCGCTCGGCGCGGACGAGGGCGGGGCGCGGCTGGCCCGGCTGCTGGCCGGCGAGGTCGAGCTGTGCACGCTGCCGCTGGAGGGCGAGACGGTCCGCAAGACCCGCATCCGCGCGGCCGGGCAGTCCGTCGTGCGGCTGGACCACGGCGACGGGCGCGCCGCGCACGAGCCGCTGGACGAGCGCACGGTGGCGGTGCTGCGTGCGGCGTCCGCGATCCTCGTCGCCGACTACGGGCGCGGCGTGGCGAGCCACCCGCGGATCCGGGAGCTGCTGGCCGCGACCGAGGCGCCGGTGGTGTGGGACCCGCACCCGCGGGGTGGCCCGCCGGTGCCCGGCGCCGCGCTCGTCACGCCCAACGACAGCGAGGCCGCCAAGTTCGCCGGAGTTGCCGGCACGCCCGGGGAGCTGGCCGAGCGGCTGCGGGCGGAGTGGGCGGCCGAGGCCGTCGCCGTGACCGTCGGCTCGAAGGGCGCCGTCCTCGCCGACGGCACCGGCACGCGGACCATCCCGGTGCCCAACGCCGCGCGCGTCCCGGCGAGCGTCCGGCCCGACACCTGCGGCGCGGGCGACCGGTTCGCCAGCGCCGTCACCGCGGCCCTTTTCGAGGGCGCCGCGCTGCCCAACGCCGTCGCGTCGGCGGTCGAGTCGGCGGCCCGGTTCGTCGCCGCAGGCGCGGCCACCGCGCTGTCCGAGCCCGCCGAGCCGATCCGCCCGCCCGAGGGGCTGACCGGCGTCGAGCTGGCCGAGCGGGTCCGGCGCCGCGGGGGCCGGGTCGTCGCCACCGGCGGGTGCTTCGACATCCTGCACCCCGGTCACGTGACGCTGCTGCGGCGCGCCCGCGAGCTGGGCGACGCGCTGATCGTGTGCGTCAACTCCGATGAGTCGGTGCGCAGGCTGAAGGGACCGGGCCGGCCGGTCGTGACCGCCGCCGACCGGGTGCGCGTGCTCAGCGCGCTGGAGTCCGTCGACGCCGTCGTGGTGTTCGAGGAGTCCTCGCCGGTCGAGGTGCTGCGCACGCTGCGGCCCGACGTCTGGGTCAAGGGCGGCGACTACGAGGGCGCCGACCTGCCCGAGGCCGACGTCATCCGCGAGAACGGCGGCAAGGTCGTGCTCGTGCCGACCGTCGAGGGCTACTCCACCACGCGGCTCATCGAGACCGTGTCCAACGGATAGAAGGGAAGACATGGCTGCATCGCCAGGCAAGGTGCTGATCACCGGGGGCGCGTCCGGGCTGGGCGCGGCGACCGTCAAGGCGGTCGCGGACGCCGGCGGGACCCCGCTGGTGCTCGACCGCAAACCCCCGGCCGCCGGCGTGCCCTACGTGCCGGTCGACCTCACCGATACGGCCGAGACCGAGCGGGCCGTCGCGGAGCTGGCCGGGCAAGCCGGCGGGCTGGACGCGGTGTTCACCGCCGCGGGCATCGACTTCCCCGGCAAGCTGACCGATGTGTCCACAGAGGACTGGGAGCGCGTCGTCAAGGTCAACCTGTTCGGCACCGCCGCGGTGGTGCGCGCCGCGCTGCCGTACCTGGAGCGCTCGCGCGGCAAGGTCGTCACCGTGGCGTCCACCCTCGGCATCAAGGCGGTCAGCGACGCCACCGCCTACTGCGCCTCGAAGTGGGGCGTCGTCGGTTTCACCCGCGCGCTGGCCGCGGAGACCGCGGGCCGCATCGGCGTCACCATGCTGGTGCCCGGCGGCATGCACACGGCGTTCTTCGACTCCCGCGACGAGCAGTACAAGCCGCCTGCGGACGCGAAACTGAACAACCCGGAGAACGTGGCGCAGACCGTGTTGTTCGCGTTGTCCCAGCCGGCCGGCTGCGAGGTGCGCGAACTGGTCGTCGCGCACTCGGAGGAGGGCTCCTGGCCGTGACCGGCGACGTCCTGGTGCTGCGGGCGCTCGGGATGGGCGACCTCCTGGTCGCCGTCCCGGCGCTGCGCGGCCTGCGGGCCGCGTTCCCGGACGCGCGGATCACCCTCGCCGCGCCCGCGGCGCTGGACGAGCTGGCCGCCCTCACCGGCGCGGTCGACCGGGTGCTTCCCACGACCGGTCTCGGCGCGCTGCGCTGGACCGGCGCGCCGCCCGCCCTGGCGGTCAACCTGCACGGCAGCGGCCCGGAGAGCGTGACGGATCTGCTGGCCACGCGGCCGGACCGGCTGTTGACCCACCGGCACCCGGACTTCCCGGATCTGGACGGCCCGGACTGGCGCGAGGACCAGCACGAGGCGTTGCGCTGGTGCCGGATGCTCACGTTCTACGACATCGCGGCCGACCGGCACGACCTCGGGCTGGCCCGGCCCGAGGTGCCGAGCCCGGCGGCGGACGCGGTCGTCGTGCACCCCGGCGCGGCGTTCGGGTCGCGGCGCTGGCCGCCCCGGCGCTTCGCCGAGGTGGCGCGCGAGTTCTCCCGCGCTGGTCACCGTGTCGTGGTGACCGGTAGCGCCGCGGAACGGGACCTCGCGGGAGACCTCGCGGCCGCCGCCGGCCTCGGCGGCGACGCGGTGCTGGCCGGGCGCACCGGGCTGACCGAGCTGGCCGCCCTCGTGGCCGGGGCGCGGCTGGTGATCAGCGGCGACACCGGCGTCGGCCACCTGGCCACCGCCTACGGCACCCCGTCGGTGCTGCTGTTCGGCCCGACCCCGCCGTGGCGGTGGGGGCCGCCGCCGGGCACCGAGGACCGGCACGTCGTGCTGTGGGCGGGGGAGGAGGGCGACCCGTTCGCCGGCACGCCGGCCGCCGGGCTGCTGCGGATCACCGTCGACGAGGTCGTCGCCGCGGGCCGGAAGGTGCTGCGGCCGGTGGCGGAGGTGTGACGTGGCCGCCGTCGGGGTCGCCGGGGCCGGCTACGTCGGCCTGACGACCGCCGCCTGCCTCGCCGGCCTGGGCCACGACGTGGTGTGCGCCGAGGTCGATCAGTCCAAAGTAGACGAGCTGTCCCGTGGCGAGGTTTCGCTGGGGGAGCCGGACCTGGCCCCGCTGGTGCGGGACGAGCTGGCCGCCGGGCGGCTGCGGTTCACTGCGGACCCCGGCGCGCTGGACGGCCGGGAGTTCGTGTTCGCCTGCGTGCCCACCCCGGCGGGCCCCGACGGGGCGGCCGATCTCGGCGCGGTCGAGGCCGTGCTCACGGCGCTGCACCCGGGCCCGCGCACCGTGCTGGTGGTCAAGTCGACCGTGCCGGTGGGCACCTGCGCCCGCATCGCGGAGACCGCCGGGATCCCGGTGGTGAGCAACCCGGAGTTCCTGCGCGAAGGCCATGCCGTGCACGACTTCCGCCACCCGGACCGGATCGTGCTCGGTGGCGAGGAGCCCGCGGTGACGCGGGTCGCCGCGCTGTACGCGGACCTGGGCGCGCCGGTGGTGCGCACCGACCACGCCAGCGCCGAACTGGGCAAGTACGCGAGTAACGCGTTCCTGGCCCTGAAGCTGTCGTACGTGAACCTGCTGGCCCGGCTGTGCGAGCGCACCGGCGCCGACATCGACGCCGTCACCCGCGCGATGAGCCTCGACGAGCGGATCGGGCCGCACTTCCTGCACCCCGGCCCCGGCTGGGGCGGGTCGTGCCTGCCCAAGGACACCAGGGCGCTGGTCGCCACGGGCGCCGCGGCCGGGGTGGACCTGACCGTCCTGCGGGCCGCGATCGAGGCGAACGACCGCCAGCACGACCACGTCGTCGCGCGGGTCCGGGAGGCCGCGGGCGGGCGGCTGGACGGGGTGCGGATCGGCCTGTTCGGGCTGACGTTCAAGGCGGGGACCCACGACCTGCGGGACTCGCCCGCGCTGGCCGTGGCCGGCCGGCTCGCCGCGGCGGGCGCCGTGCTGACCGGCTACGACCCTGGCGTGACCGGCGACCAGGCCGGGCCTGTCCAGCGCGTGGACGACCCGGTCCTGGCCGCCAAGGGCGCGCGAGTGCTGATCGTGCTGACCGAGTGGCCGGAGTTCGGCGGGCTCGACTGGAGCCAGCTGGCGGCCGTCGCCGAGGGCGACGCCGTGGTGGACACCCGGGGCGTGCTCGATCCCGCGGCGCTGCGGGGGAGCGGGCTGCGCTGCCTGCGGCTCGGGCACCCGGCGTGACGGTCAGTGGGCGACCGGCGCGCCCTGCGTGAGGTGGCGCGTGGCCACGGTGACGCTCGGGAAGAGCGGCAGCTGTTCGTGCAGGCCGGTGACCTCCAGCGGGCGGATGACCACGCGGTGGCTGCCTGCCAGCGCCCAGCGCACGGAGCGCCCTGCGGCGGCCTCGTCGGCGTCGACCAGGGCCTGCAGGCCCGCCGAGCCGAGGAACGTAATCGATTCGAGGTCGACGATGAACGTGCGGCCGTCGTCGACGCAGCCGGTCAGGAAGGCGCGCAGCGCGGGCGCCGCGGCGAGGTCGAGTTCACCGGTGAGGCGGGCCAGCCGGATCCCGTCGGCGCCGTCGGTGAGGTCGATGCGGAGTTCGTGAGCTTCGTACACGGGAGTCTCCCCGGGTCGTGGTGAGCACAGCGGGGAAGCCCACACACACGTCCAAGAATCCGAAGAGTCGAAATTCGAAAGCGCAAGGGCCGGGTGTGTCCTTCCCCGGCACGGCTGGTCACTCAACCGCTCCCCACCGACCGTACGGACCAGCGAGCCGCGTTGGCAACCCGGGTCATCCGGTTAGCGATGTTCCGGGTGGGTATCCGGTGCTCGTCGGCACGACGGCGAGCCGTTCGCGGCCGCCGCCAGGGTCGTCTCGTGGTGGGTGCGCCGGCGGTGCGGGACAGCGGTGGTCCGCACCGCCGGTCCGCGGCTCACCGCACGGTCGCCCACACCGTCTTGCCGCCGGCGGGCTCCCGGTCGCACCCCCACTGCTCGGAGGTCTGCGCGACCAGCAGCAGCCCGAGGCCCGGCGGGTGACCGCTTTCCCGGATGACCGCCTCGCGCGGGTCGTCGTCGGTGACCTTGACCGTCAGCTGGTCCCCCTTCAGCTGGTCTCGGTGCAGCTCCAGGCCGAGCCGGGGCGTCGCGCGGGTGTGCCGCAGCGTGTTCTCCACCAGCTCCGTGGCGATCACGACCGCGTCCGGCGCCAGCCCGGGCACCCGCCACTTCGCGCACACCTCGGTGGTGAACCGGCGCGCCCGCCGCGCCGCGTCCAGTGTCCTGGGCAGCCTCAGCTCCGTACTGCGGCGCATCGCGCTCCCAACCGTCGCGGACGGAACGGGACATACCCGGTGGCCGGGGCCCGAAACCCGCGCCGTTTTGCCCCGGTCGGGCACGGGTACCCGGCCGGTCATGGACGAGCAGTCGTTGCTGCGCACGCTGACCAAGGTGGTCACCACGCTGACGGCTCGGGAGATCCCGTTCACCGTGTCCGGCGGCTGCGCGGTCTACGCCAGGGGCGGTCCGCCGTCCGACCACGACGTCGACGTCTTCCTCAAGGAGGAGGACGTGCCCGCCGCGCGTGCGGCGCTCGTCGCGGAGGGCATGCGGCCGGAGGACCCGCCGGAGGACTGGCTCAGCAAGGTCTGGGACGGCGACGTGCTGGTCGACCTGATCTTCCGGCCCAACTACCGCGCCGTCACCGACGAGACGCTGAGCCGCTCCGACGTGATGCGCGTCGGCCCGACCATGGCGCCGGTCCTGAACGGCACCGACATCATGGTCGACAAGCTGCTCGTCCTCGACGCGCACCGCTGCGATTTCGCCCCGCTCCTGCACATCGCCCGCGACCTGCGGGAACAGGTGGACTGGGAGCGCGTGGCGAAGGAGACCGGCGAGTCCCCGTACGCGCAGGCGTTCCTGACGCTGCTGGACTCGCTGGACGTCGTCGAGCTCGAAGGAACCGCGTGATGACAGCCGAGCAGGAGACACCCCAGTACCGCGCGGCCCACCTGCGCCGCGCGCTGGCCGAGGACCCCCGGACCGCCGAGATGGGCGTCCGGGTCAACGTCCGCGGCGACGACGTGCACCTGTCCGGGGAGGTGACCTGCGACGAGCGGCGCGCCGAGCTGGAGAACGTGCTGCACGAGGCCGCGCCCGGCCTGCGGGTGCACAACGACGTGCGGGTGGCCGACACCCGCGAACCGGCCCGGAGGGAGGACCTGCGGTGATCCGCGTGGCGGCGGTCGGGGACGTCCACCTCGGCGAGGACGCGCGGGGCCTGCTGCGCCCCGCACTGGAACACCTCGGCGACCTGGCCGACGTGCTGCTGCTGGCCGGCGACCTGACCCGGCACGGCGCGCTGGAGGAGGCCGAGGTGGTCGCCGACGAGTTCAGCGGCCTGGACCGGCCGGTCGTGGCCGTGCTGGGCAACCACGACTACCACAGCGACCGGCAGGACGAGATCACGAAGCTGCTGTCCGACCACGGCATCCAGGTGCTGGAGGGCGCCTCGACCCGGGTGGAGGTCGACGGGCAGACCCTCGGCGTCGCCGGGGTGAAGGGCTTCGGCGGCGGGTTCGCGGGCAAGTGCGCCAGCGCGTTCGGCGAGCGGGAGATGAAGGCGTTCGTCGAACACAGCATCGAACGGGCGGACGCGCTGCGCCGCGCGATGATGGAACTCGACGACGTCGACTACCGCGTCGCGCTCACCCACTACTCACCCATCCCGGAGACGCTGCGCGGCGAGCCGCCGGAGATCTACCCGTTCCTCGGCGCCTACCAGCTGGGCGAGGTCATCGACGAATGCGGCGCCGACCTGGCCCTGCACGGCCACGCGCACTTCGGCTGCGAGCAGGGCGTGACCCCGGGCGGGGTGCGGGTGCGCAACGTCGCACAGCCGGTCATCCGCAGCGCCTACGCCACCTACGGGTTAGGGTCTTGATTCACCGATGTGATCCGGAGCACTCTGGGTTCGTCCACTCGGCACCCGGGGAGGGCGCATGACGGAGCTGAAGGCACGTCCCATCGTCCTGGGCAACCGGTACGAACTGCCGGCCAGGCACCGCAGGGGCAACCTGCTGGTGAAGATGGCGAAGACGACCGATCACAAGCTGATCGGCCAGATGTACCTGTACACGTCGCTGGGCTTCTTCGTCGTCGGTGGGTCGCTCGCGCTGCTGATGCGGGGCGAGCTGGCGCGGCCCGGGATGCAGTTCCTGTCGCCGGAGCAGTACAACCAGCTGTTCACCATGCACGGCGCCATCATGCTGCTGCTCTACGCGACGCCGAACGTGTTCGCCTTCGCCAACCTGATCCTGCCGCTGCAGATCGGCTCCCCGGACGTGGCGTTCCCGCGGCTGAACGCGTTCTCCTACTGGCTGTTCCTGTTCGGCGGCTCGATCGTGCTGTCCTCGTTCCTCACCCCGGGCGGGGCCGCGGACTTCGGCTGGACGGCCTACACCCCGCTGTCCGACGCGATGCACTCGCCCGGCATCGGCGGCAACCTGTGGATCACGGGCCTGATCGTCTCCGGTCTGGGCACCATCCTCGGCGCGGTCAACATGCTGACCACGATCGTCACCCTGCGCTGCCCGGGCATGACCATGTGGCGGATGCCGATCTTCACCTGGAACATCCTGTTCACCAGCGTGCTGGTGCTCGCGGTGTTCCCGATCCTGACCGCGGCGCTGTTCGGGCTGCTCGCCGACCGGCTGATCGGGGCGCACGCGTTCGACCCGGCCGTCGGCGGGGCGATCCTGTGGCAGCACCTGTTCTGGTTCTTCGGCCATCCCGAGGTCTACATCATCGCGCTGCCCTACTTCGGGATCATCACCGAGATCGTCCCGGTGTTCAGCCGGAAACCGCTGTTCGGCTACCGGCTGATGGTGTTCGCGACGATGGGCATCACGGCGTTGTCGTTCGTGGTGTGGGCGCACCACATGTTCGCCACCGGCGCGGTGCTGCTGCCGTTCTTCTCGATCATGACGTTCTTCATCGCGATCCCCACCGGCATCAAGTTCTTCAACTGGATCGGCACGATGTGGAAGGGGCAGCTCACCTTCGAGACGCCGATGCTGTGGTCGGTGGGGTTCATGGTCACGTTCCTGCTCGGCGGGCTGACCGGCGTCATCCTCGCCTCACCGCCGCTGGACTTCCACATCACCGACAGCTACTTCGTGGTGGCGCACTTCCACTACGTGCTGTTCGGCACGATCGTGTTCGCCACCTTCGCCGGCGTGTACTTCTGGTTCCCCAAGATGACCGGGCGGATGCTCGACGAGAGACTCGGCAAGCTGCACTTCTGGACCACGTTCGTCGGGTTCCACACGACGTTCCTGGTGCAGCACTGGCTCGGTGACATGGGCATGCCGCGCCGCTACGCCGACTACCTGGACAGCGACGGGTTCACCGTGCTGAACACGATCTCCACGATCGGCGCGTTCATCCTGGGCGCCTCGATGCTGCCGTTCATCTACAACGTGGTGCGCAGCTACCGGTTCGGGGATCCGGTCGAAGTGGACGATCCGTGGGGTTACGGCAACTCGCTGGAGTGGGCGACCTCGTGCCCGCCGCCGCGGCACAACTTCCTGGAGCTGCCCCGGATCCGGTCCGAACGGCCCGCGTTCGAGCTGCACTACCCGCACCTGGTGGAGCGGCTGCACGAAGAAGGACACATCACCCTCACCGGGAAGACCGTCCCGCACTCCGAGGCGTCGAAGACGCCGTCGGAGAAGGCCACCGAGGAGCTCAGCGAGGG
This sequence comes from Amycolatopsis sp. 3B14, assembly GCF_050958625.1. NCBI lineage: Bacteria > Bacillati > Actinomycetota > Actinomycetes > Pseudonocardiales > Pseudonocardiaceae > Amycolatopsis > Amycolatopsis sp. 3B14. The sequence continues at coordinate 30,565 of NZ_JBHZEN010000039.1, forward strand.
CAGCTCGCCCACCGCGCACGATTAGCGCTCTCCGCCCGGGGGTAGCCGGACTACGAGCTACCCCAAGGGAGGCGAGGCATGACTGAGAGCACGGGCCGCGGCTCGACCGCGGTCGACGACCGCTCGATCGGGCAGCTCGTCCAGGACATGTCGCAGCAGGTCCAGCGGCTGGTCCGGGACGAGATGCGGCTGGCGGCCGAGGAGCTGCGGCGGAAGGGCAAGCGCGCCGGGACCGGCGCGGGCCTGGCCGGCGCGGCCGGGATGCTCGCGCTGTTCGGGGCGGCGACGCTGGTCGCCGCCGCGGTGCTGGCGCTGGCCCTGGTGGTGCCCGGGTGGGCCGCCGCGCTGATCGTCGGCGGCGCGCTGCTGCTGATCGGCGGGGTGGCCGGGCTGGCAGGCAAGAAGCAGCTGTCGGCGGCGGTGCCGCCGGTGCCGCAGGAGGCGGCGTCCGGGGTGCCCAAGGACGTGGCGGCCCTGCGGGAGGGGGTGCGCCGATGACCACGAAGAAGGACACCTTCCCGCACGACGCCGAACAGGCGCGGCTCGACCTCGAACTGACCCGCCAGGAGCTCGGCGAGACCGCCGAGGCCCTGGCCGGGAAGGTGCGGGAGACCGCGCACACGACACAGCGGATCGCGCTCGGCACCGGTGCCGGGATCGGGATCCTGGCGCTGGTCTTCGTGATCGTGCGAAGGCTGACCGCCCGGAGGTGACACGATGGCGACGCAGTCGCATGTGGACGAAGCACTGTGGGACGAGTTCCACCGCGTGGTGAACATGACCTCGCGCGAGCTGGGGGACTGGCTGCGGGTCCGCTCGGCCGGCACGGACAGCGAGGAGCTGCCGGACCAGTCGGGCACGAAGACCGGGCAGCACGTCCTGGAGATCCTCGGCAAGCGCCGGACGGACCTCACCGAGGACGACGAGCGCGTGATGCGCAAGGTGGTGGACAGGGTGCACGCCGAACGGCGGGACGACCTGGAGCCGACGGCAGGCCAGGAGAACTGGCGCCACCGGCTGATGACGATCGGGCACGACCCGTTGAAAGGGGCCGGCTGATGGAACGCGGCAGTGAGAAGCACAGCGCGCGCGAGGACGACGCGATGAAGGCCGAACTGCGCGGCACGTTGCAGGGCAACCGGTCCAGCCGCGCCGAGGAGTGGCGCGACCCGGAGCCGCCGGCGGACGACGACCCGGACGTCCCCCTGGCCGGCGAACGGCCCGAGGGGCAGTAAGGGGAAGCGAGCGGCCCGTGGTGTTGTCGGGGAGGGGGCACCACGGGCCGTTCCGCGTTCCCGCCCGCGTCAGGCGATCCGGCGGTGCCGCTTGGCTGGTGGATGGCCCGAGGGGGCGGAAGGGGAAGTTCGTGGTGTTGTCCGGGAGGGGCAGCGCGGGCTGTTGCGCGTTCCCGCCCCGCCGACGACGACCCGGACGTCCCCCTGGCCGGCGAACGGCCCGAGGGGGCAGTAAGGGGAAGCGAGCGGCCCGTGGTGTTGTCGGGGAGGGGGCACCACGGGCCGTTCCGCGTTCCCGCCCGCGTCAGGCGATCCGGCGGTGCCGCTTGACTGGTGAATGGCGCGAGGGGCGGTAGGGGAAGTTCGTGGTGTTGTCCGGGAGGGGGCACCACGGGCCGTTCCGCGTGCCGGCCCGCGTCAGGCGTACAGCTTCTTCGCGTACTCCGGGCCGTAGTAGCGCTCGAGTTCCGCCAGTGACGCGTCCGGCTGCTCCAGCGTCTTGGCGATCACCGCGCGCGGGGCCATCTCCTCCGGCGCCCAGGTGTCCGCCTGCCACAGCCGCGACCGCAGGAACGCCTTCGAGCAGTGGTGGAACACCTCGTCGATCTCGACCAGGATCGCCAGCCGCGGCCGGTGCCCCTCCACGACCATCTCGTCGAAGAACGGCGCGTCCCGCACCAGCCGTGCCCGGCCGTTGATCCGCAGCGTGTCGCCCCGGCCGGGGATGAAGTACAGCAGCCCGACGTGCGGGTTGGCGAGGATGTTGCGGAACCCGTCGGCGCGCCGGTTGCCCGGCCGCTCCGGCACGGCGATCGTGCGGTCGTCGAGCACCACCGTGAACCCGGCCGGATCGCCCTTGGGGGAGACGTCGCAGCGGCCGGCCGCGTCGGACGTGGCGATCAGGCAGAACGGCGACAGCGCGAGCCACTGCCGGTCCAGCTCGTGCAGCGCCGCCCGCTGCTTGTGCAGCACCCGCGGCAGCGGGTGCCCGATCAGCTCCCGCAGCTCGTCCTCGTCCGACACCTCGGTCACCCCAGTGAGATCCATGCCCGCAGGTTATCGGTCATCCGGGGAACCGCTCGAGCGCCACGTCCAGCAGCGTCTCCACGATCCGGCACCGGCGCACCGCCGCCGACGGGCACGTCGCCGACCATCACCTGACGGGAGTTCCGGCGCGGCGCGGGCACCTGCGGCACGTCCAGCGGCACCGCGGTCACGGCTTCCTCCGCACGGCCGTCGGCAGCGTGAAGTGGATGGTCTCGCGGGTGGTCTCCCGTTCGCCGACGGTGAGCGGGCCGAGGCCGCCGAGCGCGGCGACCACGGAGTCGACCAGCCCCGGCGGCGCCGACGCGCCCGCGGTGAGCCCGATCCGCTCCACCCCGGACAGCCATTCGGGCCGCACGTCCCGCGCGTCGTCGATCAGGTGGGCCGGCGTGCCCGCCCGCTCGGCGAGTTCGACGAGGCGCAGCGAGTTCGACGAGTTCCGCGACCCCACCACCAGCACCAGGTCGCTGTCCCTGGCGACCGAGCGCAGCGCGTCCTGCCGGTTGGTGGTGGCGTAGCAGATGTCGTCGGAGGCCGGGCCGCGCAACGCGGGGAAGCGCCGTCGCAGCTCGGCGAGCACGTCGGCGGTCTCGTCGACGCTGAGAGTGGTCTGCGTCAGGTAGGTGACGCGGTCCGGGTCCGGCACCCGCACCCGGCGGGCCTCCTCGACCGACTGCACGAGCACGGTCCGCTCGGGCGCCTCGCCGAGGGTGCCCTCGACCTCCTCGTGCCCGGCATGTCCGATCAGCAGGACGGTGTCGCCCTGCCCGGCGAAGCGGCGCGCCTCGGCGTGCACCTTGGTGACGAGTGGGCAGGTGGCGTCGACGACCTTGAGGCGGCGGCGGTCCGCCTCGGCGCGCACGGCGGGGGAGACGCCGTGCGCGGAGAACACGACGGTCGCTCCCCGCGGCACGGCGTCCAGTTCGTCGACGAACACCGCGCCCCGCGCGCGGAGGTCGCCGACGACGTGGCGGTTGTGCACGATCTCCTTGCGCACGTAGATCGGACCGCCGCGCTGGGCGAGGAGGCGTTCGACGATCTCGATGGCCCGTTCGACGCCCGCGCAGAACGACCGCGGCGCGGCGAGCAGCACCGACCGGGGCCGCCCGGCGACGGCGAGCACCGAGGCCATCGCGGCGCTCACGGCGGCCGCGAGTGTGGAGGAGGCCTGCCCGGTGGCCGCGACGCCCAGCCCGGCCGGCCCGCGCGCCGCAGGGAGCACGGCACGCAGGGCGACCGCAGCGGCGTGGTCGGTGTCGACGTAGAGGGGCCCGCGGGCGGTGGCGATCCCGCGGCGCCGGAGCTCGCCTTCGAGCAACCCCGCGCCGGGACAGCGGACCGACGGACGATCCGGCCAGAGCAACTCGTCGGCGACGAGGACCTCCCCGGGAGCCGGCCGGCCCGGATGATGCGCGGCGAGGATGCTCTGCGCTGCGGTGAACGACATGGTTTTCTCCCGTTCCAGGTGGGGTTGGTCCTCTCGGGCGGTTCGGCGTGCTGGCGAGGGCTTCGGGCGGCCTGCGGGCGCGCCTCGCTCCGCGGGGTGGCTTCTGGCGGTGTGGCTGGGCTTCGCGGATGGCGGCCCGCGCAGCGGGCGCAACCGGCCCGCCCCTGATGTGGCGGCCTGGCGGCCATTCCGCCGCGGAGTCAGTCCCGCAGGGGCGGCTGCGCCCGGGCCGGGTTCGCCCCGGGCGCGCCCGTCGGCGAGCCGCCGCTCCCGGTCACACCCGCTCCGCGGGTGCCCGGGGCGCGGCCCGCCGAGCCCCGCCCCCGGCATCCACTCCCGGCCACACCCGCTCCGCGGGTGGTCAGCCGCTACCCGCTCCGCTACCCGCTCCGCTACCCGCTCCGCGGGTGGTCGGTCCAGGCCACCGCCGCCGGTTATCTGTCCCGGTCCGCGAGCAGTGCCGCCAGCGCCTCCAGCTCCGCGGCGCCCCGCGGGTCCGGCACCGCGGCTTTCAGGTGCTCCCGAGCCCGCTCCAGCAGCGCCGCCGCCTCGGTGCGGGTCCACTCCCGGCCACCGGCCTGGTCGACCAGCCGCGCGGCCCGCACCAGGTCCGCCCCGGCCGGCTCACCCGGCGCCGCGTACAGGGACGCCAGCTCCCGGCCCGCCGCCGTCCCCGAGGTCAGCGCCGCCACCACCGGCAGCGACTTCTTCCGGTTGCGCAGGTCCGAGAACACCGGCTTCCCGGTCGCCGCCGGGTCGCCCCAGATCCCGAGCAGGTCGTCGACCATCTGGAACGCCAGCCCGGCCGCCTCCCCGAACCGCCGCAGGTGCGCGACCTGCTCGGACGAGCCGCCGCCGAGCAACCCGCCCAGCGCGCACGCGCACCCCAGCAGCGCCCCGGTCTTGCCCTCCGCCATCAGACGGCACTCGTCCAGCCCGACGTCGGCACGCTGCTCGAACGCCAGGTCCGCGCCCTGGCCCTCGATCAGGTCCTGCACCGCCGCACCGAGCATCCGCAACGCCTCCCGCGCCGCCGGGTGACCGCTCGCCGCCAGCACGTCCGACGCCGCGACCAGCAGGCTGTCCCCGGCCAGGATCGCCGGCCCCGGGCCGAACAGCTTCCACACCGTCGGCCGGTGCCGCCGCGTCTCGTCGCCGTCCATGACGTCGTCGTGCAGCAGCGAGAAGTTGTGCACCAGCTCGACGGCGACCGCGCCGGGCAGCGCCGGCCCCCACTCGCCGACCGCCCGCGCCGCCGCCAGCACCAGCGCCGGCCGCACCGCCTTGCCGCCGCCCCCGCTCGCCGGCGCGCCCGTCTCGTCCGCCCACCCGAAGTGGTAGGCGACCAGCGGCCGCATCGACTCCGGCAGCCGCGCCACCGCCGCCCGCAACGCCGGGTCCACGCATCCGCGGCTCCACGCCAGGAGGTCCCGCGCCGTCCGCGCCCCGGCCACCGTCTCCGTCACCGTCCGACCTCCACGTGCTCGAGCACGCCCAGCGCGTCCGGCACCAGCACCGCGACCGAGAAGTACGCCGTGACGAGGTAGGACACGATGGCGCGCGGGTCGATCCCCATGAACCGCACGGTCACGCCGGGCTCGACCTCGTCCGGCAGCCCGGTCTGGCGCAGCCCGATCACGCCCTGGCTGTCCACACCGGTCCGCATCGCGAGGATCGACGTCGTCCCGGTCCGCGACACCGGGATCTTGTCGCTGGGAAAGATCGGCACCCCGCGCCACGTGGACACCACATGACCGTCCACTTCGGTGCTTTCCGTCGCGATCCCCCGCGCCGAGCACTGCCGCCCGAACGCCGCGATCGCCTTGGGGTGCGCCAGGAACAGCTTCGTCTTGCGGCGGCGGCACAACAGCTCGTCCAGGTCGTCCGGGGTGGGCGGCCCGGTGCGGGTGTGCAGGCGCTGGCTGAGATCGGCGTTGTTGAGCAAGCCGAACTCGGCGTTGTTGAGCAGCTCGGACTCCTGCCGCTCGCGCAGCGCCTCCAGCGCCACCCGCAGCTGCTGCTGCGTCTGGTCCATCGGCTGGTTGTAGAGGTCGGCCACGCGGGTGTGCACCCGCAGGACCGTCTGCGCCACCCCGAGTTCGTACTCGCGGGGGCTGAGGTCGTAGTCGACGAACGTGGCCGGCAGCGCGGGTTCGCCGGTGTGCCCGGACGCCAGCTCGATGTTCGCCTCGCCGTGCTTGTTCTGCGCCAGCTGCGAACTCCGCCGCAGCCCGTCCACATGCGACCGAAGCTCCGGGGAGGTGTCCAGCAAAGCCAGCACTTCCCGCTGCGGCAGGGCGAGCACGGTCACCGGCGTCTCCGCCCGGACGCCGTACGCCCACCGTTCCGGCGACTCGGCGAGCACCTGCTGCCCGAGGTAGTCGCCGTCGGCGAGCACCCCGAGCGTCACCGGGTCGCCGTAGTCGCCGCGGCCGACCTTGGTCACCTTGCCGTGCGCTACGAGCAGCGCCTCGCCGGTCGGCGCGCCCGCGGTGACGATCGTTTCCCCGGCCCGGTACTCGCGCTGCTCGAACCGGTCGGCCAGCGCGGTCAGGACGAGCTGGTCGCCGAAACCGCGGAACAACGGCAGTTCGGCCAGGCTGGCCGGCACCACCCGGACGCGGCCCGCCTCGACGGTGAACGCCACCCGGCCCTGCCCGGCGACGCACGTCAGCCGACGGTTGACCCGGTAGGTGCCCGCTTCGGTCTCCTCCCACGGCAGCAGGCTCAGCAGCCACCGGCTGGTGACCGCCTGGTTCTGCGGCACGGACTTGGTGGTGCTGGCCAGTTTGCGGGCCGCCGCCGTGCCCAGGCTCAGCCGGGTTTCGGTGTGCTGGAAGGTCTGCAGGGTTACGGTCAACGGACCCAACCACCCCTCGTTCGCTCGTGGCTTCCGCGGGTCAGCTCTCGCGGCCGATCTCCACCTTCTCCAGCACCGCCAGCGCGTCCGGCACCAGCACGGCCGCCGAGAAGTACGCCGACACCAGGTAGGAGATGATCGCCTTCTCGTTGATGCCCATGAACCGCACCGACAGGCCGGGCTCGACCTCGTCCGGCAGACCGGTCTGGTGCAGGCCGATCACGCCCTGGTTCTGCTCGCCGACGCGCATCAGCAGGATCGAGCTGGTGCGGGTCTCCGACACCGGGATCTTGTTCGACGGCAGGATCGGCACGCCGCGCCAGGACGGCACGTGGTGCCCGTTGAACTCCACGCCGGCCGGGTAGATCCCGCGCGTGTTGCACTCGCGCCCGAACGCCGCGATCGTCTTCGGGTGCGCCAGGAAGAACGCCGGCTCCTTCCACACCGCGCCGAGCAGCTCGTCCATGTCGTCCGGCGTCGGCGGGCCGGTGCGGGTGTGCAGGCGTTGCTTGACGTCGGCGTTGTGGAGCAGGCCGAAGTCCTTGTTGTTCAGCAGTTCGGACTCCTGCCGCTCGCGCAGCGCCTCGATGGTCAGCCGCAGCTGCTGCTCGGTCTGGTTCATCGGCTGGTTGTAGAGGTCGGCGACGCGGCTGTGCACGCGCAGGACGGTCTGGGCGACGCTCAGCTCGTACTCGCGCGGGGACATCTCGTAGTCGACGAACGTGCCGGGCAGCTCCGGTTCACCTTCGTGCCCGGAGGACAGCTCGATGCTGGCCTCGCCGTATTCGTTGCCACTGGACAGTTTCCGGGCGCGGAACAGCTCGATCTGCTCGCGCAGCGCCGCGGACTGCTCGACCAGCTCGTCGAAGCCGCGCTGTTCGAGCACCAGCACCGTGCAGGAGGTGACGGCCTTGACCGTGTACTCCCAGATGCTCGAGTCGTCCAGCAGCGAGTCGTCGCCGAAGTGGTCGCCGTTGGCCAGCACGCCGAGGTTGGTGAAGTCGCCGTACTCGCCGGGGCCGACCTTGCTGACCTTGCCGTGCGCGATGAGGAAGGCCTGGTCGGAGGCGCTGCCGAACTCGACGATCACGTCGCCGGGCTCGTACTCGCGCTGCTCGAACCGGCCGGCGAGCGCGGCGAGCACCTCCTGGTCAGTGAAGCCGCGCAGGATCGGCAGCTCACCGAGCTCGGCGGGGATGACCTCGATGTTCCCCGCGGTCGTCACGAACGTCACGCGCCCGTCGCCGACCGCATAGGACAGCCGCCGGTTGACCCGGTAGGCGCCGCCGGAGGCCTCCACCCAGGGCAGCAGGCGCAGCAACCACCGCGACGTGATGGCCTGCATCTGCGGGACGGACTTGGTCGTGGTCGCCAGGTTCCGCGCGGCCCGGGTGCTCAGGCTCTGCTGCTGGCTGCCGCTGTCCAGGGCGGGCACGGCGGGATCGGTCACAGTCACGGCAAATACCACCCATCGTCGAAAACTTGATCCGCGAATTGGAAATTGATGATCCGGCGAACTGGCGCCTTGTTTTCTCGGCCGGCGGAAGCGACGTTAGCACCGGCGTCGCGGACCCGTACAGTCACTCGTCCGTGGCGCGGCGTGATGGCAATTTCCGGAAAAGCACACGTTCGGCGGTTCCGGCAAACTCACGGTAGACCGGAATGGACGGTGATCACCCGGGCCGCCCAATCGGGCCGGTCCGGACGGCGTGACCCGCTCGGCAGCGTGCTCCCGGCATTTCCGGTCCACTGCTCCGAACGGGCTGAAACTTCCCGGACTCTGGGAAGACCGTGGTCCGGGTAGGGCAACCGGGACGTTCTACCCTTGGCTGTCAACGGAAACCACCGTGAAGTCCGAGGTGGAGTGACGTCCGGTGACCGGAACTCGCCCGGTCGGCCCAGCGGCGCGTCCGGCCGCGCGTTGGCCGCGGGACAACAGGGCCGGTAAATTCGCGGAATACGCGCCGGCTGCTCCGAACAAGTGACCGGTAATAATCCGTCCTATTCCGTCGGGTTGAAAGAGCGGAACCGAACTTGCCGCCGTGATCCGGCCGTGCCTAGCGTGGGCCGACGTCCTTTTCCCGTTCGGGAGGCACAGCCGATGAATGTCTACGTGGCCGGTTCGCTGTGGGTGGTGGGCGCCGTCGGGCTCGGTGCGCTCATCGCCTACCTGGTCCGCCGTTACGGTCTGGACGAGGGCAGGCCGGACAACAACGACGCGGCCGGCCAGGCGTTCACCATCGTCGGCGGCCTGCACGCCGCGGTGATCGCGTTCGTGCTGATCTCGCTGTTCGACGCGGCGAGCACCGTGCGGGACTCCTCCTACGAGGAGTCGCAGAGCCTGGTCGCCGCCTCGTGGGCGGCCGACGCGCTGCCCGAGCCGGCACGCACGGAGATCCGCGAGCTGGCCGCGGGCTACGCGGACACGGTGGTGAACCGGGAGTGGCCGCGCATGCGGGACGGCGGCGTCCTGCCCGAGGAGGGCTGGGACCAGCTCGACCGGATGCGCGCAGTGGTGGACACCGCCGATGTGCCCGGCGACGACGACTGGCTGACCAGCCGCAAGACCGAGGTCGCCGACTCGCTGCTGGACGTGTTCAAGGAACGGCAGGCCCGGCTCAACGCGGTGCAGGACAACAACGTCGGCATGGTGGTGTGGTTCGTGCTGATCGGCGGGAGCGTGATCTTCGTGCTGCTGCCCAACCTGTTCGGCGGCACGAAGTCGCTCACCCACGTCGTGATCGTGTCCACCCTCGCCGCGGCGACGACCCTGCTGCTCTTCGCGATCTTCCAGATGCAGAACCCGTTCGCGGGCGGGTCGAAGGTGGGCCCGGACGCGTTCAGCCAGGCGATCGAGCGGCTGCGGTGAGGGTGCGGCGCCCGGCCCGGGCGCTGGCGGCCGCGGGCGTCCTGGCGGCGTCGCTGCTGCCGGTCACGCCGGCCGCCGGGGCGGCCCCCGCCACCGCCTGCACGGTCCTGCGGGTCGTCAACACGGCTCCGGGTGGACCGTCCACTGTGGAGCTGGTGCGGATGCCGTCCGGGGCGGTGGAGAGCCGGACCGCGCTCGGCGTGCAGGTCAACGCCCTCGGCTACGCGCGCGCCCAGGACCGGGTGTACGGCCTGACCCGCGACGGCACGGCGGTGGCCGTGGGCCGGGACGGCGAGCTGACCCGGCTCGGCCCGGTGCGGACGACGGACCGCCGCGGGCTGGACCGGGCCACCGCGGGCGCGGTGTTCGGCGACCGCTGGTACGTCCTGCGGGACGACGACCTGTACGTGATCGACATCGACCCGGGCGGTGACGGGTACCTCTCGGCGGTGCGCGGTGTCGGCCTGTGGCCTGCGCCGTTCACGTCCGGCATCGACGACTTCGACTTCGCCGGGGGCGCGCTCTACGGGGTGACGAGCACGTTCCCGTTCCGCGGGCGGGTCGTGCGGATCGACCCGGTGTCGGGGTGGACGCACCCGGTGCCCGGGCCGGTGCTGCCGCCGGCGACCGCGTACGGCTCGGTCGTGCTGGCGGGGGAGACGCTGTACGTCACAGCGAACCGCAGCGCCGGCCGCAGCCGCACGTTCCGGGCCGCCCGGGACGGCTCCGAGCCGGTCACCGAGGTGTCCGCCGGGGCGCCGCTGTCCGGTTCGGACAGTGCCGGGTGCCTGCGGGCGCCCGCGCCTCCGCCGCCCCCGCCTCCGCCGCCCCCGCCTCCGCCGTCACCTCCTGCTCCGCCGCCCCCACCACCTCCGGCAGTGGCTCCGTTCGTGCCCGCGCCGCCGTCTCCTCCGGTGCCGGACCCGCCGCCGCGACCGGTGACCACGCCGCGCCCGGCGCCGCCGACGGTCCCGCCGCCACCGCCGTCCACCGCCAAGCGCCGTCCGGTGACCACGAAGAAGCCGGTGGCGCAGGTGTCCACACAGGAGCGGACCGAGGAGAAGCGCGGGTGGTCGTTCACCGTGCTGGTGCTGATCCTCGGCGCCGGGATCGCGGTGCGGCGGCTGAGCCGGTGAGTCAGAGCAGGCGGCGCTGCACGACGTCCGCGACGACGGTCTCCACGACCCGGCCGACCTCCCCGGCCGCCGGGCGGTGCGCGCGGTCGGCGAAGAGCAGGTGGCCGGCGCCGATCAGGGCGAGTGCGAGCGAGTCCACGTCGGCGTCGGCGGCGATGCGGCCCTGCGCGCGTTCCTCGGTCAGGTAACCGGCGAGCATGGCCGCCGCGTCGGCGAGGACCGGGATGCCGCGCCCGAGCCGGGCTCGCAGCTCGTCGCGGAAGACGACGAGCCCGACGATGCCGACGGCGACCGGGTCGAACAGCTCGGTCAGGGCCGCGGTGAGGTTGCCGGTGACGGTGCCGGTGCCCGCCGACGCGCGCAGGATGGCGCTCTGGTCCCCGATGCGGCGCACGCGGTCCTGGACGAGCTCGGCGAGGAAGGCGTCGAAGTCGGCGAAGTGCCGGTGCAGCACGCCCTTGGCGACGCCCGCTTCGGTGGTGACGGCGCGGCTGGTCAGCGCGGCCGCGCCGTCGCGGAGCAGAACGCGCTCGGCGGCGTCGAACAGCTGCTGGCGCGCGTCGCGGATGTGCACCCCGGTTGGCATGCGCCCATTGTCCTCCTTGCCGTTGTGGGCGCTTGCCCACTAAGGTGGGCGCATGCCCACTTCGCACGAGGCCCGAGAAATGGCCGAATCATTCGGGATCGACGCAAGCCGCTACGACCGCGCCCGGCCGCCCTACCCGGACGCGCTGATCAAGCGCATTGCCGCACTCAGCCCCGCGAGTTCCACACTCAACGGGGAGAGTTCCGCGTTCGGGGACCCCTCGGACCACGGCCCGGTGGTCCTGGACGTCGGCTGCGGCACCGGCATCGAGGCCCGGCAGTTCCGGGCCGCGGGCTGCCGCGTGCTCGGGGTCGACCCGGATCCGCGGATGGCGGAGTTCGCGCGCCGCGGTGGGATCGAGGTCGAGGTCGCGACGTTCGAGGACTGGGACCCGGCAGGCCGCGAGTTCGACGCGGTGGTGGCGGGGCAGGCGTGGCACTGGGTGGCGCCGGAGGCGGGCGCGGCGAAGGCGGCGGCGGTGCTGCGGCCGGGCGGGCCGCTGGCGGTGTTCGCGCACGTCTTCGAACCGCCGCCCGCGGTCGCGGAGGCCTTCGCCGAGGTGTTCCGCCGGGTGGTGCCCGATTCGCCGTTCGCCGGGCAACCGGGCGGCGACGCGGTGGCGGCCTACCGCGCCGGCTTCGAGCGGTTCGCCGAATCCTTCCGGCAGACCGGGGCGTTCGCCGAACCGGAGCACTGGCGGTTCGACTGGGAACGCACCTACACCCGTGCGGAGTGGCTGGACCTGCTCCCGACGACCGGCGGCCTGACCCGCCTGCCCGCCGCCGCGCAGGCGGAAATCCTGACCGCGGTCGGCGCGGCGATCGACGACCTCGGCGGTGCGTTCACGAAGACGTTCACCACGCTCGCGGTGGTCGCCGTGCGCACCTGAAGCGGCGGTGCCGCCGGAGTGGCCGGCACCGCCGCGTCACGTTGTCAACGTCAGTCCTTCGCTCCGGCCGGGTTGGTGTCGTCGCCGAGGTAGGTTCCGTGGCCTTCGCGGACCAGTGGGCCGTCGAAGTGCAGCACCTCGTTGACCAGGCCGCCCTTCTGGTTGCGGTAGTTGATGACCACGGTGTCCACACCGGAGTACACGCCGACCACCTCGAAGCGCAGGTCCGGGATGCGGCGCAGGCCTTCGCTCCAGTAGGCGCGCAGGGCGTCCTTGCCGCGGATCACCGCGGTGCCGGTCAGCTGTGCGGCGACCGGTGAGGTGAACACGACGTCGTCGGTGAAGTGCGCCAGCAGCGCGTCGAGGTCGTGTGCGTTCCAGGCCTTGGCCCAGTCGTCGGCGAATTCGCGGGCGTCCATGCCCCGGAGCCTATCCGGCTCACTCCGCGCTCAGGGCGAAGACGGTCGTGGTGTGGTACACCTCTCCGGGCCGCAGCACGGTGCTCGGGAAACCGGGCTGGTTGGGCGAATCCGGGAAGTGCTGCGTCTCCAGCGCGAACCCGTAGCTCTGCCGGTAGGCCTTCCCGCCGGTGCCGACGAGCGTGCCGGTCAGGAAGTTGCCCGAGTAGAACTGGATCCCCGGCTCGGTGGTGTAGACGGTGAGCACGCGGCCGCTCGCCGGGTCCGCGGCGCGGGCCGCTTGCGCGAGGCGTCCGGAGGAGTTCAGCGCCCAGTTGTGGTCGTAGCCCTGGCCGATCAGCAGCTGCGGGTCGTTGTCGGCGATGCGGGCGCCGATCGGCACCGGGCGGCGGAAGTCGAACGGGGTGCCTGCCACCGGGGCCAGTTCACCGGTCGGGATCTGGGTCGCGTCGGTGGGGGTGTAGCGGTCGGCGTCGATGCGCAGGGTCTGGTCGTAGATGTCGCCGGAGGACTCGCCCGCCAGGTTCCAGTACGTGTGGTTGGTCAGGTTCACCACGGTCGGCTTGTCGGTGGTGGCGCGGTAGTCGATGGTGAGCCGGTTGTGGCTGTCCACTGTGTACGTCACGGTCGTGGTCAGGGTGCCCGGGTAGCCCTGGTCGCCGTCGGGGCTGACCAGGCTCAACCGCAGCCCGGCCTTGCCCGGCTCGCGCACCTCGGCGGCGGACCACACCTTGTCGTCGAACCCGGCCGTGCCGCCGTGCAGGCTGTTGCCGTTGTTGTTGACCGGCACCTGGTACTCGACCCCGTCCAGGGTGAACCGGCCACCGGCGATCCGGTTGGCGTAGCGGCCGATCAGCGAGCCGAAGTACGGTCCGCCGCCTTCGGCCGGGCTGTTCTTCGCCACATAGTCGGCCAGGGTCGGGAACCCGAGCACGAGGTTCGCGGTCCGCCCGCGCTTGTCGGGCGCCTCCAGCGTCTGGATGGTGCCGCCGTAGGTCAGGATCCGCACCCGCATCCCGTTGCCGCTGGTCAGCGTGTACCGCTCGACGGACTGGCCGCCGACGCTGCCGAACGCTTCCTTGGAGATCGCGGGAGCCGTGGGCCGCGGGGCGGCGGAGGAGGTCACGGCGGGCAACCCTACCGCCGCGGACAGGATTGTGGCGCAGGCGATCGGAACGAGCTTTCGCATGAGGGCTCTCCTCGGTCACTGCTGGAGCCGGTACTCGGCGTGCACGAGCTCGAGCAGCTCGGCCACCGAGGTGTCCCGGGACGGTTTGTCGAACGTGATCTCGCCGTGCTGGAGCAGGTTGACCCGGTCGCACACGTCCACGACCTGGCTGTAGTTGTGCGCGATCAGGATGATCGCGAGGTCGCCGCGTTGTTTGAGCTGGGCGAGCAGCCGCAGGATCAGCCCGCCCTCCTTGGCGCCCATCGCGGCCAGCGGCTCGTCGAGCAGCAGCAGCTTGGTGTTGCGGGTGAACACCGAGCGGGCCACCGCGATCGCCTGCCGCTGCCCGCCGGAGAGCTGACCGACCTCGGCGGTCACCGAGGGGATGCTGATGCCGATCTCGTCCAGCGCCTCCCGCGCGCGCCGCTTCATCTCCCGCCGCTTCAGGAACGGCAGCGGCCGGTGCACCAGTTCCTTGTTGAGGTGCAGGTTCAGGTACACCGGCAGGTCGTTCACCATCGCCAGGTCCTGGAAGACCGTTTCGATTCCCAGCGACCGGGCGTGCGTCACCGACTTCAGCTGCACGGGCCGCCCCTCGAACAGCAGCCGCCCGCTGTCCGGCTGGTGGTAACCGGTCAGGATCTTGATCAGCGTGGACTTGCCCGCGCCGTTGTCGCCGATCAGGCCGAGGACCTCGCCCGCCGACACGTGCAGGCTGACGTCCGACAGCGCCCGCACCGGCCCGAACCGCTTGCCGATGTGCTCGGCCCGCACCACCTCGGTCACGGCCGCCCCCTCGATCCGAGCCGTTTGCGCATCACCGACACGTACACGTTGAGCAGCGCCGCGACCAGGATCGCGACCCCGAGCACCAGGTAGAACGCGTTGGCGCTGATGCCGGTCAGGTTGAACCCGTCGTAGACGAGCCCGAGCAGCAGCGCGCCGAGGAACGCCCCGACCACCGTGCCGGACCCGCCGAGCAGCGCGGTCCCGCCGATCACCGCAGCCGCCACGGCGTAGAACATGACGTTGAACCCGCCGTTGGTCGGGTCGTAGGAGCCGACCCGGGTGCCCTGCAGGATGCCGGCGAGCCCGGCCAGCGCGCCGACGATCGCGAAGTTGACCACCTTGATCCGGTTGGTGCGGATGCCGGCCTCGGCGGCCCCGACCGGGTTGCCGCCGGTGGCCTGCGTGGCGATGCCGAACCGGGTGGTGGACAGCACGACCTGCATGACCACCACGACCACGACCGCCCACACGAACTCCGACCAGCCCCACGCGCCGAAGACGTCCATCACCCAGCCGTCCGCCGGGGCGCTCACCGGGGAGCCGCCGGAGATGACCAGCGACAGGCCCCACAACAGGAACGCCATGCCGAGGGTGGTGATGAACGAGGACAGGCCGAAGACCGTGTGGATCAGCCCGTTCACCATCCCGATGGCGCCGCTGACCACGATCGCCCCGATGACGGCGAGCAGCAGCGGGAAACCATTGTTGTGGAACAGCACCAGCACGAACGGGGACAGCGTGAACACGAACCCGGCGGAGAGGTCGATCTGCCCGCAGATCAGCACCATCACCTCGCCCGCCGCGACGATCGCCCACGGCGCCACGTACTGGGCGATCGTGTGGTAGTTGTCCGTGGTGGTGAACCCGGGCCCGCTGGTGCTGGCGAAATAGATCGCCGCGGCGACCGTCACCAGCAGGATGCTCAGCTCCTTGACCCGGATCAGGCCGGGCAGGAACCCGCCGCGGCCACGCGCGCGGGCCGCGGCCGGTGGCCGTTCGGGAAGCGCTTTCGTCATCGCGCCTGCCCGGTCGCGGGCGGGAGCGGGATGGACGACGGCATCGGCACCAGGTCCGTCTTGGCGCCGCCCTCGAACTTGCTGTCCGCGGTCAGGTACGGCCCGACGTTGTCCTTGGTGACGAACGTGAGCCCGGTGTCGGTGAACGGCGGTGTGACCAGCGTGCCCGACACGCGGTAGAGAAAGAGGTAGAGCACGGACAGGAAGCCCTGCAGGTAGGCCGACTGGTCGATGGTGAAGTCCAGCGCGCCGGACTGGACGCCGCGCAGGGTGTCGGTCAGCGTGTCGTACCCGCCCGCCCGCACCTGTCCCTGCAGGCCGCGGGTGGTGAACAGCTGCGCGATCGAGGCGGTGCTGCCCGCGTCGACGGCGTACACGCCCTTCGCGTCCCGGTGCCCGTCGTAGGCGGCGGTGATGGCGTTGAGCTCGGCGGCCTGCTCCGCGCCGGTGTTGATCGGCAGCACGGTCACCCCCGGCGCGGCCTGCCGCAGCGCGTCGGTGATGCCGTCCAGCCGCGGCTGTACGTTGTTGCCGCCGGGCTGGGAGATGCCGACCAGGATGAGCCCGGACGTGACGTCCCGCGCGATGCGTTGTCCCATCAGGAAACCGGACTGGTAGAGGTCCTGCCCGACGTAGGTGAGCGGATGGTTGCCCGCGGCGGTCGCGTTGTACGCGATCACCGGGATGCCGCGCTCGAACGCGCGCTTGGTCGGCTCGACGAACGCGTTGTTGTCGGTCAGCGCGATCGCGATGCCGTCGACCCCGCCGTTGACCGCCGTGGAGAACGCGTTGGCCATCTCGGACACGTTGCCGTCGGCGGAGCCGGTCCACTGTGGCTCGGGGATGCCGACCAGCCGGGCCGCGTCGGCCATCCCGGTCCTGGTCGGCACGAAGAACGAGTTGGTCGTGACGTGGTTGACGAAGACGAAGCGCCAGTCCGGGGTGTCCGGGAACGCGCCGCCACCGCCCGATCCCGGGCTGTCGCGGACGCCTTGGCAGGCCGCCAGCAGGGCCGAGGCGGCCACGGCTCCGCCGCCTGCCCCGAGGAATTTCAGGGCGCTCCGCCGGGAGGTGAGGCTGATCTGGTCGTCGGTCATGGGGGACCACCCATCCACGTCGTCGGGGAGCTGGGATATCGAACCAAGAACCTGCATGAATGATTGGATGATTCGTCGATACAGTCAACCCCTGTCGTGTGATGGGCGCATTGACTTTATGGATCAATGATTTGAGGATTACTCCGTGAGCAGGAGTCAGAGCGGGCCGCTCGGGCGGCACCGCACCCTCCACGGCCAGGTCGTGGAGTGGCTGGGGCGGCGCATCGTGTCCGGCGAACTCGCCAACGGTAGCCAGCTGCCCAACGAGGCCGACCTGGCGGCCCAGCTGAACGTCAGCCGCGGCGGGGTGCGCGAGGCGGTCAAGGCGCTGGCCGCCAAGGGGCTGGTCGAGCCGCGGCCCCGCCTCGGCACCCGGGTGCTGCCGCGCGAGCAGTGGAACCTGATGGACCGCGAGGTGATCAGCTGGCACGGCCAGCTCTCCGACGCGGCCTTCCTGCGCGACCTGCTCGAGCTGCGGCTCATGGTCGAGCCCGGCGCCGCGCAGCTGGCCGCCGAGCGCGCGACGGACGAGCAGCTCGCCGTGCTCGAGAACGCCTGCGCCCGGATGGCGGAGGAGGCGGGCCGGGTCGACGCGGACTCCGCCGCGTTCGTCGAGGCCGACCTCGCCTTCCACCTGACCCTGCTGCGCGCGAGCGGCAACCAGCTCGTCGAGCAGCTGGGCCGGCTGCTGGAGGCGAGCCTGCACCACGGCCTGGCGGCCAGCTCGCACGCGCCCGGCGGGGTGTCCGCGACGCTGCCCCTGCACCACGCGGTGCTCGTCGCGGTCCGCGCCCGCAGGCCGACGGCGGCCGCGCGAGCGATGCGGAAGCTGATCGAGACCACCACCGACGCGGTGCGGCGGATGACGCCCGAGGGGGACTGACGCGTGGTGTCCACAGTGGACCAGGTGACGGAACCGGTGGCGGCGCACGGCGAAGGGCCGGTGTGGGCGCCGGAGTGGCCGGGTGTGCGGTGGGTGGACATGCTCGCCGGGGACGTGCTGGAACTCGACGGCGAGGAGGTCCGCCGCCACCACGTCGGCCCGGTCGCGGCGGCGCTGCGGCCGGGCGCCGCGGGCGGGGTCGTGCTGGCGCTGGAGCGCGGGTTCGCCCTCGCCGACGCCGCGCTGACCGAGGTGCGGCCGCTGGGGGAGGTGTGGACCGGCGCCGGGGTGCGGATGAACGACGGCGGGTGCGATCCGGACGGCCGGTTCTACTGCGGCTCGATGGCCTACGACGAGACGCCGGGCGCGGGCGCCCTGTACCGGCTCGACCCGGACGGCGCCGTCACCACGGTGCTCACCGGGGTCACGATCTCCAACGGCCTCGCCTGGAGCCCGGACGGCGGCACGGCCTACTACGTCGACACGCCCACCGGCCGGATCGACGCCTTCGACTACACCGCCGCGGCCGGGCTCACGCACCGTCGCCCCGTCGTCACCATCCCGGACGGAACCGGCTCCCCGGACGGCCTGACCGTCGACGCGGAGGGCAACATCTGGGTCGCGCTGTGGGGCGGCGGCGCGGTGCACTGCTACACCCCGGCCGGCGAGCAGGTCGCCCGCGCCGAACTCCCGGTCACCCAGGTCACCGCGTGCGCCTTCGGCGGGCCGGACCTGGCCGAGCTGTACGTCACCACGTCGCGACAGGGCGTCGAGGAAGGCACGCAGCCCGAAGCCGGGGCCCTGTTCCGCCTCCGGCCCGGCGTGCGAGGCCTGCCCGCCCACCGCTATTCCGGCTGCTGACATCTCCGTACCGAAATACGTACTTTCCCGGTGCCCGGGTTTGGCCGCGACCAGGCAGGGTCACTCTGTCGTGATTTGCCCACCCGGAGGAGTGACCATGCGAGCGGTCAAGGCGGTCGAGCTGGGCCTGGTGGCCGGGCTCGTGCTGACCAGGACCGCGCTGCGCGCCGCGACCGGCGGCCTGCTCGGCCCGGCGTCCCGCACCGGGCCGGTCATCCCGGTCACCCGCGGCCGCGGCCAGTCCCGGACCGTCACCGCCGACGACGGCGTCGAGCTGCACGCCGAGGTCTTCGGCGACCCGGCCGCGCCGGTGACGGTCGTGCTGTGCCACGGCTACGCCCTGTCCAGCGCCAGCTGGTGCTTCCAGATCGCCGAGCTCGCCCGCCACGCCCGGGTCGTCACCTGGGACCAGCGCGGGCACGGCCGCTCCCAGCGCGGCGCGGCCGCGCACGCGACCGTCGACCAGCTCGGCCGCGACCTGCGCGCGGTGCTCGACCAGACCACGCCCCACGGGCCGGTGGTCCTCGCCGGGCACTCGATGGGCGGCATGACGATCATGGCGCTGGCCGAGCAGGAGCCGGAGCTGTTCGGCACCCGCGTCGCCGCCGTCGCGCTGCTCGCCACCAGCGCCGAGCCGGTGCTCGGCGGCCTCGGCCTGCCCCGGCACGGCATGCGCGCGCTGCACTGGGTCACCCCGTGGGCGCTGGCACTGCTGCAGCGGGCCACCGTCCTGGCCGGGCCGCTGCGCGAGCTGACCGGGGCGGTCGTGCCCCGGCACGCGTTCGCCTCCGACGTCCCGCCGCACGTCGCCGAATTCCTGGTCGAGCAGATCGGGCAGACGCCGCTGGACGTGCTGGCCGACTTCTTCCCGCAGTTCCGGGTGCACGACAAGACCGCCGCGCTCGCCGCGCTGACCCGGGTCGACTGCCTCGTGCTGGCCGGCTCACACGACGTGGTCACGCCGCCGGAGAACAGCGAGGCGATCGCGCGGGCGGTGCCCGGCGCGGATCTGGTCGTCCTGCCCGACGCCGGGCACGCCTTCCCGCTGGAGCACCCGGAGCTGGTCAACGCGCACCTGGTGACCCTGCTGCGGCGGCAGAGCCACCGCCGAACCGCCTGATCAACCGCGAACCCGGCCTAGAATCGGGGGATGCCCGACGTCTCGCGAGGCGCAGGCAACCTGCCCAGCGAACTCACCAGCTTCGTCGGGCGGCGCCGCGAACTCGCCGAAACCCGCCGCCTCCTGGCCTCCGCCAGGCTGGTCACGCTGACCGGGGTCGGTGGCGTCGGCAAGACCCGGCTGGCCCTGCGCGCGGCCGCCGACGTGCGGCGGGCGTTCCCCGACGGCTTGTGGTTCGTGCCGCTGGCCGAGCTGCGGGATCCGGCCCTGCTGGCCCACACGATCGCCACCACGCTCGGCCTGACCGACGAGGCCGGCGCGCAGGTGGGCGGGCTCGCCGAGTACCTCGAGGACCAGCGCGTGCTGCTGGTGCTGGACAACTGCGAGCACGTGCTGGACGCGTGCGCGGTGCTGGTCGCCAAGCTGCTGTCGGCCACCTCGTCGGTGCGGGTGCTGGCCACCAGCCGCCAGCTGCTGCGCGCCGACGGCGAACAGGTCCTCGTCGTGCCGCCGCTGCCGGTGCCCTCGGAAGGGGAGCCCGCGGTCGAGGCGGTGACGTTGTTCGCCGAGCGCGCCGCCGCCGTGGTGCCCGGGTTCACCGTCGACGCGTCCAACCGCGACACCATCGTCCGCATCTGCCGCCGCCTGGACGGCATCCCGCTCGCACTGGAACTGGCCGCGGTCCGGCTGCGGGTGCTCTCGGTCGAACAGCTGCTGCAGCGCCTGGACGACCGGTTCCGGCTGCTCACCGACGGCAGCCGGACGGCGCCGGACCGCCAGCAGACGCTGGAGGCGGCGATCGCGTGGAGCTACGACCTGTGCAGTCGTGCCGAGCAGGCCGTGTGGTCGGCGGTGTCGGTGTTCGCCGGCGGCTTCGACCTGGAGGCCGCCGAGGCGGTGTGCGCCGCGGTCGGGATCGGCCCGGACGAGGTGCTCGACCTGATCGCCGCCATGGTGGACAAGTCCATCCTGGTCCGCCGGGACGGCACCTTCGGGCGGGCGGCGTGGTACGGGATGCTGGAGACCGTCCGCGAGTACGGGCACGTCCAGCTCGTGCGCTCCGGCCGCGAGAACGCCGTGCGGGGCCGCCAGGTCGAGCACTGCGCCCGCCTGGCCCGCCGCTACCACACGGAGAGCTTCGGCCCGCACCAGCTGGACTGGGTCGGCCGGATGCGGCGCGAGCAGCCCAACATCCGCGTCGCGCTGGAGCACTGCGTGTCCGGCGGCCCGGAGGGCGCCTGCCGCGCGGCCGAGATCACCGGGCCGCTGTGGCACTACTGGTTCGCCGGCGGCTACGTCCGCGAGGGCTACCGCTGGCTGCGGGCGTCGCTGGCCCAGGAGGTCGCCCGCGACACCCCGGCCCACGCCCTCGCCCTGCAGGGCGCCGCGTTCGTGGCGGCCCAGATCGGCGACGAGGAACCGGCCCGCGCGATGCTCGCCGAGCTGCGTGAGCTGGCCGACGCGCTGGACGACGACAACCTGCGTGCCGGCTGGGCCCAGTGCGCCGGCATGGGCTCGATGTTCCTCGGCAGGCTCGACCGCGGCCGCGAACTGATGGAGCAGGCCCTGGACGGGTTCCTGCGCACCGGCGACGAGATGCAGGCGTGCAACACGCGGATCCTGCTGGCCGCGGCGCTGTTCTTCCTCGACGACCCCGAGGGCCTGGTGGTGGCCGAGGCGGCGCTCGCGCAGTGCGAGGAACACCAGGCCGACTGGTCCCGGGCGTACGCGCTGTGGGCGGTGGCGATCAACACGTGGCGGCGGGGCGACCACCGCCGGGCGTCGGCCCTGCTGCGCGAGGCCATCGCGATGCGGCAGCCCGACCGCACCCAGCTGGCCTTCACGCTGACCGCGCTGGCCTGGTGCGCGGGCGCGGCGGGGGAGCACGAACGCGCCGCCGGGCTGCTCGGAGCGTCCAGCGCGGTGTGGCGGATCAGCGGCGCCGGCGTCGCCGAGACCGGCCCGTACCGCCAGTTCGACGAGGAGTGCGAAGCGCGGGCCCGCGACGCGCTCGGCGACGACGGCTACACCCGCGCGTTCGCCGCGACCAGCGGGTTCGACGTCGACGAGGCGATCGCGTACGCGCTGGCGGAGAAGCCGGGCGGACCGCGGGCGCCGCGCCGGGGCAGGCAGAGCAGCCCGGGCGGGCTGACCCGGCGCGAGCGCGAGATCGCCGAGCTGGTCGCCGACGGCCTGAGCAACAAACAGATCGCGGGCAGGCTGGTCATCGCGCAGCGCACCGCGGAGACCCACGTGGAGAACATCCTGACCAAGCTGGGCTTCACCTCACGCGCCCAGATCGCCGCGTGGCTGGCCGAGCAACGCGCCGCACCGGGGGACGGTACGTAGCCCGGTTCTACGTACCCAGATGCGTAGGACTCCCGGTTCCCCGGCCCCTCTTCCCAGGCACTCTGGTATTCGCGACCGGAGCCGAGAACACCGGAGGGGTGGTCATGAAGGTCGATTCGCCGCCGCAGCCCTGCTCGCGGTGCCACCGCCAGGTGGTGCTCGCCGGGTTCAGCTGGGGACGGCAGTGGGTGCACCTGGGCACGTGGCGGCCGCAGTGCGGTCCGCCGTCCTGGGCGCTCGCCCGCTCGGCCGGGACCACCTCGACGGCGGCTTCCTGACCCCGGTCCGGTCCACAAGTCCAGCCGTCCGGCGCCGCCCTCCCCCTCGCGTGCCGGCCGGTCGAGCGCGGCGGGTCGTGCCCAGCCTGCCCGCGAACTCCGGCACCCCGCCGCGCTCACTCCAACCGAACACGGAAGAACCGCCCCGCTCCCCGGGGCGGTTCTTCGCGTGACAAGAAGTTCACCGGCCGCGGCCCGGATTTCACAGCAAACTGTCAGATTTCTCGTGGATCCTGGTGTTAGCTGGATCGAGTGATCTTCGAGGGGGAACCGGGGTGCTGCGCAAACGGGGAGTGACTGCTGCGCCCGCGCGCGGTCACCGGTGGCGCCCGGTCGCGTACACCGCCGTCGGGCTGGCGTCGCTGGTCGTGCTCGGCGGCACCGGCTTCGCCTGGACCCAGCTGTCCCGCCTGGACACCGGCCTGGCCACCGCGGACGTGATCGCGCCGTCCGCGCAGGTCCCGTCCGGGCGGGCGAGCCTGTCGGTGGACCAGAACATCCTGCTGGTCGGCCTCGACTCGCGCACCGACGTGCAGGGCAACCCGCTGCCGCAGGACGTGCTCGACCAGCTGCACGCCGGGGACGCCGCGGACGGCGGCGACACCACCGACACGATGATCGTGGTGCACATCCCGGCGGGCGGCGGTTCCGCGTCGGCGATCTCGATCCCGCGCGACTCCTACGTCCAGATCGCCGGCGGGTTCGGCAAGCACAAGATCAACTCCGCGTACACCTACGGCAAGCAGGCGGCGCTGGACACGTTGCGCGAGCAGGGCCTGACCGGGGCCGCGCTGGAGCGCGCGGCGTCGGCGGCCGGGGCCAGGACCGCGATCGAGACGGTCGAGGACTTCACCGGACTGACGATCAACCACTACGCGGCGGTCAACCTGGCCGGGTTCTACGCGCTCAGCAACGCCGTCGGCGGGGTGCCGGTGTGCCTGAAGCAGGCGGTGCACGACAGCTACTCGGGCGCGGACTTCCCGGCGGGGGAGCAGACGCTGTCCGGGGCGCAGGCGCTGGCGTTCGTGCGGCAGCGGCACGGGCTCCCCGGCGGCGACCTGGACCGGATCGCGCGCCAGCAGGCGTTCCTGTCCGGGATGGCCCAGGTCGTGCTCGGCGCCGGGACGCTCACCAATCCGCTCAAGCTGTCCGGGCTGATCGACGCGGTGCAGCAGTCGGTGGTCCTCGACCAGGGCTGGGACGTGCTGACCTTCGCCGAGCAGATGCACGGCCTGACCTCGGGGTCGATCACGTTCGCCACCATCCCGGTGCAGAGCCTGAGCCTGCAGACCCCCTACGACGGCGACGCGGTGAAGGTCGACCCGGTACAGGTGCGTGACTTCATCACCGCCCTGCTGGGCGGCCCGGCCGCCGCGACGCGGGGCGGCAGCACCGCCACGACGCCGACGAGCGTGGCGAAGCAGGCCGCGGAGACGGCAGGCGCGACCACGACCACCCCGTCCACGATCGCGCCGGAAACGGCCAGCACGGACCTGTCCGGCTGCGTGAACTGACGTGACGGGCGACCCGCACATCCACGTCGAGCGGGGCGTCGCGCACGCCGGCTCCGCGCTCCGCGGCCTGGTCGCCTCGACGTTCGGCCTCATCGCCGACGCGCCGGTGGAGGTCACCACCGGGTGCGGCGCCCGCGTGCCCTACGCGATGACCTCCACCCGCCCGGAAAGCGTCACCTGTCTGGCCTGCCGCGAACACGCCCGGCGGGAGCACCTGCGGCTCGCCGGCCAGGTCGAACTCCTCGGCCGGACGCCGGGCGCACCGGTGTCCGCGGCGGACGCGGCAAGCGCCGCGCGGGGGCTGCGAGACCTCGCGGAGCGCTACGCCGGATAGTCCGGACGGACGGGGCCGGCCGGGTGAGACATTCTCCAACCCTACTTCCGGCGGGTGTGAAGTTGTCGTGGCCCGCAGCAGACTGCGCGTGTCCCCATCGGCAGCGAAGGAAGGCACCCATGAAGCGACCACCCCTCGTCCGCACGATCGGCCTCACCGCGCTGGCCGTCGGCTCGGTTCTCGCCGCCACGGTGAACTCCGCCGGGGCCGCACCGGCCTCGCCGCTCCTCGGCGCGGTGCAACGGGACCTCGGGCTCACCGCCGAGCAGGCCGGCGTCCGGCTCGCCCAGGAGGCCGCGGCCGCGAACGTCGCCCCCGCCGCCGAGGCCGCGGCCGGTCCCGCGTTCGGCGGCGCCTGGTACGACGCCGCGTCCGGCAAGCTGGTCGTCGGCATCACCGACGCCGCCCGCGCCGGCGCCGTCGAGGCCACCGGCGCCGACACCGCGCTGGTCGCCCACACCGAGTCGGCGCTGGACGCGGCCAAGGCGAGCCTCGACACCCTCACCGCCCCGCGCGAGGTCACCGGCTGGTACGTCGACGAGCGGGCCAACCGCGTGGTGGTGACCGTCGTGCGCGGCGCGCAGGGCGCCGCGGTCCAGGGCTTCCTCGACCGGGCCCGCGCCGCCGGTCCCGTCCAGGTCGAGGAGACCACCGACGTGCCGCGGCTGTTCGCCGGGAACATCGTCGGCGGCGACGCCTACTACATCAACGGATCCGCGCGCTGCTCCATCGGTTTCGCCGTGCAGGGCGGGTTCGTGTCGGCCGGCCACTGCGGCAGCGCGGGCGACTCGGTCAGCGCGCCGGACGGCTCGGCGATGGGCACGTTCCAGGGCTCTTCGTTCCCCGGCAACGACTACAGCTACGTCCGCACCACCTCGTCCTGGACACCCACGCCCGTCGTGGACGGTTACGGCAACGGGAACGTTACGGTCACCGGGCACACCGCGGCCCCGGTCGGCTCGTCGGTGTGCCGCTCCGGTTCCACCACCGGCTGGCACTGCGGCACCATCCAGGCCACCAACCAGACCGTCAACTACGCCGAGGGCTCCGTCTCCGGCCTGACCAGGACCACCGCGTGCGCCGAGCCGGGCGACTCCGGCGGCTCGTGGGTCAGCGGCAGCCAGGCGCAGGGCGTGACCTCCGGCGGGTCCGGCAACTGCAGCAGCGGCGGGACGACCTACTTCCAGCCCGTCAACGAGATCCTGTCCGCCTACGGGCTCACGCTCGTCACCGGCTGACCGGCACGACCCGCGGCCCCCGTCCGGAAGGCCGGGGGCCGCGTCGTGTCCGTGCTCAGGTGGTGGCCGGCGCCCAGGCGCGCTCGAGCGCCGCGGCGCGCGCCCGGCGCTTCAGGCCGGCGAGGCTGTGCTTGGCGGGGATCAGTAGCGCGGTCAGCCAGGTGCGCCGGTACTCCTCCAGCGCCAGCGCCACGGGGCGATGCATGACGCAATGCACCAGACCCGGCGTGCCGAGCCGGTGCCTTCCGGTGTGCTTGCTCTGCGTCATCGTTCCTCCGTGCGGGCGACCTTTCCCGCCGCGCACCGTACGCAACGAGAGGCCCGAAGCGTAGTAGCGCGGCGGCGTGTCACCGATCTCGTTCCGGTCACAGACCGATCAGGGAGTAAAGAACACCCGATCGTGGCGTCTGGTCTAATGCGAACCATGCTGCGGGTGGGGTTGTCCGGTGGGATCGGTGCGGGGAAGTCGACTGTCGCGGCGCGACTCGTGGAGCACGGCGCCGTGCATGTGGACGCCGACGCGATCGCCCGCGAGGTCGTGGAACCGGGCACCGAGGGGCTCGCCAAGGTCGTGGAGGCCTTCGGCGCGGACGTCCTGGGCGAGGACGGCCGGCTGAACCGCCCCGCCCTGGCGGCGAAGGCGTTCGCGGACGAGGATTCGCGCCGCCTGCTGAACGGGATCCTGCACCCCCTGATCGGCGCCCGCACCGCCGAGCGGATGGCCGAGGTGCCGCCGGACGGGATCGTGCTGCACGACGTGCCGCTGCTGGTCGAGGGCGGGTACGCGCCGAACTACCACCTCGTGGTGATCGTGGACGCGCCGGTGGAGACGCGGGTGCGGCGGCTGACCGAGCTGCGCGGGATGTCCGAAGCGGACGCCCGCGCCCGGATCAAGGCGCAGGCCGGTGACGAGCAGCGTCGCGCGGTGGCCGACGTGTGGCTGGACAACTCCGGCGCGGCGGAGGACGTGCTGTCCGAGGTGGACCGGTTGTGGCGCGAGCGGCTGGTGCCGTTCGAGGAGAACGTCCGGCTGCGCCGCCCGCGCCCGCCGATGCCGCCGAAGCTCGTGCCCTACGACGGGACGTGGCCGGCGCAGGCCGCCCGCGCGCTGGCCCGGCTGCGGCTGCTGACCGCGGGGCGCGCGTTGCGGGTGGACCACATCGGGTCCACGTCGGTGCCCGGGCTGCCCGCGAAGGACGTGCTGGACCTGCAGGTGACGGTCTCGACGCTCGCGCAGGCCGACGAGTTCGCCGACGTCCTGTCCGACGCGGGTTTCCTGCGCGCCGAGGGCGAGTGGTGGGACGACCCCCAGGGCGGCGGTGAGCGCTGGGAGAAGCGGTTCCACTACGGCGCCGACCCGGCGCGGCCGGTCAACGTGCACGTGCGCAGCACGGCCACCCCGGCCTGGCGGCTGGCGCTGCTGTTCGCCGCGTGGCTGCGGGCGAACCCGGACGAGCGTGACGCGTACGCCGAGGTGAAGGCGTCGCTGGCGAAGGCGCACGCGACTGTGGACGGCTACGCCGAGGCGAAGCAGAGCTGGGTCAACGACGGCTTCCGGCGGGCCGAGGAGTGGGCGGAGCGCACCGGCTGGTCCGCCTGACGCCTGGCGTCAGCGGTGTGACAGCCCGGTGTCAGGTCCGGTGGCGAGGGTGATCACCACGAACCGCACACCGGATGAGGAGCCCCCGATGAACACCTTCGCCACGCCGTCGCCCATCACCGCCGCCCTGATCACCGCGGGCGCCCGGGTCCGCATCGCCGCGAGCGAGCGGCCGGACACGGTGGTCCGGGTCGAGCCGCTCGACGCCGCGAACGCCTCGGACGTGACGGTGGCGGAACGGACCGAGGTCGCCTTCGCCGGTGGCGAGCTGTCGGTCAAGACGCGGAAGCCGGGCGGCCGGACGGGTTCGGTCGCGATCACGATCGAGCTGCCCGCCGGATCCCGGCTCGTGCTGCACAGCACCTGGACGGACGTGCGGGCCGAGGGCCGGTTCGGCGACTGCGAGCTGAACCTCGGTTCCGGGCACGTCCAGCTCGACCACATCGCCGCGCTGCGCGGGAACCTCGCGGCAGGCTCGGTCGCGATCGCGCACGTCGCCGGGCCGGCCGACGTGGACGGTGGCGCGGCCGGGCTGCGGATCGGCGAGGTCGACGGCGTCGTCCGGTACCAGGGCTCGACCGGGCAGGTGTGGATCGGCCACGCCCGGTCCGACGTGGACCTCGGCAGCGCGCGGGGCGGCTTCGACATCGACCGCGCCGACGCCGGGGTCGTCGCGAACGCGGGCGACTGTCCCATCCGGATCGGCCGGATGACCCGCGGAGGCGCCGAGCTGGCGAACGCCTCGGGCGGCATCGAGGTCGGCATCAGCGAGGGGGCCGCCGTGTCGGTGGACGCGAAGAGCACGAAGGGGGCGGTGCGCAGCTCGCTGTCCGCGCAGGACGCCGAGGGTTCCGGCGAGCGGGTCAGAGTGCGCGCCCGCACCCGGCTGGACGACATCGTGATCCACCGGGTGGCCGCGTGAGCGGGGGCCGCGCCTCTGCCGGTGCGGGCCCCGCCGGCGCAGTGCCGCCGCGAGTGCCCCGCGGCGGCGCGGGTGCCCGCGTACGTTGGGCGCGTGGCCCGGCGCGTGCTGCGAGTCCCGGGCGACCGGCGACCGGGCGCGGGGGTGCCGGGCGGAGGCCCGGGCCGCGCGCTCTGGAGGCATCGCGGGGCCCGCGCGCAGATCCGCGAGGTGACGCGGGTGCCGCTCGCGTCCCGTGCGCGCTGCGGATGCCCCGGCAACCCGCGCCCTCTCCCCGCGCCGCCGAGCAGCACTTCCCACCACCCGGCTCGCGCCCCCGAGGCACTGTTGAGCAGCCAGGGCTATCCGCGCTCTATCCCGGCGCCGCCGAGCAGCACTCCCCGCCCCAGCACCCAGCCCCAGCGCTCACCCCGGCCTCCAGAACTCAGTCCAGCTCGATGAGCCCCCGGCGCAGCGCGAGCGCCACCGCGGCGGCCCGGTCCTTCACGCCGAGCTTGGCGTAGGCGTGCAGCAGGTGCGTCTTCACGGTGGCCTCGCTGATGAACAGCTTCGCGGCCGCGTCCTTGTTCGTGCCGCCGCGCGCGACGAGCGTCAGCACCTCGATCTCGCGCTGGCTCAGCTCCTCCCGGGCCGGCGCGCGCACCTGCCCCATCAGCCGCGTCGCCACGGCGGGGGAGAGCACCGCCTCGCCCCGCGCCGCCGCCCGCACCGCCCGGAACAGCTCCTCCCGCGGCGCGTCCTTGAGCAGATAGCCTGTCGCGCCGGCCTCGATCGCGGGCAGCACGTCCGAGTCGGTGTCGTAGGTGGTCAGCACGAGCACCCGCGCCGGGTTGCCGCGGCGCGCCAGCTCGGCGATCGCGTGCACCCCGTCGGTGCCCGGCATCCGCAGGTCCATCAGCACGACGTCGGGCCGCACGCGTTCGGCGAGCGCCACGGCCTCCGCGCCATCCCCGGCACCGCCGAGCACCTCGAACCCGTGCTCGGCGGTGAAGATCCCGCGCAGCCCGTCCCGCACCACCGGGTGGTCGTCGGCGAGCACCAGCGTGATCATGCGGCTCCGATCGCGGGCAGGCTGGCCGAGATGGCCGTCCCGGCGCCGGGTTCCGACTCCACCGCGAGCGTCCCGGCGAGCCGCTGCACCCGCTGCAGCATCCCGGGCAGCCCGAACCCGTCGCCCCGCCGCGCCGGGTCGAACCCGGACCCGTCGTCCCGCACGTCGAGCGTCACCTGATCCTCCATGTAGGACAACGTGAGGCCGACGCGCCGCGCGCCGGCGTGCTTGGCCACATTGGACAGTGCCTCCTGCGCGACGCGCAGCAGCGTCGCCTCGATCTCCGGGTGCATCGGGCGGGCGGTGCCGGTCGCGGTGAACTCGATCGCCACCTCCGACCGCTGCGCCCACCGCTCCGCCACCGCCTTCAGCGCGTCCGGCAGCCGGGCCTCGTCGAGCGGGCCCGGCCGCAGCGCGCGTACCGACCGCCGCGCCTCGGCGAGGTTCTCCCGCGCCAGCGCGGTGGCCGTGGCCACCCGCCGCCGCCACTCGCCGGGGTCCTGTTCGGCGGCCTCGAGCTGGGTGATGATCCCGGTGAAGCCCTGCGCGAGGGTGTCGTGGATCTCCAGGCTGAGCCGCTGCCGCTCCTCCATCACGCCGGCCTCGCGGGCCTGGGTGAGCAGCTGCCGGTGCAGGCCCGCGTTCTCCGCCTGCGCCGCCTCCAGCTGTTCCAGCGCCGCGCGCCGCGCCTCGTTCTGCTCGCTGACCTTGCGCGAAACGACGGTGCCGAAGCCGATCGCCCCGGTCTGCACGGCCACGATGGTCACCCACAGCAGCGGCTCGGTGCTCAGCGCCTCGCCCGGCCCGCCCGCGCCGATCGTGTTGATCAGCAGGGAGGTCGTGGCCAGCGCCAGCACGCCCAGCGGCGCGGGCTTGAGCCGCAGGGCGCCGAAGAAGCAGGTGAGCATGAACACCAGGAACAGCACGTCCTGGAACATCAGCAGGGACGCCAGCGTCAGCGTCCCGGCGAAGGACACCGCCAGCGTGATGCCGTGCGACCGCCACCGCCGCGGCACCGCGGGACCGGTCAGCAGCAACCACACCAGCGCCGCCCCGGCCAGCGGCAGGGTGTCGGCGCGGTGGACGAGCAGGGTCGCCAGTCCCAGCAGCAGGTACGGCAGGTAGTGGTCGACCAGCCGACTCCACGTCCGCGACAGCGGTCCGCCGGAGCCCTCGGCGAAGTCGAGGGGCTGCATCCAGGAGCGGCGGTTCACACCGGGCATTATCCGGTCCCCACGCCCAGATCCCGCATCCGCGGCCACACCGCGGACCACGGTTCGGCTCGGCCGGTGGCCAGCCACAGCGCGGTGCCCTGGCCGAAGCCCGGGCCGTCGTCGATCCGCCCGGCCGGGGTGATCGCGGCGAAGTGCCCGGCCAGCACCGTCGGGTCGTCGCCGACGAACAGCACGTGCCGCGCGCTTTCCGGCGGTGTGCCCAGGTCCCAGTAACCGCGGCTGCCGCTGAAGGGCCCGGGCAGCCCGAGCGGACGGCCGAAGCGGTCCAGCGCGGCCGCGTGCCAGTAGAAACCGGTCACGATCGCCGTGCGGGCGGGGTCGGGCACCTGCCGGTAGGCGCGCGCCACCGACGCCGCGACCTCGGGCCAGCCGATCTCCGCGGTGGCGAACCCCGGCGCGGGCGCCCTGCCCAGCCAGGACACCGGCGCCACGGGCAGCGCGAGCGGCACCGCGATCAGCGCGCTGACCGCGTACACGGGCCAGGTCGCGACCCAGCGCCACCACCGCGCGGCCGCCCCGGCCTCCAGGCTCACGGCGGCGGCCGCCCAGCACACCGCGAACATCCCGGCCACGTAGTAGGACCGCCCGCCCGTCACGAGGAACACCGCGGTGAGCCCGGCCGTGGCCGCCCCGAGGAACCGGTACGCGCGCAGCTCCGGCGCCCGCAGCAGCCGCCACACCCCGTGCACCAGCAGGACCGCGCCCACCACGATCCCCGCGCCGGCCAGCATCCCGGGCAGGAACATCAGGCGCCCGCCGTAGACGTGCTCGACCTCCGCGGCGATGGCGGCGTTCATCTCCAGCTGCGGCCAGCCGTGCGCGGCCTGCCAGACCACCGTCGGCGCCGCGCCGGCCGCGGCGATCAGCGCGCCTGCCCACAACAGCGGCCGCCGCAGCAGCCCGCGCGGCCCGAACACCAGCACGCAGATCCCCGCCACCAGCCAGAACGCCAGGACCAGGAACTTCACGTTGACCGCCACCGCGGTCACCACCCCGGCCCACACCAGCAGCCCGTTGGCGCGGGTGCGCACCCAGCGGACCAGCAGCCAGCACAGCACCGTCCACAGCAGCGGGTCGAACGTGGAGGTCGCCAGGTAGTGGCCGGTGCCGAGGAGCTGCCCGCTGATCGCGAACGCCCCGGCGGTGAGCACCTGCGCGCGCCGACCGCCGCCGAGCTCCCTGGCGATCAGCGCGGCGACGACCACCCCGGCGGCGGTCGCCAGCGTCGCTGGCAACCGGAACACCACCAGCGACCCCGGGGCCAGCGCGTCCATCAGGTGCGCCAGCAGGGGGAGTGCCGGCGGCTGGTCGGCATACCCCCAAGCCAGATGCCGACCAGCCGCCAGGAAATACAGCTCGTCGCCGAACCAGCCGTAGCGGCCGCTCGTGACGAGCAACAGCAGCCCGACGGCCCCCGCCATGGCGAGCACGGGAACGCGAGCGAGCTTCGCAACTCTGACGCCGCCCGGGGCCGTTCGGTTGCCCACGAAAGTCAACTTCTTCACTCCCACCGGAAGAAGCGGACCGCCAGACCACCGCAGACCAGTGCGAACACGATCATCGCCGCCAGCTGCAGCGGCTCCGGCGAGCCGCCGGTCCAGCACGCGCGCAGCGCGTTCAGCATCGCGCCCAGCGGCAGCACGTCGGCCAGCTCCCGCAGCACTCCCGGCAGGTTCTCCTTCGGCACCCACACCCCGCCGAGCGCGAGCATCGGGAAGAACAGTGCGGTCCCGACCCCGCCCGCGGTCCGGCCGGTCGGCGCGAGCGCCGCGACCAGCAGCCCCGCGGCGAACAGCGCCGTGGTGCCCAGGACGAGCGTGAGGAGGAAGCCGCCCGGGTTCGCGGGCAGCGCCAGGCCGAGCACGACGTGCCCGCCGACGACGATCAGCAGCACGACCACGAGCGCGGCGGCCAGGTTGACCAGCAGTTGCGCGGTGAGCAGGCGGGACGGCGGCACCGGGCTCGCGGCGAGCCGCCGCAGCACGCCGCGTTCCCGGTGCGTCGCCATCGCGCCGGGGAACAGCGTCAGCGCCAGCATCCCGATCAGGATCGCCACCGCGAGCGGCGCGATGAACCCGGACAGCGGCGGCCGGCCGCCGAACTCCTCGCTCGGCTGGTTCGCGTCCGGCAGCAGCCCGAACACCAGCAGCAGCGCGATCGGGACGCCGAGCACCGTGATCGGCGCTCCGGGGTCGCGCAGGAACAGTTTCGCCTCGACGGCGGTGAGCCTGGTGAGCATCAGTGGTCCCCCTGTCCGATCCGGCGGCCGGTGAGCGCGACGAACGCGTCGTCCAACCCGGCCTGTTCCACCCGCAGCTCGCCGGCGACGATCCCGCGCCGCGCGAGGACGGACGTGACGGCGTGCAGCACGTTGCCCACGCCGCTGACCTCGACCTGCTCGCCGCGCCGCGTCACGGTCCGCACCTCGGGCAGGCCGGTGAA
Source organism: Amycolatopsis sp. 3B14 (assembly GCF_050958625.1). Taxonomy (NCBI): domain Bacteria; kingdom Bacillati; phylum Actinomycetota; class Actinomycetes; order Pseudonocardiales; family Pseudonocardiaceae; genus Amycolatopsis; species Amycolatopsis sp. 3B14. The sequence goes on from NZ_JBHZEN010000039.1 coordinate 62,947, forward strand.
CAGCTCGTCCGGCACCGGCTCCGACGGGCGGAACCGGATCACCTGCTCGTCGGCGACGCGCGCGACGAGCCCGGCCGGCGTGTCGACGGCGACGACGCGCCCGGCGTCGATCACCGCGATCCGGTCGCAGAGCCGTTCGGCCTCCGCCATGAAGTGGGTGACCAGCAGGATGGTCACCCCGCGGTCGCGGATGCCCTCGATGACCTCCCAGGTGTCCCGGCGGGCCTGCGGGTCCAGCCCGGTGGTGAGCTCGTCGAGCACCGCGACCTCGGGGTTGCCGATCAGCGCCAGCGCGATCGACACACGCTGCTGCTGGCCGCCGGACAGCTTCCGGTAGGCCGTGCCGCGCCGCCCGGACAACCCCAGCTGCTCGAGCAGCACGTCCGGATCGGCCGGGTTCCGGTAGAACGACGCGTACAACTCCAGCGCCTCGCCGACCCGGAGCTTGTCGGGCAGCCTGCTCTCCTGCAGCTGCACGCCCAGCCGCTGGCGCAGTTCCGCGGTGTCGCGCCACGGGTCCAGCCCGAGCACCGTCGCGGCGCCGCCGTCCGGGCGCCGCAGTCCCTCCAGGCACTCGACGGTCGTGGTCTTGCCCGCGCCGTTTGGCCCGAGGATCCCGAAGATCTCGCCGCGTTCGACCGTGAAGGACACGTCCTCCACGGCGGGTTTCCCGCCGTAGTGCTTCCTGAGGTTCCGCACCTCGATGACCGGCATCGTGCCGCCCCCTTTCCTCCGCCGGACCAGCATGCGGGGGAAGGGGCGGGCGCCGGATCGACTCCGCGGCGGGACTTCGGTCAGCCGCCCGGTGACCGGGCATCCACCGATCGGTGGATGCTCAGCGGCGGCGCCAGGTCAGCTCGATGTCGTGGGTGGCCAGCCAGCGGTCCACGCGGTAGCCGTGCGCGGCCAGGCCGTCCACCGCGTGGTAGGCGATCTCCAGCGCGCGCCGCGCCTCGCCCGCGGTGAGCAGTCCGGCGCCGGCCGCGGCGAGCAGCTCGTCGATGTCGACCACGTCGACCCGCGCGCCCTCGCGCACCACGAGGTCCAGGTACCAGTCGGTGGTGCGCCAGGTGGCGCCGTCGCGCTCGACCGAAACCACGTCGAGGTAGAAGTCCTGGTCGCGTTCGTGGCCGGGCCGGAACCAGAAGTCGGTCAGCCGCAGGCCGAGCCCGGGCAGCAGCCAGGATTCGAGGTAGTGGAACTGGGCGCGGCCGGGGGTGGGCCGGGCGAGGTAGAGCCCGAACGGCTCGACCCGGTACTCCTCGACGGCGCGGGCGATGCCCTTGGGGTCGGTGTTGGTCCGGTTCGCGACGTCGAAGGTCTCGATCTTCGGGGGGTGGATCGTCCCGGCGTGCGCGGTCATGCCTCCCATTCTGCTGGTTTACATAAGTTTGGGAACTGTCACGACGGTAGGGTGATCACGTGGCGGACGAGGCAGACGCGGTCGAAGGAGTGGCGCGGGTGGCCGCCGTGCTCGCGGAGCGGGCCACCGAGCTCACCGGCGAGCTGGTGCAGTTGTACGCGCGCGAGCTGCCGAACCTGGTCAACGACGACGAAAGCGTCGTCAGCCTGCTCTCGGCGAGCGTCTACCAGAACGTGGACACCGCGCTGCGCATCTTCCAGCACGGCATCGACCCGCGCCGGGTGGAGGCGCCCGCCGCCGCGATGGAGTACGCGCGCCGCCTCGCCCAGCGCGGCACCCCGGTGGTCGACCTGATCCGCGCCTACTACCTCGGCCAGACCGCGCTCCTCGATTATTCCCTTCGCGAGGCGGTCAAGCTCGAGTCCGACCCGGAGCTGCTGGGCGGCATGATGGGGCACGCGCTGACCGGCGCGTTCGCCTTCATCGACCGCGTGACACAGCAGGTGGTGTCCGCCTACCAGGAGGAACGCGACCGCTGGCTGGTCAACCGCAGCGCGGTCCGGGCCGCCAGGGTGCGCACCCTGCTGGAGGGCGGGGCCACCGACACCAGCGAGACCAGCCTCGGCTACCGGCTGCGCGGCACGCACCTGGCGATGATCGTGTGGCAGGCCCCGGTCCCGGGCGCCGGGCACGTGCTCGGCGGGCTGGAAGCGGTCGCCGCCGAGCTCGCCGCCGGCCTGCCCAGCACGGGCGCGCCGCTGTTCGTGCCGAACGACGAGGTCTGCGCGTGGGTGTGGTTCCCGCTGGAGCGGCCCGCGATGCCGGACGAGGAGCGCGTCCGGAAGGTGCTGGAGAAGGCCGATCCGGGCATCCGGCTCGCGCTCGGCGACCCGGGGGATGGGTTGGACGGCTTCCGGCGCAGCCACCGGCAGGCGCAGCGGGTGCACAACCTGGCCTTCGCCGCGGGCGAGCACTGCGACCGGGTCCTGACGTTCCGCGAGGTCGGGGCGATGGCCCTGATGGCGGGCGACATGGCGGCCGCGCGCGGCTGGGTCGCGGACACGCTGCGAGACCTCGCCACCGACGACGAGCAGCACGCCCGGCTGCGCGAGACGCTGCGGGTGTTCCTCGCCGCGGGCGGCAGCTACACCGCGGCGGCCACCCAGCTGACGATGCACAAGAACTCGGTGCAGTACCGGGTGCGCAAGGCGGAGGAGATGCTGGGCCGCCCGGTGTCGGAGAACCGCCTGGACGTCGAGCTCGCGCTGCGGCTGTGCCACCGGCTCGGCGGGGCCGTGCTGACGACGCAGTAACTCTGCTGTCTCGCCCCGCACCTCGGAAACCCGCCGCCGACAAGCCTTCCCCGTCTGGCTTCCCCGTCTGGCCGAGCGCGGCCACGCCCATCCGGCCGCGGAACCAACCGCACGGAACGACACACCGAGCGGCACGCCTGGTTTGTCACTTTCGGGTGTTTCATCGACCCCCGCGGCACGCCGCGGTCCAGCGCTTTCGTCCTTCAGGACCAGTCCTGGCCCCCAGGATTGGGCCGACGGCACGAAGATTCCACGATTATTCCGGTTTACGCTTCGCCCATGGGGAACGTCGTCCACGCCGAGCCGACCGGAGTGATGGCCCTCGTGCGCCTGCGCCGGGGCGCCGCGGGTGAGCGCGACCGGGTCTGCCACCTCGTCCCGATCCCCGAGACCGGCCCCATCCCGGAGGTCCTGATCGCGCGCTGCGGCGCGCCGATCGCCTGCGGGAGCGCCGAGCTGCTGGAGCGGATCTGCGGCATGCCGTGCGAGTCGTGCCTGGCCCGCGCCGCCCGCGACCGCCGTCTGGCCTGCTAGAACGCCGCCTCGCTGAAAACTGTCGGTGGGTCGGCCTACCCTGGTTCCCGTGGCTTTCGCAACCGAACACCCCGTGCTCGCCCAGTCCGAGTTCCGGCCCGTCTCCGAGATCCCGCGCGCGGGCGGCCGGTTCGAGGTCGTCAGCGAGTACCAGCCCGCCGGTGACCAGCCGGCGGCCATCGACGAGCTCGCCAAGCGGCTCGAGCGGGGCGAGAAGGACGTCGTGCTGCTGGGCGCCACCGGCACCGGCAAGTCGGCGACCACGGCCTGGCTGATCGAGCGGGTGCAGCGGCCCACGCTGGTCATGGCGCCCAACAAGACCCTGGCCGCGCAGCTGGCCAACGAGCTGCGCGAACTGTTCCCGCACAACGCGGTCGAGTACTTCGTCAGCTACTACGATTATTACCAGCCGGAAGCCTACGTCCCGCAGACCGACACCTACATCGAGAAGGACTCGTCGATCAACGACGACGTCGAGCGGCTCCGCCACTCGGCGACGATGAACCTGCTGTCCCGGCGGGACGTCATCGTGGTCGCCTCGGTGTCCTGCATCTACGGCCTGGGCACGCCGCAGTCCTACCTCGACCGGTCCTCCAAGCTGGAGGTCGGCATGGAGGTCGAGCGCGACACGTTCCTGCGCGCGCTGGTCGACGTCCAGTACACCCGCAACGACCTGGCGTTCTCGCGCGGCACGTTCCGGGTGCGCGGCGACACGGTGGAGATCATCCCGGCGTACGAGGAGCTGGCCGTGCGGGTCGAGTTCTTCGGCGACGAGGTCGACAAGCTGTACTACCTGCACCCGCTCACCGGCGAGATCGTGCGCGAGGTCGACGAGGTGCGGATCTTCCCGGCCACCCACTACGTGGCGGGGCCGGAGCGCATGGAGAAGGCGATCCGCGGCATCGAGGCGGAGCTGGCCGAGCAGCTGGAGCGCCTGGAGAAGCAGGGCAAGCTGCTGGAGGCGCAGCGGCTGCGCATGCGCACCAGCTACGACATCGAGATGATGCGGCAGGTCGGGTTCTGCTCGGGCATCGAGAACTACTCGCGGCACATCGACGACCGCCCGGCCGGGTCGGCGCCTGCCACCCTGATCGACTACTTCCCGGAGGACTTCCTCCTGGTCATCGACGAGTCGCACGTGACGGTGCCGCAGATCGGCGGCATGTACGAGGGTGACGCGTCGCGCAAGCGGACCCTGGTCGAGCACGGGTTCCGACTGCCCAGCGCGCTGGACAACCGGCCGCTGACGTGGGAGGAGTTCACCGACCGGATCGGCCAGACGGTGTACCTGTCGGCGACGCCGGGGCCGTACGAGCTGGGCCAGACCGGCGGTGAGTTCGTCGAGCAGGTCATCCGCCCGACCGGCCTGATCGACCCGGAGGTCGTGGTCAAGCCCACCGAGGGCCAGATCGACGACCTGGTGCACGAGATCCGGTTGCGCGCCGAGCGGGACGAGCGGGTCCTGGTGACCACGCTGACCAAGAAGATGGCCGAGGACCTCACGGACTACCTGCTGGAGCTGGGCATCCGGGTGCGGTACCTGCACTCCGAGGTGGACACGCTGCGGCGGGTGGAGCTGCTGCGGCAGCTGCGGTCGGGCGATTTCGACGTGCTGGTCGGCATCAACCTGCTGCGTGAGGGCCTCGACCTGCCCGAGGTGTCGCTGGTGGCGATCCTGGACGCGGACAAGGAGGGCTTCCTGCGCAGCGGCACGTCGCTGATCCAGACGATCGGCCGCGCGGCGCGCAACGTCTCCGGCGAGGTCCACATGTACGCGGACAAGATCACCGACTCGATGCGGTACGCGATCGACGAGACCAACCGCCGCCGCGAGAAGCAGATGGCGTACAACAAGGAGCGGGGCATCGACCCGCAGCCGCTGCGCAAGAAGATCGCGGACATCCTGGACCGCGTCTACAGCGAGGCGGAGGACTCCGAGCAGGCGGTGCAGGTCGGCGGTTCCGGCCGCAACGCCTCGCGCGGCAAGAAGCCCGAGCAGGGCGGCCGCAGCTCCGGGGTGCTGGTGGACCGCGACGTGGCCGGCATGCCGCGTGCCGAGCTGGCCGACCTGATCCAGCAGATGACGGACCAGATGATGCAGGCGGCGCGCGACCTGCAGTTCGAGCTGGCGGCCCGCCTCCGCGACGAGATCGCCGAGCTGAAGAAGGAGCTGCGGGGCATGGACGCCGCCGGCGTGAAGTGACCCTCCGCGGTGCTCGGCACCGGAGTGCCGGTGGTCGGCGATTCACCCGGGATGGGGCGTGGGTGGTCGGGTACCGGAGTGCCGGTGGCTGGTCACCATCCGCGGTGCTCGGCACCGGAGTGCCGGTGGCCGGCGATTCACCCCGGGATGGGGGCGTGGGTGGCTGGGTACCGGAGTGCTGGTGGCTGGTCACCATCTGCGGTGCTCGGTACCGGGGTGCCGGTGGTCGGCGACTCACCCCGGGATGGGGGCGTGGGTGGTCGGGTACCGGAGTGCCGGTGGCTGGTCACCATCCGCGGTGCTCGGCACCGGGGTGGCGGTGGTCGGCGACTCACCCGGGATGGGGGCGCGAGTGGCTGGGCGCCGGGGTGCCGATGCCCGGTGACCTGCCCGGGCGGAGGGCGCGGGCAGCGGGCGCCGGAGTGTCGGTGGCCGGTCACCAGCCTGGCCGCGGGGAGTGGCTGGGCGCCGGGATGCCGGAGCCCAGCGACCCGGATGGAAGGAGCGGCCGTTGACCCGCGACGAGGTGATCGCCTGGTGCCTGGCGCAGCCCGGCGCCGTGGAGACCTATCCGTTCGGTGAGCACGTGCTCGTCATGAAGGTCACGGGCAAGGCGTTCGCCTACATCGGCTTCGAGGAGAACTCGATCGCCCTCCGGTGCGGCGTCAACGCCGAGGAGGCCGCCACCGTGCGGGCCCGCCACCCGGACGCCGTGCGGCCCATGGGCTACCAGTCCCGCCACGGCTGGAACACGATCACCTTGGACAGCGCCATCCCCGACGCCGAACTCCACGAACTGCTGGCCGCGTCCTACGACCACGCCCGCTCCTGACACGGCAGCACCCTCGCGGTGGCTCCATCGGAGCCCGCCCGCCGAACCAAGCTTCCTGCGCTCGAACCTGCCGCGCCATCTTGGGCACGGCACCGCGGTTCGCCGCTCGCGGCGGCAGGCGCCACCTGCCCCGGGGCGTGAGCCTCAGGCCCGGCTCACCGCCCGCGGCGCTTCGCATCCACCCACCCCAGCACCGAACCGACCCGCTTCGCAGCGGCATCACCCGCCCCCCGCTGCGGCAGCGGCATCATCCGACCCCTGCTGCGGCAGCGGCATCACTCGACCCCTGCTGCGGCAGCGGCATCACTCGACCCCTGCCGTGGCAGCGGCATCACTCGACCTCCGCCGTGGCAGCGGCATCATCCGACCCCCGCCGTGGCAGCGGCATCACCCGACCCCCGCCGCCGCAGCGGCACCCCCGACCCCCGCCGCCGCAGCGGCATCACCCAACCCCGCCGCCGCAGCGGCATCACGCAACCCCGCCGCCGCAGCGGCGCCCCTCGACCTCTACCCCAGCAGCCCGTACCGGCTCCATCCGGCCTACAGCCCCCGCCCCACCTCACTCGGCTTCCGGGGCTGGCTCCAGCATCCCGAAGATGTTCCCCTCGGTGTCCACGCAGTACGCGAGCCACCCGATCCCCGGGATCGGGCTCCGCGGCACCGCGACCTGACCGCCCGCCTGTTCGACCCGCCGCACGGCCGCGTCGAGGTCGTCCACCTCGACGGTCAGCGGGAAGGCGTTCACCGGCGCGTCCTCGGTGGGCGCGGGGCCCTGCCGCGGCACCAGCCCGCCGTCGATGCCCGGTCCGTCGCCGGTGCTGATCAGCCAGTACGGGTTGCTGCCCCACCGCTCGAACGTCCACCCGAAGACCGTCGCGTAGAAGGTGACGGCTCGTTCCGGGTCGCTCGCGTGGATCTCGAAGTGCACCGGACGCGGCATGGCGGCCTCCGGGAGGCGGTGGGCGGGGAACCGAGAATGCTACCCGCCGAGCGTGGTCCGCACGTACTCCTCGATCGCCGCCAGCGAGGACGGCGCCGACCACACCCGCTCGACGTGCGCGTCGTCCCCGGCGCGCTGCTCGCCGATCCGCTCGTCGAACGGCCGGTGGATCTGCGCCTTCGTGTGCCGGAACGCGTCCGACGGCACCGAAGCCAGCCTCGTCGCCGTCTCGATCGCCCTCGGCAGCACCTCCTCCGGCGCGGCCAGCTCGTCCACCAGACCGCGGGAAAGCGCTTCGCGGCCGGCGTAGGTCTCGCCGAGGAACGTCAGCCCGGGCAGCCGCTCCGTCCCGTACGCGCAGCGCAGGATCTCCAGCGCCACCAACGGGAACGGCACCCCGACGAGCAGTTCGGTGACCCCGAACCGGCCCTGCCGCTCGTTCAGGATCCGCCGGTCGCACGCCGCCGCCAGCACCGCCCCGCCGGCGATCGCGTGCCCGGTGACCGCCGCGACGACCGGGCCGGGGAACCCGAACACGGCCAGGAACGCGTCCGACAGCGCGGGCAGGAACTCCCGGAGGTAACCGGCCCGGCCCGCGGCGACCCGCTTGAGGTCGACGCCGGCGGAGAACATCCCGTCCCGCCCGGTCAGCACCACGCCCTTCGCGCCGCCGAGCTCGGCCTCCTCCAGCCGCGCCACCAGCTCCCGGCACAGCTCGGTGTCCATCGCGTTCGCCTTGCCGTGGGCCAGTTTCAGCACGGCGACGTCGCCGGCCTTGTCCACCTCGATCGTCGTCATGGCCCCACCGTAGGGCACGTCAGCTGGTGATGTCCTTGGTCGCGAAGCGCCGCGCGGCCAGCAACGTGAACACGGTCGCGTAGATCACCGCGGACAGCGTCCCGGCGGCCATGTTCGTCCAGTCGATGTCGGTGGCGATCAGGTCCATCCAGCCGTACGAGTAGTGCGTCGGCAGGTAGTTGCGCAGCGTGCCCAGCGCGGTGATCTGGTCGAGGATCTGCGACAGGATCGCCGCCAGCACCGCCCCGCCGACCGCGCCCAGCGGCGCGTCGGTGAGCACCGACAGCAACAGCGCCAGCCCGGCCACCCACGCCAGCTGGATCACCACGTACACCGTGGACAGCCCGATCGCGATCAGGCTCTGCCCGAACGGGATCGCGTCGCCGGTGGGGCTGACCGCGTCCCCTGCGCCGTAGAAGATCAGCCCCGCCACCAGGGCCACCAGCGGCAGCAGCACCAGCGCCACCACCGACAGCAAGCCGGACGCGATCGCCTTCTGCCGCAGCAGCCGGTGCCGCGGCACCGGCATCGCCAGCAGGTACTTCAGGCTCGACCAGGACGCCTCGCTCGCGATCGTGTCCCCGAAGAACAACGCGACGATCGTGGGCAGCAGGAACGTCCCGGACACGAACAGCGCCAGCACGACGAAGTTCGGCGCGCTCGCCGTCGCCAGGTCGACGAACCCGCCGGACCGCCGGTTCGGGCTGGACTCGCCGATCTCGAACGCCACCACCAGGATGAACGGCAGCAGCACGACGAACCCGAGCACCAGCTGGGTGCGCCGGCGCCGCAGCTGACGCCGCAGCTCGACGCCCAGCCGCAGCGTCCGCCGCGCCCGGTAGCCCTCGACCGCGCCGTCCGCGCCCACCCCGGAGTGGGTGTGCGCGGCGGCGTCGGTCAGCTCGTCCAGTGCCGCGGGATCGGTGTGGACCCCGTTCTCGCTCATGACGTTTCCTCTCCCACGAGCTGGAGGAACGCGTCCTCCAGCCGCCGCCGCGGCCCGGCCTGCTCGACCGCGACCCCGGCCCGGACCAGCGCCGCGACCGCCTCGGCGCGCGGCATGCCGTCCAGGTCGGCGTGCACGAGGGTCCCTTCGACGTCCACACCGGACACGCCGGGCACCCCGCGCAGGGCGTCGGCCGCCGCCTCGGGCCGGTCGACCCGGAAGGTGGCCTCGCCGCCGGCGGCCACGATGTCGCCGACCTCGCCCGCGGCCACCAGCCGGCCGCGGTGCATCACCACGACGTGCGTGCAGGTCTGCTCGACCTCGGCCAGCAGGTGGCTGGAGACCACCACGGTCCGGCCGGTCGCGGCGTACCGCTGCAGCACCTCGCGCATCTGGTGGATCTGCGGCGGGTCGAGCCCGTTGGTCGGTTCGTCGAGCACGAGCAGCTCCGGCAGCCCGAGCATGGCCTGCGCGATCGCGAGCCGCTGCCGCATGCCCTGGCTGTAGGTGCGGACCTTGCGGTGCACGGCGTTGCCCAGCCCCGCGATCTCCAGCGCCTGCTCCAGGTGCGCCTGCTCGATCGGGCGGCCGGTCGCGTCCCAGTACAGGCGCAGGTTCGCGGTGCCCGACAGGTGCGGCAGGAACCCGGAGCCCTCGACGAACGAGCCGATCCGCGACAGCACCGGCGCGCCCGGCGTGATCCGGTGGCCGAACACCCTGATCTCCCCGGCGGTCGGGGTGATCAGGCCCATCAGCATGCGCAGCGTCGTGGTCTTGCCGGCGCCGTTCGGCCCGAGCAGGCCGAGCACCTGGCCCGGTTCGACGCGGAAGGACAGGTCCTTCACGGCGGTGAGCCCGCCCGGGTAGGCCTTGGTCAGCCCGTCGATCACCAGCGGCACCCCGGCCAGGTTCGGATCGGCCTGGTGCGACCGCCGCCTGCGCACCGCGGCCAGCGCAGCGACCGCGGCGGCGAGCGCGAGCGTGACGGCGATTCCGACGAGCGTGCCGACCGGCCACCCGCCACCGACGGCGTTGCCCGGCACGACCGGCACCGCGATGGCCGGGTCGGCGAGCGAGACGCGGTAGGCGGCCGGGGTCACCGGGGTGGCGTACGCCTGGTCGGTCGTCGTGACCACGAGCTGCAGGGCATGCCCGGCCTCGACCGGCCGCACCACCCCGGGCAGCGTCACGGTCACCTCGGCGGTGCCGGACGCCGGGATCGCGACCCGCACCGGGGCGATCTGGTTCGCCGGCAGCGTGCGGGTGCCGTCCGGGTTGAGGTCGTAGAGCTTGACGAACAGCACCGCCTCGCCGGTGCCGGACACGCGCAGCCGGACGGTCGACGAGCCGGTGATCAGCAGCTGCGAGTCGACGGGCGCCGTGGTGAACCGCGCGGACTGGCCGGGCGGGTCGACGCTGAACAGCCCCGACAGCCGCGACGATCCGCTGACCAGCGCGTTCAGGCCGGGGATCCCGCTGACCGCGGCGGGCGTGCCGCCGGGCGGGTTGATGATCGTCTGCTCGTCGCCGGTGAGCTGCAGCGTCCGCCGCTGCGCCTGCGCCGGGTACTCGCCCGCGTCGACGGTGCGCACCGACGGCGAGCCGGACGCGCGCAGCGAGCCCTGCACGTCGTAGGAGAACCCGCTGAACGGGTTGCCGCCCTCGCCGGTGAGCTGGAACCACAACCAGTCGCCGAGCTTCGCGCGCAGCTGCGGGCCCGGCCGTCCGCCGTCGTGCCCGCCGGTGTACCAGACCTGCTGCACCGTCCCGCCCGCCGCGGTGATCTGCCGCGCGGTGGCGTCGGACTGGTCGAGCCCGAACAGCGTGTCGGCCTCGCCCTGCACCAGCAGGGTCGGCGCGGTGATGTGCCCGGTGACCGCGGCGGGGGACAGGCGCTGCAGCAGGGCCGCGACCTGCGGGCTCACCTCGCCGGTGGTGGCCAGGTCGGCGTAGGCCCGGCAGATCTCGGCGGTGAAGCGGCCGCACGTCGTCCCGCCGAGCTGCTGCGGCGGCTGCTGGGGGAGCGGCGCGGCGGCGGCCGAGCCGCCACCGCCCGTGGTGCCGGCGCTCTGGGTGTCGTTGTCGGTCTCCTGGCCCGGCTCGGGCGCCTCCGCGCCCAGCCCGCCCGCGCCCGAGGGCGAGGTCCCGGCGGAGAAGAGCAAGCCTGCCCACGACTTCTTGAACACCCCGTCCGGGGAGAACGCGCCCGCCGCCGGGGTGCCTGCCGCCGGCGCCGTCGCCGCGGCCGCGTTCGGCGTGAGCCCCTGGGCCAGGTCGTTGTAGGTGATCACCGGCGTGATCGCGTCGACCCGCTTGTCGCGTCCGGCCAGCTGCAGCGCCAGCGCGCCGCCGTAGGAGGCGCCCAGCACGCCGACCCGCGGATCGCCGGGACCGTCCAGCCGGACTTCCGGGCGGGTGGCGAGCCAGTCGAGCAGCCGGGCGGCGTCCGCGACCTCGAAGTCCGGGTCGTTCAGCCCGATCTCACCCGTGCTGCGGCCGAAGCCGCGCGCCGAGTAGGTGAGCACCACGAACCCGCGCCGGGCCAGCTCCTGCGCGTCGCCCGCGACGCTGTTCTTGTCCCCGCCGAACCCGTGCGGCAGCAGCACCGCCGGGGCGGGCGTGCGCTCGGGCAGGTAGAGCGTGGTGTCCAGCGTGACCTTCGCGGCGGAGCCGGGCGCGGCGGGCACGTCGAGGAAGGCGTCCTGCGTCGGCACCGCGGCGGGCTCGCTCGACGAGCGCGTCCAGACGAGCACGGCGGCCGCCACCAGCAGGACGACGACCCCGAGGGCCACCATCCGGGAACGGCGCGTGTGCGGGAGCGGGATTCGGGGCACACCGAAACCGTATGGGAGCTTTCCTGAGAACGCGTCAGCGCGGGTCCTGATCTTGGAATCCGGGTGATGAGGGTTACCTAAGGTGGTGTTCGTCCGGTTGATCAGGAAAGATGGATACGACGTGGAGGGGAGTATTCCTTCGCGGCGGTGTCGTCAGCACGGCGGTCCTTCGGGACACCCGGCACCGTCGGCCGGTTCCACCGGCGGAAGAGACCTCCGGCTAGCTGCTGCTGCGCGCTAACCGGAGGTATTGCGTAGATGAATGTCCCCGTGTGGCTGTGGGCTGCCACTGTTGCAGGCCTGCTCGTGTTGATCGCGATCGATCTCGTGATCGTCGACCGGAAGCCGCATGAAGTCACCACCAAGGAAGCGGCCAAGTGGGTCGTCTTCTACGTCACCTGCGCGGTGCTGTTCGGCATCGGCGTGTGGGTCCTCGCCGGGCACGACTACGGCGTCCAGTTCTTCACCGGGTACATCACCGAGTACTCGCTCTCGGTGGACAACCTGTTCATCTTCATGATCATCATGGCCTCGTTCCGGGTGCCCGCGATCCACCAGCACCGCGTGCTGCTGATCGGCATCCTGCTCGCGCTGGCCATGCGCAGCGTGTTCATCGCGGTGGGCGCGGCCCTGATCGCCCAGTTCGTGTGGGTGTTCTTCCTGTTCGGCGCGGTCCTCGTGTGGACGGCCATCAGCATGCTGCGCGGCAACGACCACGAGGACGAGTACCATGAGAACGCGGTCGTGCGGTGGATCCGCAAGGTCTACCCGGTCACCGACGACTTCCACGGCCACAAGATGACGATCAAGCGGGACGGCAAGCGCTGGCTGACCCCGATGTTCGTGGTGATCGTGGCCATCGGCAGCGCCGACCTGCTCTTCGCGGTCGACTCGATCCCGGCGATCTTCGGCATCACGCAGGAAGCCTTCCTGGTGTTCACCGCCAACGCGTTCGCGCTGATGGGGCTGCGGCAGCTGTACTTCCTGCTCGGCGGCCTGGTGAACAAGCTGGTCTACCTGTCCTACGGCCTGGCGGTCATCCTCGCCTTCATCGGCGCGAAGCTGATCCTGCACGCGCTGCACGAGTATCACGCCGTGCCGGACTGGCTGGACATCAACAACTGGGTGTCGCTGGGCGTGATCGTGGTCGTCCTGACCGCCACCACCGTCCTCAGTCTGGCCAAGGCCAAGCGGGACGAGAAGAAGTCGGAGTCAGAGGCTCTTAGCGAGGCTAACGAAATCCGGTAGGTTCGGGGGCATGCGTCCCTCGGATCTCGAACTCCTCGCCGTGCCCGGCACTCCGGCGCTGCACGGCACCCTGCTGCTGACCGCGGTCACCACCCCCGACCTCGGCGGCAACACCTATCGCAGTTCGCTGTGGCGGGCCGCCCCCGACGGCGGGGCGGCCCGGCAGTGGACCCACGGTGAGCGGGACACCGATCCCGCGATCTCCCCGGACGGCCGCTGGGTGGCCTTCCTCCGCGCGGACGGCGACAAGCCGCAGCTGCACGTGATGCCCGCCGACGGCGGCGACGCCCGGCGCCTCACCGAACTGCCGCTCGGCGCCGGCGCCCCGGTGTGGGCGCCGGACTCGCGCCGCGTCGCGTTCACCGCGCGGGTGCCCGAAGCCGGCCGTTACGGCGCGCCGGACGAGGACGGCGAAGTCCTCGAACCGAGTGCGGAGGCGCCCCGCCGGATCACCCGCTACGACTACCGGCTCGACAACGTCGGCTTCCTGCGGGACCGCCCGCGTCGGCTGTTCGTCCTCGACGTCACCGACCCGGGCGAACCGGAGCCGCTGACCGACGACCAGGCCGACGTCTCCGACCCGGCGTGGCTGCCGGACGGCTCGGCCGTGCTCGTCGTCGCGCCCCGCGAGTGGGGCGCCACCGGCACCGAGGAGAGCGACCTCTACCTGGTGCCGGCCGAGGGCGGTGAGCCGGTGCTCGCGGTGCGGAGCGCGGGCAGCGCGGCCAAGCCGTCGGTGACCGCGGACGGGACGATCCTCTTCTACGGCCAGGAGTACACGTGGCCGCACGTCGTCGCCCGCAACCCGGGACTGTGGTCGGCCGAGCTGCCCGCCGACGGCGAGCCGGCGAAGCCGCGCCGCCTGACCGACCCGGAGTCCGTGTACTGCATGGCCGACGTGCCGCCCGCGCAGTTCCGCGACGAGGTCCTGGTGACCGTGCTCAACCGCGGCGCGATCGAGCTGCGGGCCGTGCCGCGGGACGCCGACCGGGCGCCGCTGGACGGCCTGGGCAGGCTGCTCGGTGAGCGCGGCGCGGTGCGGTCGTTCACGGTGCACGGTGAGCGGATCGCCGCGGTCGTGGCGCGGCCGGACAGCTCGGGTGACGTGGTGCTGCTCGACGGCCCGGACCAGCTGGTGCTCACCGACTTGTCGAAGCCGGTGCGGGAGAAGGGGATCCGCCCGGTCGAGGAGCTGACCGCCACGGCGCCGGACGGGTACCCGGTGCACGGCTGGCTGGTGCTGCCCGAGGGCGACGGGCCGCACCCGGTGCTGCTCGTGGTGCACGGCGGCCCGTTCGCGGCCTACGACTGGGGCCTGTTCGACGAGGCGCAGGTGTACGCGTCGGCCGGGTACGCCGTGGTGATGGGCAACCCGCGCGGTTCGGCCGGCTACGGCGAGAGCCACGGGCAGGCGATCGTGCACGGCCTGGGCACGGTCGACGTCGACGACGTCCTGGCGCTGCTGGACGCGGCACTGGAGCGCGACGACCTGGACTCCTCGCGGGTCGGCGTGATGGGCGGTTCGTACGGCGGTTTCATGACCACGTGGCTGGCGGCCCACCACGGCTCCCGGTTCCGCGCCGCGTGGAGCGAGCGGGCCGTCAACGCGTGGGACTCGTTCACCGGCAGCTCCGACATCGGCTGGTTCTTCACCGAGGCCTACGTCGGCGCGGACCCGGTGGTGCAGCGCGAGCGCAGCCCGCTGACCTACGCCGCGCAGATCCGCATCCCGTTCGCGGTGGTCCACTCCGAGCACGACTGGCGGTGCCCGGTGGAGCAGGCCCAGCGGCTGTTCGTGGAGCTCAAACGCAACGGCACGGAGGTCGAGATGCTGCTCTTCCCCGGCGAGGGCCACGAACTGAGCCGGTCCGGCAAACCGCGCCACCGGGTGCAGCGCTTCGACGCGATCCTGGACTGGTGGTCGCGCCACCTGGCCTGACGCGCCGGTTGCCGAGGCGGAGACGCCGGCCCGGATCAAGGTCGAGGGCTGGCGCTCCACCCGCGCACCTGGACAGCTTGCGGACCGAGGGTCGAGCCGAGCGCTTCCGCGCCCGGCTCGGCCTCGCTGGCCCCGGAGCCGGCTGGATAACGGAGCCGGCTGGATCGCGCTGCGTCCCGGACCGGTTGCCCCGGCGCGCCCACCGGCGAGGTGGCGTCGTGGTACGGCGCGCCGGGGTTCCCCGGCTCCGGTGCCGGCGCTCCGCAGAGCAGCAGGCGGGCTGGCGGCGGGGTCTCGCCACGCGTTGATCCAGGTGTGCCGGGCCAGCACCGGCGCGCCGCCCCTGGAAATCCGCTGTTCCCGCGCCCTTCAGTTGAGCAGCACGTAGTTCAGTTCCTCGCACACCCGGCCCAGCGGCACGTCCAGGCCGGGGTGGTCGAGCGGCAGCAGCACGTCCGGCGCCAGCGGCAGCGCCTCGCCCGCCGGCGGGTCCCACAGGCACAGCGCGGGGTGCCCGCCGTCCATCGACGAGCGGTACCACAGCCCGTCCAGTTCCGGGAAGGCCGCGCGGATCGCCCGCGCCCACGCCTGCGTGATCTTCTTCGGCCCGCTCGAAATCTCCTGCGACGCCCCGACCCGCGTCGGCCACAGGCCGGTCAGGTCGAGCAGCCTCAGCGGCCGCGAGGGGCGCACCACGACCAGCCGCGGGAGCCGCGTCCTGCGGTCGACCAGCGACGTCGTCTGGAACACCTCGGCCACGCTCGTCCGCACGGTCAGCCCGAAGTACAGCACCCCGTGGCCGGGGTCGGCGGTGGCGCGCCCGTCCCGGCTGGGCGGCTGCGGGTCGAAGCGGCCGTGCGGCAGCGGACCGGTGTAGCGGAACGTGTTCCACTGCTGCGGGTGGTTGCCGCCCGCGGTGAAGATCCGGACGAGCCGCCGCGTCGGCGCCACGGTCACGATGTCGACGTCGGCGCGCAGGGCAGCGACGAGCTCCGCCCGCGACGGCGGGAGTGGCAAGCGGGCCATGGGATGCGGCGCGGCCTCAGAACGGGGTGCCGAGCGTGGCGGCGAGCGCGGCGACCGGCCCGGGGTCGCCCCCGGCCAGCAGCCACTGCCGCGGGGTGGCGGGCCGCCCGCCGATCTGCAGGTCGGCCTGCTCGGTGTTCATGAACGCGGCCACGACCAGCGCGGGCTGGTCGTCCGGCACCGCGGCCAGCACGGCTTCCAGCCCGGGCAGCGCGCCCCGCTCGCCGAACTGCCACGACGGCAGCCGCCAGCCGCCCTGGTCCTTCCAGCCGGTCAGCCGCCGGTCGGCCAGCTTGTGCCGGATCCGGCTCGGGTCCACGCCCAGCCGTCGCGCGGCCTCGGCGACCGTGAGGGCGGACTCGGCCAGCACCGCGTGCGCCGCGACCGACGGCGCGCGGCTGTCCGGCTCGTCGTCACGCCGGGGCGACAGATCGAGCCCGGTCTCGGCGAGCGCGGCCCGCTGCCCCTCGGAGAAGAACGACACCGGGTCCGGGTTCGGCGGGGCGAGGCGGCGCGCGGCGTCCTCGACCAGCGAGAGGAAGTCCGCGGCGTCGATCCGGAGGCCTGCCTTGGCGAGGACGTTCTCCAGCGCGACCGTCATGGGCCCCAGCATAGCGCTCGGCGTGCGGGTTCGTGCGCCCTGGGGGAAACTGTCCGCAGAGGACACGACCTTGTCCACTCTTGACATGTGGGTCGGGTCACTCTAGGTTCGGCCGAGTAATCGATTTCTCGCAGCGTGGCGAGGGGGCCGGCATGGACGCGGAGGCACGGTCGTCCCTGGTCGAACTGGCCGGGGTGAGCAAGTCCTACGGCGGCGTTCATGCGGTGCGTGACGTCGATTTCACTGTTCGTGCCGGAGAAGTGCACGCGCTGCTCGGTGAGAACGGCGCGGGCAAGTCCACTTTGATGAAGATCCTCTCCGGTGAGGTCGGCGGCCACCGCGGGGAAATCCGCATCGACGGCTCGCCCGTCCGGTTCGCCCGGCCCGCCGACGCGCAGCGCGCCGGGGTCGCCATGATCCACCAGGAACTCGACCTCGTCCCGGCGCTGCCGATCGCCGAGAACGTGTTCCTCGGCCGCGAACCACGCACCCGCTTCGGCACCATCGACCGCCGCCGGATGGTGCGCGAGACCGCGCGCCTGCTGGACCGGATCGGCATCGCGCTCGACCCGCGCCGTCCGGTGGAGGAGCTGCGCACCGGCGAGCAGCAGCTGGTCACCATCGCGAAGGCGCTGTCGCTGGACGCCCGGATCATCGTGATGGACGAGCCGACGTCCGCGCTGTCCGCGCCGGAGATCGACCGGCTGTTCGCCGTGATCGCCGAACTGCGCCGCGCCGGCGCCGGCGTCGTCTACATCTCGCACCGCATGGACGAGATCGGCCGCGTGGCGGACCGGGCGACCGTGCTGCGCAACGGCGAGGTGGTGGCGGAGTTCGACGCGCGGGCGATGACCGCGCAGCAGGCGTCCGAGGCGATGGTCGGCAGGCCGGTCGAGTCGATGTTCCGCACCGGCGACGGCGCGGGCGCGGGGGAGGAGCTGCTGCGCGTCGAGGACCTGGTCGTGCAGTCGCGGCGCCCTGGCCGTCGTGATCCGGCCGGCATCAGCCTGCGGGTCGGGCGCGGTGAGATCGTCGGCGTCGCCGGGCTCCTCGGCGCCGGCCGCACGGAGCTGCTGGAGACGATCTACGGCGTCGGGGGACGCTGGTCCGGGCGGATCCTGCTGCGCGGCGAGGAGATCCGTCCGCGCGGCCCCCGCGGCGCGCTGCGGCTCGGCATCGCGTTCGTGCCCGAGGACCGGCGCGTCGCGGGCCTGGCGCTGGAGCACTCCGTGCTCGCCAACACGGTGCTGTCCATAGTGGACCGCATCGCCCGGGCCGGGGTGGTGCCGCGGCGGCGGGAACGCGGCGCGGCGCAGGAGATGGTCGACCGCCTCGGCGTGAAGCTCGCGTCGCTGCGGGATCCGGCCGGCTCGCTGTCCGGCGGCAACCAGCAGAAGGTCGTGCTGGGGCGCGGCCTGCTCACCGAACCGGCGCTGCTGTTGCTGGACGAGCCGACCCGCGGTGTGGACGTCGGCGCGAAGGCCGAGATCTACCGGCTCCTCGGCGAGGCGGCGAGCAGGGGCGTGGGGGTCCTGCTCGCGTCGTCGGAGCCGGCCGAGCTGATCGGCGTGTGCCACCGCGTGGTCGTGCTGCGGGACGGCCGCAGCGTGCGGGAACTGGACACGGCGAGCACCACCGAAGCGGAGCTGCTGGCGTTCTCGATGGGCGAGGGGGCCGTCGAGGACCTGGTGGCGGAAGGGACGTCATGACCAAGGTGGCCGCGCTGCCCGACCTCGCCCGCCCCGGCGGCGGGCTGCTGGCGACGCTGTTCCGGTTCCAGAGCCTGTTCGGCCTGGTGCTGGTGTTCATCGCCGCGGTGGTGTACTCGCCGAGCAAGAACGGCGAGCTCGTGTTCCTGGACTCGGGCAACCTGTTCAACGTCGTGCGCTCCATGTCGGAGATCGGGATCCTCGCCGTCGGGATGACGCTGGTGATCCTCATCGGCGGCATCGACCTGTCCGTCGGGTCGGTGCTCGGCCTGGCCAGCGTGGGTGCGGCGGTCCTGCTCACCGAGAACGACCTCGGGCTGATGCCCGCGGTGGCGCTGGTGCTCGCGATCGGGCTCGGGTTCGGGCTGTTGCAGGGGTTCGCGATCACGTCGTTCGGCATCCAGGCGTTCATCGTGACCCTGGCCGGCATGCAGATCGCGCGCGGGCTGGCGCGGATCTGGTCCGGCGGGCAGGGCGTGTCGATCACCTACGGCGAGGGGCCGGGGCAGGCGCCCGAGACGTTTTCACTGCTGGGGGAGCGCACCTTCAACGGGCTGGTGCCGATCCCCGCGCTGATCTTCCTGGTGGTCGCCGCCCTGGCGGTGGTGCTGCTGCGGGTCAGCGCGTTCTCCCGGCACATCTACGCCATCGGCGGCAACGAAAAGGCCGCGCGCCTGTCCGGCGTGCCGGTCAAGCGGGTGAAGATCATCGTGTTCGGCCTGTGCGGGCTGCTCGCGGCGCTGGCCGGAATCGTGCACGCCGGGCAGCTCAACTTCGGCGGGCCCAACGACGGCGCGATGTACGAGCTGGACGCGATCGCCGCCGTGGTCATCGGCGGCACCAGCCTGATGGGCGGGCGCGGCTCGGTCGTCGGCACGGTGGCCGGCGCGCTGCTGGTCGGCGTGCTGCGCAACATCCTGGGCCTGAACAACGTGGACTCCAACGTCCAGCTGCTCGTGATCGGCCTGGTCATCGTGCTCGCCGCGGGGTTGCAGCGGCTGCGCCCGGCATCGGTTTCCTGACGAGAGGGGATAAGGACCATGAGGAAGTCCCGTGGCCTGGCGGCGGTGGGCGCGTGCCTGCTGCTCGCGGCCTGCGGCACCACGAACGAGAACTCGGGCAGCGGCGGCGGCGCGCAGGGCGTGCCGGAGCGGTGCGGCGCCGACGGGCAGTACACGATCGGGATGAGCCAGGCCAACGTCGCCGAGCCGTACCGGCAGCGGATGGACGACGACATCCGCGCCGCGGCCGCGTCGGTGCCGCAGTTCACCGTCAACTTCGCCGACGCCGCACAGGACAACTCGAAGCAGGTCGAGCAGGTCGACAACTTCATCACCCAGCAGGTCGACCTGCTCATCATCAGCCCCAACGAGGCCACGCCGCTGACCGCGCCGGTGAAACGCGCCTACGACAAGGGGATCCCGGTGCTGGTGCTGGACCGCAAGGTCGACGGCGACGCCTACACGTCGTTCATCGGCGCGGACAACGTCGACATCGGGCGGCAGGCAGGCGAGTACTTCAAGACGACGTTGCTGCCGGACGGCGGGAAGATCGGCGAGTTGCGCGGGCTGGCCGGGTCGACCCCGGCGCGGGAACGGCACGACGGCTTCATGCAGGGCATCCAGGGTTCGAAGATCGAGATCGTGGCCGCGCAGGACGGCGACTGGCTGCGGGACAAGGGCCAGCAGCAGGCCGACGCGATCCTCAAGGCGAACCCGGACATCCAGGCGATCTACTCGCACAACGACCCGATGGGCGAGGGCGCCCGCATCGCCGCCGCGAACGCCGGGCGGCCCGACCTGCCGATCACCGGGATCGACGGGCTGCCGATCGAGTCGGGCGGGCTGAAGGCGGTCGAGGCGGGCCGCCTGTCGGCGACGTTCATCTACCCGACGGGCGGGCAGGAGGCGATCGCCGCGGCGAAGAGCATCCTGGTGGACTGCCGCCAGGTGCCGAAGACGCAGACGCTGCCGACGAAGCTGGTGACGAAGGACAACGCGGCGGCCACGTACGCCGAGCTGAACAACGGTTCCTGACCGTTTCGCGCGCCGTCCCGTCCCCCCGGCGGCGGGACGGCCCCGGATCGCCGCCGGAAACGAACCCCCGTTCAGGCGCGGTGGCTGCTGCCCCGCTCGATGAGCTGCGCCTCCAGCGTCGTCGCGGTCGGGGGCAACGAGCCATCGGCTATCCGGGCCAGCAGCAGCCGCGCCGCTTCCGCTCCTATTTCGTACGCCGGCTGGGCCACGACCGTCAGCGGCGGGTCGATGAGCGTCGCCCAGGGGACGTCGTCGAAGGCCACCACCCCGACGTCCCGCCCCAGCCTCAGCCCGGCCGCCCGCAGCGCCTCCAGCACGCCGATCGCCATCGCGCTGTTGGCCACCAGCAGCGCGTCCGGCGGCTCCGCCTCGGCCAGCAGCGCACGCGTCGCCGCCTCGCCGCCGGACGCCCGGTACTCGGCCCGCCGCTCGCGCCGCTTCCGCCGCCCGAGCGCGTCCCGGTACCCCGCCAGCCGGTCGTCGGCCGTGCGCACCCCCGCCGGCCCGGTCACACACCCGACCCGCTGGTAACCGGCCGCCAGCAGATGCTCGGCCGCCGCCCTGGCCGCAGCCCGGCTGTCGACCAGCACCTGATCACCGGTGCCCGCGCGCAGCGGCCGGTCCACCGCGACGACCGGGGTCCCGCGCCGCAGCAGCATCTCGACCCCGGCCCACTCGTCGGTCGGCGAGATCACCACCCCGGCCACCCGTTCCTGCAGCGCCACGTCGATGTAGCGGCGCTCCTTCTCGGCGCTCTCGTCGGAATTGCACAGCACCACGGAGTAACCGGCCGTCTGCGCCACGTCCTCGACGCCGCGGGCGATCGCGGTGAAGAACGGGTTCTCCACATCGGAGATGATCAGCGCGAGCACCGCGGTCTCCTGCCTGCGCAGGTTCCGCGCGAGCCCGTTCGGCTGGTAGCCCAGCTCTTCCGCCGCGGCGCGTACCCTGGCGACCAGCGCCGGATCCACTGTGGACACGCCGTTCAGCGCCCGCGACACGGTGGCCGTGGACACCCCGGCGCGCCGCGCCACATCGCTGATGGTCGCCACCGCGACCTCCCGTCTTCCTCGCCGCTCACGCGGTGGACGGGCGGCTATTGACACCGTCCGGGGTCCAGAATAGCGTCTTGAGTAATCGATTACCCGCCCTAGGAGGCAGCGTGGCCCGCATCGGCGTGATCAGCATTTCCGACGGGCGTGACCATGTGCACGCGCGCAACGCCCGGTTCATCCAGTCCAAACAGGACGAGCTCGTGCGCTCGCTGACCGCGGCCGGGCACGACGTGGTCGCGGGGCCGGACCTGGTCGCGACCAACACGCTGGCCACGTCGGTGGCGCGGGAGGTCGCCGCCGCCGGGGTGGACGTCACGATCTTCTACTACGCGGTGTGGAGCTTCCCGCACTTCACGATGCTCGCCGCGGACGCCACGCGCAGCCCGCTGATCCTGGTCGCCAGCACCGACCCCACCGAGCCGGGGCTGGTCGGCATGCTCGCCGCCGGTGGCGCGCTGGACCAGATCGGCCGCGCCCACACCCGGATGTGGGGCGCGCCGGACGACGCGGACCTGGCCGGCCGGGTCGGCGCGCACGCGCGGGCCGCCGCCGCGGTCGCGTCGCTGCGCGGGTCCACCTTCGGCCGCTTCGGCGGCCGCCCGATGGGCATGAACACCGCGGTCGCCAACACCGACCAGTGGATGCGCCAGTTCGGCGTCGACGTCGAGGAGATCGACCAGTACGAGCTGGTGCTGCGCGCGGAGAAGGCCGACGTCGGCGAAGCGGCCAAGGCGCGCCGCTGGATCGAGGAGCACGCCGCCGGTGTCCACTACGACGGCCGGAAGCTCACGCCCGAGCTGCTGGAGCGGCAGATCCGGTCGTACCTGGCGATCCGCGACATCATCGACGAGCGCAAGCTCGACTTCTCCGGCATCAAGGGCCAGCCGGAGCTGACCGAGCACTTCGCCACGATGGACATCACCGAGGCGTTCCTCAACGACCCCTACGACTGGAACGGCCCCAAGCCGGTGCACGTCACCGCCACCGAGGCGGACATGGACGGCGCGCTGACCATGCAGCTCATGCACAAGATCTCCGGCGACCCGGTGCTGTTCGCCGACGTGCGCCACTACCACGCCGACCGCGACATCTGGGACCTGTGCAACTCCGGCCAGCACGCCACCTGGTACGCCGCGCGCAGCGACGACCCGGCGGAGAACCTGGCGAAGGTCCACTTCTACCCGGAGGTGTTCTTCTTCCCCGCGGGTGGCGCGTCGGTCCAGCACATCGCCGCGCCAGGGCAGATGACGCTGGGGCGGCTCACCCGGCAGGCCGGGGAGTACCGTCTGCAGCTGATGCTGGGCGAGTTCGAGAACTACGACGACGAGACCAACGAGTCCCTGATGCGGCAGTCCACGCCGGAGTGGCCGCACGCGTGGGCGCGGCTGGACGCGCCCGCCGAGACGTTCCTGTCGCAGTTCGGGGCCAACCACATCCACGCCATCCCGGGCGACCGCCGCGCCGAGCTGCGGGCCGCGGCCGGCCTGCTCGGCGTCGACGTGCACGAGTGGTCCCGTGACTGATCTGCTGCTCGGCATCGACATCGGGACGTCCAGCTCGAAGGGCGTCCTGGTCACCCCCGACGGCGAGATCGTCGCCCGCGTCTCGCGGGCGCACGAGACGTCGTGCCCGCACCCGGGCTGGGTCGAGCACGACGCGGAAACCGTGTGGTGGCAGGACTTCCTCGCACTGACCCGGGAACTGGTCGCGGCGGCGGGCGATCGGAAGCCGGCCGCGCTTGCGGTGAGCGGCATCGGGCCGGTGCTGCTGCCCGCCGACTCGGACGGCACGCCGCTGCGGCCCGCCATCCTGTACGGCGTGGACACCCGGGCGTCCCGGGAGATCGAGGAGCTGACCGCCGAACTCGGCGCGGAGTCCATTCTGGAGCGGGCCGGGACGGCGCTGTCGTCGCAGGCGGTCGGCCCGAAGTGGCGCTGGCTCGCCCGCCACGAGCCGGAGGTGTTCCGGCGCACCCGGCTGTTCTTGATGTGCAGTTCCTACCTCGTGCACCGGCTGACCGGCGAGTACGTCCTGGACCACCACTCGGCCAGCCAGTGCGACCCGATGTACGACCTGCGCGCGGGGGACTGGGCCGCGGACTGGGCGGCGCTGTGCGCGCCCGGCGTCGAGATGCCGCGGCTGGTGTGGCCGACCGAGGTGGCCGGCGTGGTGAGCGCGGCCGCGGCGGCGGAAACCGGTCTGCCGCAAGGTCTTCCGGTCACCGCCGGGACCGTCGACGCGTGGGCCGAGGCCGCCAGCGTCGGCGTCGCCGAGCCGGGCGACACGATGGTCATGTACGGCACCACGATGTTCCTCATCCAGGTGCTGGCCGACCCGCGCCCGCACACCGGCCTGTGGACGACGTGCGGCGCCTTCCCCGGCACGTACTCGCTCGCGGCCGGAATGGCGACCTCCGGCGCGATCACCGACTGGCTGCGCCGTCTCGTCGGCGGCGACTTCGCCACGCTCGTCGACCAGGCCGCGAAGGTGCCGCCGGGCAGCCGGGGACTGCTGATGCTGCCCTACTTCGCGGGCGAGCGCACGCCGCTGTTCGACCCGGACGCCCGCGGCGTGCTGGCGGGGCTGACCACCTCGCACGGCATCGGCGAGATCTACCGCGCTGCCCTGGAGGGCATCGCGTACGGGGTGCGGCACAACCTGGAGGCCATGCGCGACTCCGGCGGCGCGGCGGGCCGGCTGGTCGCGGTCGGCGGCGGCACGCAGGGCGGGTTGTGGACGCAGATCGTCAGCGACGTGACGGGCGCCGACCAGCAGGTGCCCGCGGAGACGATCGGCGCCGCGCTCGGCGACGCGCTGCTGGCGGCCGTCGCGATCGGCGCGGAGCCGGACATCACGCGCTGGAACCCGGTGGCGAGCACGGTTCGCCCGGATCCTGCCGCCGTGGACACTTATGACCGGTTCTACGCGCGGTACCGCGAACTCTACCCCTCCACAAAGGACATAACGCACTTTCTGGCCGAGCAGCAGCGGGAGAGCGGGCACTAGCCTGGCCGGGTGTTTTCCGAACCCTCGGGCCAGGGCTGGCAGCAGGTCGGCGAACTCGTGCTCGCGCTGGTGCTGTGCTCGCTGATCGGCCTGGAACGCGAACTGAAGCAGAAGAGCGCCGGCCTGCGCACGCACACGCTGGTCGGGGTGGGCGCGGCGCTGTTCCTCCTGGTGAGCAAGTACGGCTTCACCGACGTGCTCGAGCCGGGGCGGGTCGTGCTGGACCCGTCGCGGGTGGCGGCGCAGATCGTGTCCGGGATCGGGTTCATCGGCGGCGGGCTGATCTTCGTGCGGCGCGACGTGGTGCGCGGCCTGACCACCGCGGCGGTGGTGTGGATGAGCGTGGCGGTGGGCTGCGCGTGCGCCGCCGGGCTGCCGCTCCTGGCGGTGGTCGTCACCGCGGCGCACTTCGTGGTGGTCTACGGCTACCCGCCGCTGGTGCGGCTGCTGACGCGCCGGAGCCCCGCGACGACGACGGTGCGCCTGGCCTACCGGGACGGCGAGGGGGCGCTGCGGCGCATCCTCGAACTGGCGACCCGTTCCGGCTACTCGGTCCAGCAGGCCCTGACCGACCGCCGCGACTCCGGCGGCGTGATCGACCTGAGGATGCGGCTGCTCGGGCCACGGGGCGTCGACGACCTGCTCGCGGCGCTGGCCGAGCAGCCCGGGATCCTGGCCGTGGAGACCGGCGCGATCGACGATACGAGCGAGTAGAAGTCGCAGGTCAGCGGGGTTGCACTACCCCGAGCGGGTGAAAAGCGGACGGTGGTGTTCCCGCCAGGTAACGATTCACGCTCGGCTTGCGAGGAATGGTTGACGCGCTCGGTGGAAGCGCGGTGAGCCGAGAGAAGACGACGCCATGGGTGTTGTTCCCACCGTGGGTCCCGGGCCGGGACCGCGGCGGCCGCTGGCCAGTTCGATGGCGGTGTTCGCCGCCCTCGGGGTGGTCCTGACGGTCGGCCTCACCTCGCTGCTCGTCGCCGGGCAGCGCTCCGCCGACCCGTCGGTGGGGTCGCTCAGCGGGGCCAGCGCGCCGGTCGTGGCGCCGGTCGCGCCGGTGCCGCAGGTGTCCTACGCCGTGACGTACGAGCTGACGGGCGGCGCCGGTGCGCTGAACGTGACGTACGTGGCGAAGGGCGCCGACATCGCCCAGGTCCTCGAAACGGACACGCCGTGGTCGGTGTCGATCGAGCGCACCGGGCCGCAGGGCTCGGAGCAGTACTTCAGCCTGACGGCGCAGAACGCCGGCGGCGGCACCCTGACGTGCCGCATCATCGTCGACGGGGTCGTGGTGAGCGAGCGGTCCGTGTCGGCGCCGCAGGGCATGGTGCGCTGCTCGAAGTCGCTGCCCTGACCCGTCCGCGCCGCCTCCCGCGGTCGCCGTGGGGCACGATCACCTCGTGAACGGTGCGACGCTGCAGACCGGGCCGGTGCTGGCCGTCGTCCTCGCCGCGCTCGTCGTGGTGGGCGCCCTCGCGGTGTGGCTCGGCCGGCTCGGGCCCGGGTGGGCGGTCGCCACGGCGGCCGGCCGCGCGGTCGTCCAGCTGGGCGCGGTGTCGCTGCTGATCACCGCCGTGCTCCGGTCCGGCTGGCTGACCGCGCTGTTCGTGCTGCTCATGTTCACCGTCGCCGCGGTCACCTCGGCCCGCCGCGTCGGGCTCCGGCTGCGCCGCGTGCCGTGGATCGCCGTCGCCCTGGCGTGCGGTGTCCTCCCGGTGCTCGCGCTGGTGCTGGGGTCGGGTGTGGCGCCGCTGGAGCCGATCGCGGTGGTGCCGATCGCCGGGATCGTCATCGGCGGCGCCATGAGCGCGACGTCCCAGGCCGCCCGCCGCGCCCTCGACGAGCTGGCCACGCGGCACGGCGAGTACGAAGCCGCGCTCGCGCTCGGTTTCCTGCCACGGGCGGCCGCGCTGGAGATCTGCCGTCCCAGCGCCGGGCAGGCGCTGATCCCCGCGCTCGACCAGACCCGCACGGTCGGCCTGGTGACCCTGCCCGGCGCCTACGTCGGCGTGCTGCTCGGCGGGGCCAGCCCGGTGCAGGCCGGGGTGACGCAGGTGCTGGTCCTGATCGGGCTGCTGGCGGCCGAGGCGATCGCCGTGCTCGTGGTGGTCCAGCTCGTGGCGGCGGGACTCGTCGATCGCGGTTAGCGTGGGGGCATGACTGTTGCGGACTTGGTGATCGACGGGTTCGGCCGCATCCAGGAGGTCGTGCACGAGGCCGTCGACGGGCTGACCGAGGACCAGCTGGCCGAGCGCCTCGACGCGGACGCCAACTCGATCGCGTGGCTGGTCTGGCACCTCACGCGGGTGCAGGACGACCACATCGCGGACCTGGCAGGCACGCCGCAGGTGTGGACCGAGCAGGGGTGGCACGAGCGGTTCGGGCTGCCGTTCCGTCCGGGGGCGACGGGCTACGGGCACCGCTCCAAGGACGTCGCCGCGGTGCGCGCGGAGGCCAAACTGCTCACCGGCTACCACGACGCGGTGCACGACTCGACGGTCGCGTGGCTGGGCTCGCTGCGCGAAGACCGGCTGGACGACGTGGTCGACGAGGCGTGGGACCCGCCGGTGACCCTCGGGGTCCGGCTGGTCAGCATCCTCTCCGACGACCTCCAGCACGCCGGGCAGGCCGCGTTCATCCGCGGCGTCCTGGAGCGGCGTTAGGGCGGTGGGAACTCGGCCGCGACCTCGGCGGCGTCGTCCATCGTCGCGGGGTCCGGCCGACCGCCGCCGGGCGCGGCCTCCGCGATGACGACGAGCGAGCCGTCGCGCCGGGACCCGTAGTACCGCCCCGTGAACTCGACGCCGGTGAGGCCGAGCGCGCCAGCCGCCAGGGGCTCGACGTTGCCCGTGCCGTCGGTGTCGGCGAGCTCCTTGAGTTCGGCCGCGGTGCCCGCGCTCGGCATGCGCACCCACGCGATCGACACGACGACGGTGTTGCCGCGCGTGTCCCCGATCGCGAGGAGGAGCCGGTCCAGCTTGCGGCACGGGTGCGTCCGGAAGAACTGCTGGACCTGGCCGTAGGAGTGGGCGCCGCAGGTCGTCGCGGCGTGAGCGGTCTGCCGCAGCTGGCGCAGGCCGATGCGGTTCCAGGCCTCGCCGCGCTGTCCCTTGCGGGCGGCGTCCTTGCCGGCCGACTTGCCGTGGGCGGAGGTGGCGGAACCGCCGGTGACGCCGCCGCCCGTGGTCAGTCCGGCCCCGCCGACCACGGCCAGGCCCACGGCCACGGCGGCGATCGCCGCGCCGCCCTTCTTCTTGTAGCCAGGTCTGCGCCTGCCCTGCGCATCCGTCCACCAGTAGTCGGGTTCCACGGCTGGAAATAATCGCCGCTTCACTCCATTGGTTTCATCGGTTGCGGTGAAATCGCTCGAACGGCCCAGTCCCGAATTCTGGTGAGATTTCAAATGCTCCCAGTATTCCGAGAAGAACCGCTGGTCGTGACTGACATAACCGGCACTGTCCGAAAAGGACACCGAGGCCACTGAGGGTGTTCTCGCTCGTTCATCCGAACAGGACCCCGGGTCGCTCGCCTGGCCGTTGCCGCCACCCGATCACCGATGGCACCGTCGAAGACATGCAGGCCTTCACTCTGCCCGAGTTCTACGTCCCCCATCCGGCCAGGATCAACCCGAACCTGGAGGGCACCCGCGCGCACAGCATGGACTGGGCGCGTCGCATGGGCATGCTCGACGCGGCCAAGCCCGGCGGGGGTGTGGTGTGGACCGAGGCGGCGCTGGCCGAGATGGACTACGCCCTCATGTGCGCCTACACGCACCCGGACTGCGAGGGCCCGGCCCTCGACCTGATCACCGACTGGTACGTCTGGGTGTTCTTCTTCGACGACCACTTCCTCGAACAGTTCAAGTACTCCCGCGACATGGCTGGTGCGAAGGAGTACCTGGACCGCCTCGAGCTGTTCATGACCGCGCCCGGCCAGGAGCCGCCGGAGCCGGCGAACCCCGCCGAGGCCGGGCTGAAGGACCTGTGGGAGCGCACGATCCCGGCGATGTCGGAGGGGTGGCGGCGGCGGTTCACCCTGAGCACCCACAACCTGATGGTCGAGTCGATGTGGGAACTGGCGAACATCGACCTGGGCCGCGTCGCCAACCCCATCGAGTACATCCAGATGCGGCGGCGGGTCGGCGGGGCGCCGTGGTCGGCGAACCTGGTCGAGTACGCCGTGCGGGCCGAGGTGCCGGACCGGTTGTCGGCGACGCGGCCCGTCGAGGTCCTGTCCGACACGTTCGCCGACGCCGTGCACCTGCGCAACGACCTGTTCTCCTACCAGCGCGAGGTGCAGGAGGAGGGCGAGAACTCCAACGCCGTGCTGGTGCTCGAACGGTTCCTCGGCTGTTCCACCCAGGAGGCGGCCGAGCTGGTCAACGACCTCCTGACGTCCCGGCTGCAGCAGTTCGAGGACACCGCCTTGGTCGACGTGCCCGCGCTGCTGGCCGAGCACGCGGCCCTGCCGCACGAGCAGATCGCCGTCGGGGCGTACGTCAAGGGGCTGCAGGACTGGCAGTCCGGCGGTCACGAGTGGCACGCGCGGTCCAGCCGCTACATGAACGAGGGCGCGGCCGGCGGCGGCTCCAGCCGGCTCACGGCCGGACCGGTCCTGCGCACCCGCACGCAGCAGCGTGACCACGTGCCGTTCACGAAGGTCGGGCACCTGCCGCTGCCGGAGATCTACATGCCGTACGCGTTCCGCACGAGCCCGCACCTGGACGAGGCGCGCGAGCGCAACGCACAGTGGTGCCGGGAAATGGGTTTCTACGATTCCGTGCCGGGTGTGGAGGCCGGCGGGGTGTGGGACGAGGACCGGCTGCGCGGGATCGACCTGGCGCACTGCGCGTCGATGATCCACGCGGACGCCGATCCGGACGAGCTGCACCTGTCCACGGCGTGGCTGGCGTGGGGCACCTACGGCGACGACTACTTCCCGGCGGTGTTCGGCACGGGCCGCAACGTGCCTGCCGCGAAGGTGACCAACGACCGGCTGTCGCTGTTCATGCCACTGGACGCGGGGGAGACGCCGGAGCCGCTGACCCCGCTCGAGCGCGGCCTGCAGGACCTGTGGCGGCGCACGGCGACCCCGCTGAGCGGCGACGCGCGGCGGGTGTTCCGGAAGGCGGTCGAGGACATGACCGCGAGCTGGGTGTGGGAGCTGGCCAACCAGGCGCAGAACCGCATCCCGGACCCGATCGACTACGTCGAGATGCGGCGGCGCACGTTCGGCTCGGACATGACGATGAGCCTGGCCAGGATCACGCACCTGACCGAGGTGCCGCCGGAGCTGTTCGGCACGAGGACGCTGCGTGAGCTGGAGACCGCGGCGCAGGACTACGCGTGCTTCGCGAACGACCTGTTCTCCTACCAGAAGGAGATCGAGTTCGAGGGCGAGCTGCACAACATGGTGCTGGTGGTGGAACATTTCCTCGGTCTGGACCGGCTCGCCGCGCGGGACGTGGTGAACGACCTGATGACGGCACGGATGGGACAGTTCGAGCACATCCTCGCCACGGACCTGCCACAGCTCTTCGAGGACGCCGAACTGGACCAGCCCGCCCGCGACGCGCTTCTCCGCCACGCCGACGAGCTGAAGGACTGGATGTCCGGCATCCTCGAGTGGCACCGCCAGTGCGTGCGCTACACCGAGCCGGAGCTGAAGCGCCTGACCACTCGCGCGGCGCCGGCGTTTCCCGCCGGGCTCGGCATGTCGGCCCTCCGGCTGGCCGACCGTTTCCGGGCCGCCTCGGCCTGAGGAACCGCTCGGGCCGGGGGCGCGGGTCAGCGGCGGCTCCCGGGTTCAGGCCGGGGCGACCAGGCGCCGAGGGCGGACCCAGCCGCCGCGCCTGGCGCGGCAGGGGCAGTGGCGAGCAGCTTCCGTCCCGGGAGATCGCGGCGGTGAGGAAGTCACCCCTGCCGGGAGGCCACTCCCGGGGAAATCACCCCCGCCGGAAGATCACCCGCGCCCGGCGGCTTCCTTCGCGCCTCGCACGGCGAGCTTGTCCGCTCGTTCGTTCTCGGGGTGTCCGGCGTGCCCCTTGACCCAGTGCCACTGCACCTCGTGGGCGCCGATCGCCGCGTCGAGGCGTTGCCACAGGTCCGCGTTCTTCACCGGCTCGCGGCTCGCCGTCTGCCAGCCGTTCGTCTTCCAGCGCGGCATCCACTGCGTCACGCCGTTGCGGACGTAGCTCGAGTCCGTGTACACCCGCACCACCGAGGGCCGCGTCAGCGCCTCCAGCGCGCGGATCGGCGCCATCAGCTCCATGCGGTTGTTCGTCGTCGTGCCGGGTTCGCCGCCGTAGAGCTCCTTCTCGTGCCGCCCGTAGCGCAGCACCGCGCCCCAGCCGCCCGGCCCGGGGTTCCCGCTGCACGCGCCGTCGGTGTAGATGTCCACGACCGGCCCGTCCTCCTGCACGCGCGGAAGCGTAGCAGCGGCAACGAATCGTTCACCCCACGGCCACACCGGATCAAGTAACTTCCGCGCCCCGGCCGCGACTCCAGGAGGAGGCCCTCCGGACTCACCCGCGGGAGTGGATCATGCGTTACCGTCCCATCGGCAGCGATCCCCTGGACGGGCGGCTCGGCCGCTACATCCCGGACGACTGGCGCCACCTGGAGAACTACCCGATCACGGCGCTGCCGGAGGTGGACCGCCCCAGCGCCGTGCCCGTGGTGATCGGCGTCAACTGGTACGAGGCGTTCGACGAGCCGGAGCGCGACGAGCGGTCCGGCGAGTTCTTCATCGGCCACCGGGGCGACCTCGGCCGGATCCGCGGCGGGCACTGCGTCTGCCTGGAACCGGGCGGCGACCCGGACACGGACGACTGGTACCGCTTCTACGACCAGGGCCACGAGGGCGCCTGCGTCGGTTTCGGCTGGTCGCGCTGCATGACCCTGCTGAACAAGGGCCTGTACGCCGCGCGCTGGCTGTGGGACCGCGCCAAGGAACGCGACGAGTGGCCGCAGACCAACCCCGGCGACGACGAGGGCACCTCCGTCCGTGCCGCCGCCGAAGTGCTCGTCGCCGCAGGCCACGTCGACTGGCGGGAGGACTTCGCCGGGGACGACTCGGGCGAGCGCGCCGGGTACGAGCCGGACGTGGCGGACGGGATCCTCGCGTTCCGCTGGGCGACCTCCGCCGCGGACGTGCACCAGGTGCTCGCCAACTCGCGCGCCGACGAACTGAACGCCGTGCCGATCCTCAACTCGTGGGGCGACAACTACCCGCACCGGGTGTGGCTGCCCGACGAAGTCCTCGACCGGCTCATCGGCGAGGACGGCGAAGTCGCGATCCCCACGGACCGCTGACATGACGTCCTACCCGGACCGCGACGCGGTCGAGAAGCGTGTGCACGAGCGCGAGGACGAACGCCTGCGCAAGATCGCCATCCTGGCCGAGCCGTTCGGGCTCGCGAAGGCCGACGACCCCGGCCGGGTCGCCACCCGCATCGACCGGCTGAGCCGCTCCCGCCCGGACGTCCGCCCGGTCGACCCGGTGGCCATCGCGGAGGGGCAGGAGGACGCGCTGCGCGACGCGGGCACCGTGCTGGAGCGGATCATCCGCACCGACGACCTGCTCGGCGTCGGCTACCTCGAAGGCGGGGTGCGCGCGGCGAAGGCGGTGGGCCGCATCTCCATCCGCGACGACCGCGGCCGCCTGCGCGGCTACGGCACCGGATCGCTGGTGTCGCCGGAGCTGCTGCTCACCAACCACCACGTCCTCGCCGACGCCGCGACCGCCGCGTGCAGCGTCGTCGAGTTCGACTACCAGGACGGCGCCGACGGCCTGCCGCTGCCGGTGCGGCTGCTCGCGCTGGACCCGGCGCGGTTCTTCGCGGCCGACCAGGGCCTGGACTTCGCGCTCGTCGCGGTCCGGGCCACCGCCGCGGAGCTGGCGCCGTTCGGGTTCAACCGGCTGGTCGAGGCCGAGGGCAAGGCGATCGTCGGCGACTTCGTGACGATCGTGCAGCACCCGAACGGCGAGCGGAAGCAGATCGCGTTGCGGGAGAACAGGATCGTCGACGTGCTGGAGCGTTTCCTGCACTACGAGACCGACACCGAACCGGGCTCGTCGGGCTCGCCGGTCTTCAACGACCAGTGGGAGATCGTGGCGTTGCACCACGCCAGCGTCCCCGCGCCGGAGAAGGGCGAACTGGGCGGGGTCGTCAACGAGGGGGTGCGGGTCAGCCGCCTGCTGGCCGCCCTGCGCGCCCGCACGTTCCCGCCCGAGCAGCAGGCCCTGCTGGCCGGTGTGTTCGGCGAGCCCTCGCCGGTGGTCGCCGCCCCCGTCACCGAGGCCATCCGCATCGACCCGGACTACGGCAACCGGGCCGGTTACGACCCGGATTTCCTGGCCGGTCACCGGGTTCCGCTGCCCGAGCTGTCACCGGACCTGGTGCCGCTGGCCGCGGTGAACCGGCAGGCCACGAGCGAGCCGAAGCACGTGCTGCCCTACCACCACTTCAGCGTGGTGCTGAACAAGCAGCGCAGGCTCGCGTTCTTCACCGCGGTCAACATCGACGGCGCGACGAGCGTCCGGTTGCGCCGCGAGAAGGACAAGTGGTCGCTGGACCCGCGGGTGCCGGAGGAGGAGCAGACCGGTGAGCCGGTCTACGCGGACAACCCGCTCGACCGCGGGCACCTCGTACGCCGGCTCGATCCGGCGTGGGGACCGTCGCGGGAAGCGGCGAAGTCGGCCAACGACGACACCTTCCACTTCACCAACTGCACGCCGCAGCACGAGGACTTCAACCAGAACCGCACGACGTGGGCGGGGCTGGAGGACTACGTGCTGGAAAACGCCGACAACCGGGACCTGCGGGTCAGCGTCGTCACCGGCCCGGTGTTCGCCGCCGACGACGACCAGTACCGGGGCGTGCAGCTGCCGCGGCAGTTCTTCAAGGTGGTGGCGATGGTCCGGCAGGACGGCAGCCTGTCGGCCACCGGCTATCTGCTCAGCCAGGAACAGCTGCTGCAGGGCCTGGAGGTCGCGGCCGCCGAGTTCTCCTACGGCGCCTACCGCACGTTCCAGGTGCCGGTCCGGCGCATCGAGGACCTGACCGGGCTGTCGTTCGGCCCGCTCGGCGACGCGGATCCGCTGGGGCAGCAGGAATCGGCGACGACCGCGAAGGAGGTCGGCGGGCCGGCGGACCTGGTCCTCTAGGGTGTCACGCCCGCGGCGTCACCAGGGCGCCCGCCCGACGTTCTGCTCCGCGACGTGCCGCAGCACGATGTCCTCGGCGGGCTCGTCGGCGGCGGGCAGGCTGTGCAGCATCCCCGCCGCGCGCAGCGCGCGTTCGACCGGGCGGGCGCCGGTGCCGGTGACCCGCAGGGCGGCGCCGCGGCGCGCGGCGGCCTGCTGGGTCTCCACGAGCACCGTCAGCCCGGCCGTGCCGAGGAAGGTGACCTCGGACAGGTCCAGCACCAGCAGCGTCACCGGGCCGCGCAAGCGGTGACCGATGACCTGGGACAGTTCGGGGGCGGCGGCCAGGTCGACGTCGCCGCCGACCTCGACGAGCAGGGTGTGCGGCGCGGGCTGGGAGACCTCGACCGTGAACGCGCCGGCGTCCGGGGGCTGGATCGATCGCGGAACCGGGATGGCCCCCTGCGTGACCGGGGCGGGGCGGGTTTCCGGAGGAGCCATGAGCACGGCCTCCACACTGCGCGGCAAGCGCCTGTCGGATACGTCATGACGGCTACCTGCTCAACCGCAGGCCCGATGCTACCCCCGGGCCACCACTTCTGCGAGGCGCCCAGGTCAGCGGCCGGCGAGCTGGGTGGCCGCGGCGTGCAGGCCGGTCAGCGCGGCCTCCTCGTCCAGGCGACCGGGGACGAACAGCACGCACGCGCTCGCCACCCGCCCGGCCCGCAGCGCGACGGGCACCGCGAGCGCGCCGATGCCGGGCAGCACCTCGCCGGTGGTGCGCACGTGGCCCAGCTCGCGGGCCAGGGTGACCTCGGGTCGTTCGTTCGGGCGCGGCGGGAGCGCGGCGAGCAGGGCGAGGCCGGGCGCGCCGCGGGTGATCGGGTGGCGCACACCCGGCCGGTAGGACACCGGGCCTGCCGCGGCCGGTGGTTCGACGGTGACCAGCGTGAGCGCCTCCTCGCCGTGGGGGACGGCGAGGAACGCGACGGTCCCGGTGGCCTCGGCGACCGGCGTGAGCGCGGAGTGCGCCAGCGATTGCAGGTCCGAGCGCACGGCCGAGGCGACGGTGAGCACGGCCAGGCCCACCTCGTAGCGGCCCGCCGGGTCGCGCTGCAGGTAACCGTGCGCCTCCAGCGTGCACAGGACGCGGTAGGCGATCGACCGGTGCAGGCCGGTGACCTCCGCGATCGTCGCCGTCGTGCACGGGGCGTGTTCGGCGACGGCCTCCAGCACGGCAAGCCCCCGTTCGAGTGTTTGCAGCCCCGCGCCGCCGACGACCTTGCCTTCTGCCATGCCGCCCTCGTACTGTTCTCTCAGAAATAGAACTCTCTGCTCGATAATAGAGTAAGGACAGCGCAGTGACCACGGTCGGCATCGTCGGGGCGGGCATCGCCGGTCTGCACCTCGGCCTGGCCCTGCGTGCCGCCGACGTCCCGGTCACGCTGTACGCCGACCGGCCCTTCGACGAGCTGGCGGCCGGTCCGCTGCTCAACACGGTCGCGCACCACCACCCGCTGCTGGAACGCGAGCGGGCGCTCGGCGTGCACCACTGGCCCGCGACCGAGTTCGGATACCGGGCGCACCACCACTGGATCGGCGGCCTCCGCTTCACCGGCCGGTTCACCCACCCGTCGTGCGCCGTCGACCACCGCCTCTACCTGCCGCGGCTGGCCGAGGACCTGGCCGCGCGCGGCGGGCACGTCGAGGTGCGCGAGGTCGGCCCGCGCGACCTGGGCGCGCTGGCCCGGCGGCACGACCTGCTCGTCGTCGCGTCCGGCCGTGGCGCGCTGAGCGGCCTGTTCCCGCGCCGCCCGGAACACAGCCCGCACGACGCGCCGCGCCGGCTGGTGTGCGCCGGCCTGTACACCGGCATCGCGCCTGCCGAACCGGCCGCGGTCACCATCGGCGTCGCACCGGGGCAGGGCGAGCTGCTGGAGATCCCGCTGGTGTCCCGGCACGGCCGGGTCACCGCGCTGCTGTTCGAGAACGTGCCGGGCGGCGACCTCGCGGTGCTGAACGAGCTGTCCCCGGCGGATGACCCGGCGCTGTTCCGCAAGACGGTCGTGGAGAAGCTGCACGAGCACCATCCGGCGACGGCCGAGCGCGTGCTCGGCGACTTCGCCCTCACCGACCCGCGGGACCTGCTGCAGGGCGCCGTCACGCCCGCGGTGCGGGAGGACTTCCTGCCGCTGGGCGACGACAGGTTCGCCCTCGCGCTCGGCGACGCCCACGTCGTCGTGGACCCGGTGATGGGGCAGGGCGCGAACATCGCCGCCTACAGCGCGGCCGTGGTCGCCGCGGAGATCGCCGCCGAAACCGTCTACGACGAGGTGTTCTGCCGCCGGGTCGCGCGGGCGCGCGAGGAGGTTCTGCTGGGCGCGTCGGCGTGGACGAACCTGGTGCTGGACCCGCCGCCGTGGCTCGGCGAGCTGTGGCGGGGCCTGGCGGACGACCCGCGCCGCGCGGACGAGTTCACCGACAACTTCGACCACCCGGACCGGCAGTGGCGCGCGCTGGCCACCCGGCGCCGGGTGCGGGCGTTCCTCGACGGAAGCTGACCGGGAGAGCGGAGGACAACGTGGTCCACACAGCGACGAAGATCCTGAGCACGCGAGCGGCGCCCGGCGGCGAGACCGTCGACTACTGGCGGCACGTCATCTCCGACGCGTTCGTGCCGCTGGAGGCGGCCGCGCCGGAGCCGTCGTTCCGCGGCGAGGTGCGCATCGACCGCCTCGGCTCGACCCTGGTGTCCAGAGTGGACGCGGGGCCGCACCGCGTCCGCCGCACGAAGGCGATGATCAGCGCGAGCGAACGCGGCTACTACAAGCTGGGCCTGCAGGTGCGGGGCAGCTGCCTGCTCGTGCAGGACGGCCGGGACGCGCTGCTCGGGCCCGGCGACTTCGCGCTCTACGACACCGACCGGCCCTACACGCTGGCCTTCGGCGAGCCGACCTCGATGGCGGTGTTCATGTTCCCGCGCGAGCGGCTGCGCCTGGGCGCCGGGGGAGCGCGGCAGGTCCTGGGGCAGCCCATCCGCGGCGACGACGAGCCGGGTTCGCTGCTGTCGCCGCTGTTCCGGCGGCTGGTGCGCCAGCTGGGCGGCGCCACGTCGCCGATCCCGCTGGCCGACGCCGTGCTCGACCTGCTGGCCGCGCTGCTGACCGAACAGGCCGGCGCGGCGCCGGATTCGCTCGTCCTGCAGGCCCAGGCCTACATCGACACGCATCTGTCCGATCCGGACCTGTGCCCGGATTCGGTCGCCGCCGCGCTGCACATCTCCATCCGCTACCTGCAGAAGCTGTTCGCCGAGCAGGGCACGGGCGTCGCGAGCTGGATCCGCACCCGGCGGCTGGAGCAGTGCCGCCGCGACCTGTCCCGGCCGGAGCTGACCCGCCCGGTGAGCGCGGTGGGCGCCGCGTGGGGCCTGCCGGACGCGGCGCACTTCAGCCGCGCCTTCAAGGCCGCGTACGGGCTGAGCCCGCGGGAGTTCCGCGCCCAGGCGCTGTCCTGACGCCCGGCCGTTCGCGAATCGTCAAGAAGCGTTCGCCTGAGGGAAAGACCGGCGGGGCCGCGCCGCGCAGGATGGTCCCATGAACCTGACCGGGCAACTCCTCATCGGCGGCGAGTGGACGGCCGCAAGCGGCGGAGGCGTCTTCGAGACCGTCGACCCGGCCACCGCGCGGCCCATCGGCACGGTCGCCGACGCGCGCCAGGCCGATGTGGACAGTGCCGTCGCCGCCGCCCGCGCCGCGTTCGAACCGTGGCGCCGCCTCAGCCCCGCCGCCCGCGCGCGCATCCTGTGGCGCGTCGGCGACCTGATCGACGAGCACGCCGACGAACTGGCCGCGCTGGAGACCCGCGACCAGGGGCAGCCGATCGGCATCGCGCGGAACGTGTCGGTCGCCGCGGCCGCCGAGCACTTCCGCTACTACGCCGGCTGGGTCACCAAGATCGAGGGTGAGACCTCGCCGGTGTCCGTTCCGGACGTCCTCCAGTACACCCGCCGCGAGCCGGTCGGCGTGTGCGCGCTCATCACGCCGTGGAACTTCCCGCTGATGATCGCGTCCTGGAAGCTCGCCCCGGCGCTCGCGTGCGGCAACACCGTCGTCGTCAAGCCCGCCGAGCAGACCCCGCTCACCACGCTGCGCCTCGCGCGGCTGATGGTCGACGCCGGTGTCCCGGCCGGCGTCCTCAACGTCCTCACCGGCGGCCCGGAAACCGGCCGCGCCCTGGTGGACCACCCGGACGTGGACAAGGTGTCGTTCACCGGCTCCACCGACGTCGGGCGCGAGATCGTGCGCGGCAGCGCGGGCAACCTCAAGCGGGTGTCGCTGGAACTGGGCGGCAAGGCGCCCGCCGTCGTCCTGCCCGACGCCGACCTGCCCGCCGCGGTGCAGGGCTGCCTGCAGGGCGCGCTGCTGAACTCCGGCCAGGTGTGCGCCGCCTACACCCGGTTCTACGTGCACAGCTCCCTGGTCGGCGAGTTCGGCGAGCGGCTCGCGCGGGCCGCGGAGAAGATGGTCATCGGCCCCGGCCTGGACCCCACGACCCAGCTGGGCCCGCTCGTCTCCGCCGACCACCTGTCCGCAGTGGACACCGCGGTGCGCAAGGCCGCGGCCGAGGGCGCCCGCATCGCCACCGGCGGCGAAACCACCGGCAGCGACGGCTACTTCTACCGCCCGACCGTCCTCACCGGGGTCACCGACGACATGGCCGTCGCCCGCGACGAGATCTTCGGCCCGGTGCTGGCGGTGCTGCCGTTCGACGACACCGACGAGGTCGTGCACCGCGCCAACGACACCGAATACGGCCTCGCCGCGTCGGTGTGGACCCGCGACGTCAGCGCCGCGCACCGCCTCGCCGACGCCATCCGCGCCGGCACCGTCTTCATCAACATGCCCAACCCCGTCGACGCCGCGGCGCCGTGGGGCGGGTTCAAGTCCAGCGGGTGGGGCCGCGAGATGGGCAGGCACGCCATCGAGCTGTACACCGAGATCAAGAGCGTCTGGACCCACCTGTGAGGAAAGGAGCGACCATGCCGGACATCGGCATCATCGGCGCCGGGATCGCCGGCCTGCAACTGGGACTGCTGCTGCGCAAGCACGACGTCCCGGTGACGATCTACACCGACAAGACCGCGGCCCAGCTGGCCGGCGGGCGGCTGCTCAACAGCGTCGCCCACCACGCGCCGACCCTGAAGCGCGAACGCGAGCTGGGCATCGACTTCTGGCCGGTGGAGGAGTACGGCTACTCCTGCCACCACCACTACGTCGGCGGGCCCGAGCCGATGTCCTGGCGCGGCGACTTCGCCGAGTGGTCCAGCGCCATCGACTACCGCCTCTACCTGCCCAAGCTCACCGAGGCGTTCGAGGAGCGCGGCGGGCGGCTGGAGGTCCGGACGCTGCAGGCCGAGGACATCGAGCCGATCGCCGACCGGCACGACCTGCTCGTCGTCGCCGCCGGACGGGGCGCGTTCGCCGCGTTGTTCCCGCGCCGGCCGGAGCTGAGCCCGTACGACGGGCCGCAGCGGATCCTGTCCGTCGGCCTCTACCGCGGCATCACCTACTCGGAGCCGAAGGGCGTCACTATCAGCGCCTCGCCCGGGCACGGCGAGCTGCTGGAAATCCCCATGTACGGCAAGGACGGGTTCACCACCGCGCTGCTGTTCGAGAACGTGCCGGGCGGCGACCTGGAGATCCTCGGCCGCCAGTCCTACGACGCCGACCCGAAGGCGTACGAGCGGCTCGTGCTGGACAAGCTCGCCAAGCACCACCCGCAGACGTTCGAACGCGTCGACCCGGCGAGCTTCGCGCTGACCGGCCCGCTGGACATCTTGCAGGGCGCGTTGACCCCGACCGTGCGGCAGGACTACGCGAAGCTGCCGAACGGCAAGTTCGCGCTGGCCATCGGCGACGTGCACACCGTGGTCGACCCGGTCGTCGGGCAGGGCGCGAACTCGGCGTCGCACTCCGCGTGGGTGACCGGGCAGGCGATCCTGGAGGACTACGGGTTCGACGAGCTGTTCTGCCAGGACGTGGCCGCGCGCCGCGCGGACGTCGTGCTGGGCGCGGCGAACTGGACCAACCTGATGATCGGCCCGCCGCCGGAGCACCTGCTGCGCCTGTTCGGCGCGATGCACGCGGACAAGGCGATCGCCGACGAGTTCACCAACAACTTCGACTACCCGGACCGGCAGTGGCGCATCCTCGCCACCGCCGAGCGCACCGACGAGTTCCTGGCCCGCCACGCGAAGGCCTGAG
Source organism: Amycolatopsis sp. 3B14 (assembly GCF_050958625.1). Classification (NCBI taxonomy): domain Bacteria; kingdom Bacillati; phylum Actinomycetota; class Actinomycetes; order Pseudonocardiales; family Pseudonocardiaceae; genus Amycolatopsis; species Amycolatopsis sp. 3B14. Next base: position 102,740 of record NZ_JBHZEN010000039.1, read on the forward strand.
GAAGGGAGTTTTTCCGCATGTACCGGCTGACCGTGTTGTACCCGCCGCCGGCGGACCCGGAGCACTTCAAGCAGTACTACGTCAGCACGCACCTGCCGCTCGCGGCGAGGCTGCCGGGCCTGCGGGCCATGCGGTACAGCTTCGACGTGGCCGCGATGGGCGGGGAGAGCCCGTATTTCGCGATCTGGGAGGGCGAATTCGACTCGGCGGAGGCGATGGCCGCGGCGATGGCGTCGGAGCAGGGCCAGGCCGTGGCACGCGACGTGCCGAACTACGCGACGGGCGGGGCGCAGATCCTGCACTACGCGCCCGTCGAAGGCTCGTGACCGCGGGCGTGGCCACCGACCCGCGCCGGTTCCGCACGGCGATGGGACGGTTCGCCACCGGGGTCACGGTGATCACGACGAGGACCGCCGACGGGCACGTGCACGGCATGACGGCGAACGGGTTCCTGTCGGTGTCGCTGGACCCGCCGCTGATCCTGGTGTCGCTGGGCGCGTGCACGATGGCGCGGCACCTCGAGGCAGGCGACCGGTACGCGGTGACCGTGCTGTCCGCGGAGCAGGAGGAGGTGTCCCGCCACTTCGGCGGGCGCCCGTCACTGTCCGTGGAGTTCGCGTCGGAGGGCGGGTTCGACTTCGTCCCCGGCGGCCTGGCGTTCATCGGCTGCCGGATCGTGGACCGCCACCCCGCCGGGGACCACACGCTGTTCCTCGGGGAGGTCGAGCACCTGGCCTACCGGGACGGCGCACCGCTGCTCTTCTACACCGGCTCGTACCGCACGCTGCACGCCGGCCTGACGGAGGACGTGTTCTTCTACTGAGCCCGGTGATCAGTCCCGGGGATCGACGGTCCGGAGCAGGCGGACGAACCCCTCGACGCGATTCAGCTGCTCCTGGGTCAGGGGATCAGGCGTGAAATGCATCAACTCGTTGCGGATCCGCCTGATCTCCTCCAGACGGCTGAGGAACAGCCGGTGGTCGATCGCCCATCCCAAGCGCCGCCAGCGTTCGACGTCGGCCAGCAGGTGCTTGTAATTGCCGATGGTCATGTCGGCGGCCGAGGTGACCGGACGCGGGGAGCGCACCAGAGCGCGAAGTTCGTCCTCGTCGAACACCTCGTCCACCCGGCGCCGCAAACCGGCGTTCGGCCTCCTCGACGAGGGCGAAGGGGCGGACCTGATCACCGAACTGGAGCGAGAGGTCAGCAGCGGTCACGATTCCGGTGACCTTGCGGTCGTTGCCGATCACGAACACGTAGCCACTGCGGTAGATCTCCTCGATCTGGCCGAGCAAGTCCTCGTTGTGGTCGACCGACCTGGCGCTCACCAGTGCGTCGGCGATCGTGGTGACCGTCCGGGAGATGCGGGCCTGGCCCATCGATTCCCAGCTGATCGCACCGTGCAGTTTGCCGGTTTCGTCGATCACCGCGAGCTGGGAGTAATTGCCGTCGATCATCATCGTCTCCGCGACGATCAGGTCGTCGTCGGGACGGACGGAAGCCACGCCGCTGTTCGCGGAGGCGAGCACGCCCAGGCGCAACGTGATGGCGGGAAACTCGGACACGTCTTCGGTGTGGTAGGCCAACGCGGGTTCGGTGGTGCGGGCACCATCGCCGGGTTCCTCGCCGACGGCCACGATGTCGACCACGGTGTCGATCCAGCCTTCGGTGAACGGTGGTCGGGTCGTCAGCCCCTTCTCCTGGAGATCTCGCTCGATCTGGGAGACGACGGCAGGAGTGCGCCGCACGGCATCCCAATGGCTGAGCAGCTCCCGGATCGTGAGCCGGAGCGGTTCGTCCGGCGCGCTCGGTTGCATCGCCTTGTCGAACAGATCCTCCCTGTTCTTCACGCCGTACCGGGGCGACTCGTCATGGCTGGGGCCGGGATCGGTACCGGTGTCCGCGAGCCGCGCCAGCCGTCGGGCCGCTTCGTGCCGCTGGAGCCGGCAGACGGTCAGCAGCGAACCGAGCGTGTCGAGCAGGTCCTGCTCGACAGCGGTCCGGGGGAGGTCCTGGCGGATCCAGTGCACCGGCCGGACGTGCCGGAACCCCGGCGGCGCGTCGTGGCGGAAGCGGTAATCGCCGGTGAACCGGCCGATCGCGATCTTCTGCGGATAGGTCTTCAACGGCATCACCACGAGATCGCCGACTTTGATGTCGTGCCGGAACCGCCAGAGCTGACCGGTCCAGTTGGCGATCGTCGCCTTGCCTTCGCCCGGGTACGCCTGCCGCAACGCTTGACGCAGTTCGTCACGGGTTTGGCAGGATGCGATGTCGCCGAGTTCGTCCCAGCCGACGATGACCGACCCCTCGCTGAGGGCGGCCCCTTCACGTTCTCCGTCGCGACCGCCTCGGACCATCCACGCCGGAGCGGACCGGGTGTCGGAACCTCCGCTCGTCTTCGAGCGCTCCAGAGCCGGTTGTACCGGCATCCGCAGTTGAAACGGCCACGTTGTCCCCCCAGGACGATGCACGGCTGTGCGATCGGATCAACGAAAATTGTACGACGTTCAGTGCCGCTACAGCGTGCTGTCGGCGTTGTTGATCGCCGCCACCGCATCGGTTCGCGGGTTGCCGCTCTGCACCCGGAATCCGGGCGACTTCACGGGGCTGGAGGGATGGTGGAGATCGTTCCCGTCCAGGAGCGATCTCCACCACCGGCTATCACCAGCCGCGCTCGCGCCACTCCGCCAGCTTCGGCCGCTCCGCGCCGAGCGTCGAGTCGTCGCCGTGGCCCGGGTAGAACCACGTCTCGTCCGGCAGTCGGCCGAACACCCGCGTCTCCACGTCGCCCAGCAGGGACTGGAAGTCCTCCGGCGAGTTCGTCTTCCCGACGCCGCCGGGGAACAGCGAATCGCCCGTGAAGAGGTGCGTGCTGCCGTCCGCGTCGCGGTACAACAACGCGATCGAGCCCGGAGTGTGCCCCCTCAGGTGAATCACCTCGAGCGTGCAGTCACCCACCGTGAGGGTGTCGCCGTCCTCGACCAGGAAGTCCGGGGGGACCGGCAGGGCCGAAGCGTCCAACGGGTGAGCCGCCGTGTTCGCTCCGTACGCGCCCGCCACCGCGCCCAGCGCCTGCCAGTGGTCGGCGTGCTGGTGGGTCGTCACGATCGTGCGCAGCGCGGGACGGTCCGGGCCGTGACCGATGAGGTCCGAGATCCGCTCCGGGTCCGCCGCGGCGTCGATCAGCAGCGCCTCGTTCTGCCGGCGGCAAACCAGCAGGTAGGCGTTGTTGTCCATGGGGCCGACCGACAGCTTGGTGATGGCCAGCCGGTCCAGTACCCGCCGGGCCGCGTCCCCGCCCGGCTCCACGTGGCCGGTGTAGTCCTCTACGACGTTCACGCCGCCAACCGTAGTCGCCGCGCCACATCGCGTTCCACCCGTTCAGGTTGGTCTCGGATCGGTAACGTAGGCTCCGGTGCGTCCCCGAACCCGATCTTGCGAGACGCCCCGAGACGTGCCGAGCTTCCTCCCCGAGAACCCCCGCACCAGCACCCGCCGCATCAGCTGGGACGCCGTCCGCGTCCTGGCGGTCCTGTCCGTGGTGCTCGGTCACATCACCCACCAGGGACCGCTGGCCCACACCGAGCTGAACGACTACCCGGTCAAGGTCACCGCCCAGTTCGGCGCCGCGATCCTGATGGTCGTCTCCGCGTTCTTCGTCTGCCAGACCGTCCGGCGCGGCGACAGCGGGCGGTGGATGTGGAAGAAGGCCGCCCGGCTCGTCCCGCCGTACCTGGTCGCGGTGCTGCTGACCTACTTCGTGATGCGCTGGGCGGACGCCTCGTTCAACGGCCAGGAGTTCGGCAGCCACTGGTGGGACAAGCTGTTCGGCCCCACCACCGACGGCGTCGCGTGGGCGAGCTCCTGGTACGTGCCGGTCGGCTGGGACCTCCTCGTCAACCTGACCATGATCCAGGGCTGGCACCAGGGGTTCATCTGGCTCGACGGCTCCTACTGGACGCTGCCCGTCCAGCTGATGGTCTTCGCGGGCGCCGCGCTGCTGTGGTCGCGCACCCCCTGGTTCCGCTCGCCGCACGCGGCGCGGCACGCGAAGCTGCTCGCCTGGGCGATGGTCGTCGTCCCGCTCGTGCTGCGGTTCTGGGTGTTCGGCGTCACGAACACCTCGCCGTGGGCGTTCGCCGTCGTCTTCGGGTTCGGGCTGCACCGGCTGCACGCGTTCGCCGCAGGCGTCGCGGTGTGGCTCTGGTCGCGCGACCGGTTGTCCACGCCGCACCTGGCGCTGCTGCTCGCCGCCGTCGTCGCCGCGCAGGACCTGCACCTCTACCCGTTCCACGTGGCGTTGCCCACGGACCCGTCGCGGCTGCCCTCCATCATCGGGTTCGCGCTCGTGCTCGTCCTGGTGTGCGCCGCGGCGAAGGGCCCGGACTGGACGTTCCTGCGGCCGCTGGCGCCGGTCATCGGCTGGTTCGCCGGAATTTCCTACGGCGTGTACCTGTTGCACCAGGAGCTGGGCTACATCCTGGCCAAGGCGCTGCAACTCGCGGGACTGCAGGGCTGGGCGCGGCTGCCGCTCGTGCTGGGGGCGGCGACCGGCGCCGGATGGCTGCTCACGAAACTCGTCGAACGGCCGGCCCACCGCTGGCTGACCACGCCGCGCGGCGCCACCGCGCCGCCGCCCCGGAAGGCTCCGGACGACCTCGTCCGCGAGGAGCCGACCGGTCCGGCTCCGGTTTCTGTCGGTGGGTCGTCCTAGCATGGATGCGGCTGGCTGATCCGGCCGTCACATTCCAGGGAAGGGACCTCATCCGTGGCTGATCGCCTCGTTGTTCGCGGTGCGCGCGAGCACAACCTCCGCGGCGTCGACCTCGACCTGCCCCGGGACAGCCTGATCGTGTTCACCGGCCTGTCCGGGTCGGGCAAGTCGAGCCTGGCCTTCGACACGATCTTCGCCGAGGGGCAGCGGCGGTACGTGGAGTCGCTGTCGGCCTACGCCCGGCAGTTCCTGGGGCAGATGGACAAGCCGGACGTCGACTTCATCGAGGGCCTGTCGCCCGCGGTGTCGATCGACCAGAAGTCCACCTCGCGCAACCCGCGCTCCACCGTGGGCACCATCACCGAGGTCTACGACTACCTCCGGCTGCTCTACGCGCGCGCGGGCAAGCCGCACTGCCCGCAGTGCGGGGAACCGATCAGCAAGCAGACCCCGCAGCAGATCGTCGACCAGGTGCTGGCGATGGAGCAGGGCACCCGGTTCCAGGTGCTCGCGCCGGTCGTGCGCGGCCGCAAGGGCGAGTACCTCGACCTGTTCAGCAACCTCCAGCAGCAGGGCTACTCGCGGGCGCGCATCGACGGGCAGGTGTACCAGCTCACCGACCCGCCGAAGCTGAAGAAGCAGGAGAAGCACCACATCGGCGTCGTGGTCGACCGGCTGACGGTCAAGTCCTCGGCGAAGCAGCGGCTGACCGACTCGGTCGAGACCGCGCTGCGCCTCGCGGACGGCCTGGTCGAGCTGGAGTTCGTCGACCTGCCGGAGGGCGACCCGCACCGCATCCGCGGGTTCTCCGAGAACCTCGCCTGCCCGAACGGCCACCCGCTGGCCATCGAGGACCTCGAGCCGCGCTCGTTCTCGTTCAACTCGCCCTACGGCGCGTGCCCCGAATGCACCGGCATCGGCATCCGCAAGGAGGTCGACCCGGAACTGGTGGTGCCCGACGACGAGCTGTCGCTGGCCGACGGCGCGATCGCGCCGTGGTCGGGCGGGCAGAGCGCCGAGTACTTCCAGCGGCTGCTGGAGTCGCTGTCGGAGACCATCGGCTTCCGCATGGACACGCCGTGGCGCAAGCTGCCCGCGAAGGCGCAGAAGGCGGTCCTGCACGGTGTCGACGAGCAGGTCCACGTCCGCTACCGCAACCGCTACGGCCGCCAGCGCAGCTACTACGCGAGTTTCGAGGGCGTCATCCCGTTCCTGGAGCGGCGGCTGGACCAGACCGAGTCCGAGTACATGCGCGAGCGGTACGAGGGCTACATGCGCGAGGTGCCGTGCCCGGCGTGCCAGGGCAGCAGGCTCAAGCCGGAGATCCTCGCGGTCACCCTGGAGCACGCCGAGCGCGGCGAGCGGTCGATCGCCGAGGTGTGCGCGCTGTCCATCGAGGAGGCCTCGGAGTTCCTCGACGGCCTCAAGCTGGGGCAGCGCGAGGCGATGATCGCCGGCGCCGTGCTGAAGGAGATCCAGGCGCGGCTGCGCTTCCTGCTCGACGTCGGCCTCAACTACCTGTCGCTGGACCGCGCGTCGGCCACGCTGTCCGGTGGTGAGGCCCAGCGCATCCGGCTGGCCACGCAGATCGGGTCCGGCCTGGTGGGCGTGCTGTACGTGCTGGACGAGCCGTCGATCGGCCTGCACCAGCGCGACAACCGCCGCCTGATCGACACGCTGACGAGGCTGCGCGACCTGGGCAACACACTGATCGTCGTCGAGCACGACGAGGACACGATCCGCGCCAGCGACTGGGTCGTCGACATCGGCCCCGGCGCGGGCGAGCACGGCGGGCACATCGTCCACAGCGGACCGTTCGCGAAGCTGCTGAAGAACAAGAAGTCGCTGACCGGCCAGTACCTGTCCGGGCAGGAGGTCATCCCGGTGCCGGCGATCCGGCGGCCGGCGAACAAGAAGCGTCAGCTGACCGTGGTGGGCGCGCGGGAGCACAACCTGCGCGGCGTGGACGTGTCGTTCCCGCTGGGCTGCCTGGTGTCGGTCACCGGCGTGTCCGGGTCGGGCAAGTCGACGCTGGTCAACGACATCCTCGCGACGGTGCTGGCGAACAAGCTCAACGGCGCCCGCCAGGTGCCGGGACGGCACACCCGCGTGCGGGGACTGGACCACGTGGACAAGCTGGTGCGCGTCGACCAGTCGCCGATCGGCCGTACGCCGCGGTCCAACCCGGCGACGTACACGGGTGTGTGGGACCACGTGCGCAAGCTGTTCGCGGCCACCACCGAGGCGAAGGTGCGCGGCTACCAGCCGGGCCGGTTCTCGTTCAACGTCAAGGGCGGCCGCTGCGAAGCGTGCGCGGGCGACGGCACGATCAAGATCGAGATGAACTTCCTGCCCGACGTGTACGTGCCGTGCGAGGTCTGCAAGGGCGCCCGGTACAACCGCGAGACGCTCGAGGTGCACTACAAGGGCAAGACGGTCTCCGACGTCCTCGACATGCCGATCGAGGAGGCCGCCGAGTTCTTCGAGCCGATCAAGGCGATCCACCGGCACCTGCAGACGCTGGTCGACGTGGGCCTCGGCTACGTCCGGCTGGGCCAGCCCGCGCCGACGCTGTCCGGCGGCGAGGCGCAGCGCGTGAAGCTCGCCTCCGAGCTGCAGAAGCGGTCGACCGGCAAGACGGTGTACATCCTCGACGAGCCGACCACCGGCCTGCACTTCGAGGACATCCGCAAGCTGCTCGGCGTGATCAACGGCCTGGTGGACAAGGGCAACAGCGTGATCGTGATCGAGCACAACCTCGACGTGATCAAGACTTCCGACTGGGTCATCGACCTGGGTCCGGAAGGCGGCTCCGGCGGAGGCACCGTCGTCGCCGAGGGCACGCCCGAGCACGTGGCCACGGTCGAGGGCAGCTACACGGGCAAGTTCCTGCAGGAACTGCTGAACTGACCGTGACGAGCCGCGCGGCCGGCGAGCTGCGCGGCGCGTTCCCGGTCGCCTCCGGACCGTGCGGGGGCGGGTGGCGCGCCGGCCTCGCGGCGGGGTGGTGACCGTCGCGGAGGCGACGACCCGCTCGGAGGCTCGCCAGGCACCTCGCCCACACCGCGTGGGACTGCGGCGGGGCGGGCGGGCCGCCCTGGCTCGGAGCTGCCGAAAGTTCGGGCGTGCGCTGGCGGAGCAGGGTTGGGTGGCGCTGGGGGATCAGGCCCTTGGGTGTGCGCCGGCGGAGCAGGCCCTTGGGCGTGCCCCGGCGGAGCAGGCCCTTGGCCGTGCGCCGGCGAAGCAGGCCGCCGCGGCCGCGGCGCTGCGCGGCGCGCTCGGCGGGCAGCGGCTCGGCGAGTGCGGCGACCCGGCTCGGCGTCGCTCCCCGGGCGTCCGCCGGTTGGCGCTCCCGAGACCCGTCGGGTGCCCGCGCCGACCGAGCGTGCCGGATCGGTGAACCGCGTAGCGCGCCCTCTCGTGTCATGGGGTGACCCGGTCGCCGTGCACCGGGCTCGCACCGCGGGAGGTGCCCGATGACCCGCCTGCTCATCGCCGTGATCGTGGCGGCGTTCGTGTCCGCGTGCGGCCCGGCCGCGCCGGAGCGCGCGCCCGCCGACCTGCGCGTTGCCGTCGTCAGCGGGCTCGGGGACGTCGTGGCCGACAGCCAGGGCCGCACGCTCTACCGCTTCGACCTGGACAGCGCGTCACCACCGGCGACCAACTGCGCCGGCGCCTGCGCGACCCTGTGGCCGCCGGCAGCGGCCGGCGCCGCCCCGCCCACCACCGACGGCATCGACGGCGGGCTCGCCGGGGTTCTCGTCCGCCCGGACGGGTTCCGGCAACTCACGCTCGGCGGCTGGCCGCTGTACCGCTACGTCAACGACACCGCACCCGGCCAGGTCAACGGCCAGGGCGTCGACGGCACCTGGTTCGTGATCGCCCCGTCCGGGGTGAAGGTGACCGGCACCCCCGCCGACGGCGGGTCCGGGTATTGATCTCGGCGGATACTCGGTGCCATGCGGATCAACGCCTACCACTTCCGGGACACCTGGCTGCTCTCCGCGCCCGTGCGCAGCGTGTTCGACGCGGTCACCGACGTCGCCGGGTATCCGCTCTGGTGGCCGGACGTGCGTGAGGTCACGCGCGTCGACGACGACACCGCCCAGCTCGTCTGCCGCGCCGCGCTGCCGTACGTGTTGGTCGTCCGCATGCGCCGCGCCGAGCAGGATCCGGACCGCGGCCGCCTGCGCGTCCACCTGACCGGCGACCTCGAAGGCTCACTCGCGGCGGTCGTCCTCGGCAGGCCGGGCGGCACCCGGCTGGAGATCACCCAGCGGGTCCTCGCCACGAAACCGCTGCTGCGCACCTTCTCCCCGCTGGCACGGCCGGTGTTCCGCGCCAACCACGCCCTGATGATGCGGCGTGGCAGGCGCGGACTCCAGCACCACCTCAGCGCAGCGGGTGCGCGTTGAAGAACCGCAGGATCACCGGCGTCGCATCGATCACCGACGGGACGTCCGAATCCGGGTTGGGCGCCGTGCTCGGCCAGTCGTGACCGAGGCCCTCGACCCGGTAGTGCACGACGTCCGCGGCACAGGACCGCCACCGCTCGACCCGCACCCCGTCGCCGAGATCACGCACCACGGGCTCCGCGGCGCACCCGTCGCGCGACGCCCAGCCCGCGAGCCAGTCCGGAATGGACGGCAGCCCGCGCGCCGGATCGCCGGCGTAGGGGATGGTCGCGTCCGCGGTGCCGTGGAAGTCCAGCACCGGCGCCGGCCGCGACGGGTGGCACTCGCCGCCCTGCGGGTAGAACGCCCCGGACACCGGCGCGAACGCGGCGATCCGCCCGCTCAGCCGGCAGGCCAGCACCCCGGTGAACCCGCCGCCGTTGGACTTGCCCGCCGCGAACACGCGCCGCGGGTCGACGCACAGCTCGCGCTGCAGCTGGTTCAGCAGGTCGCTGGTGAACAGCACGTCGTCCGCGGCGGCCGAGTACGGCGCACCCGTCCACGCGCTCTCCCCGTCGGTCCCGACAAGGCCCTGCGGGTAGACCGCGATCACCGACCGGCCGGAGAAGCCGGACAGCTCCTCCTGGTACTCGGCGGTGCGGCGGTGCCCGTGGAAGGACAGGACCAGCGGATCCGGCCGGTCGGGCCGGTAGTCCGCCGGAACGTGCAGCAGGTAGCTGCGCGTGAGCCCGCCCGAGGTGACGGTGCGGGTCACGCTCTGTCCCGCCGGCACGGGTGCGGGGTGGCCGCAGCCGGCGGACGGCACGGGGAAATCGACGATCCCCGACGCGGTGGCGGCCGGAGCGGCCAGGAGGGTGCCGGTGATCGCGGCCACCACCGCGATCACCAGCCGCCGGGCGCGCATCAGACGCCGGCCTTCACGGGCTCCCGCTCCGGCTCGGCCGCCGGGTGGTCGTCCACCAGCGTGGTCTCGTTGAACGGGTCCTGCCCGGACAGCACCCGCTGGGCCCGCGACCGGTCGAACTCCTTGGTCCAGGACCCGATGACGACCGTCGCCACGGCGTTGCCCGCGAAGTTGGTCACCGCGCGCGCCTCGGACATGAACCGGTCGATGCCGAGGATGAACCCGACGCCGCCGACCAGGTCCGGCCGGTGCGACTGCAGCCCGCCTGCCAGGGTCGCCAGGCCCGCGCCGCTCACCCCTGCCGCGCCCTTCGACGCGATGATCATGAACACCAGCAGGGAGATCTGCTCGGCGACCGACAGCGGGCTGCCCTGCGCGGTGGCGATGAACAACGTCGCCATCGTCAGGTAGATCGCGGTGCCGTCCAGGTTGAACGAGTACCCGGTCGGCACCGTGATGCCGACGACCGGCTTCGACACGCCCAGGTGTTCCATCTTCGCGATCAGCCGCGGCAGCGCCGACTCCGACGACGACGTCGACACGATCAGGATGAACTCGCGGGTGAGGTACCGCAGCAGGCTGAAGATGTTGATCCGCGCGCCGAGCCAGAGAATCGCGCCGAGCACGATCGTCACGAACAACGCGCACGTGACGTAGAACCCGATCATCACCACCGCGAGGCTCTTCAGCGCGTTCCACCCGGTCGCGCCCACCACCGCGGCGATCGCGCCGAACGCGCCCACCGGCGCCGCCCACATGATCATCGACAGGATGCGGAACACGAGCTTCTGGATGTGCTCGATGCCGCGCAGGATCGGCTTGCCCGCCTCACCCATCTTCTGCAGCGCGAAGCCGGCGAGCAGCGCGACCAGCAGTGTCTGCAGCACCGAACCCTCGGTGAACGACGACACCAGCGAGGTCGGGATGATGCCGAGCACGAAGTCGGTCGTGCCTTCGCTGCCCTTGCTGGCCTGTTCCTGCGCCTTGGCGATCGACGACGGGTCCAGGTGCAGGCCGCTGCCCGGGTGCAGCAGGTTGCCCACGATCAGGCCGATGGCCAGTGCGAACGTGGACATCACCAGGAAGTAGCCGATGGCCATCAGGCCGACCTTGCCGACCTTCGCGGCCTTGGCGACCGACCCGATGCCGAGCACGATCGTGCAGAAGATGATGGGGGAGATCATCATCTTGATCAGGTTCACGAACCCGGTGCCGAGCCAGGCCAGGCTCTTGCCGAAGTCGGGGAACAGGATCCCGACCGCGACACCGAGGACGACCGCGGCGATGACCGCGAGGTAGAGGTAGTGCATCCGGTCGCGGCGCGGCTTCGCGCCGGCCGGTGGTGCCGTAGGCAACGTTGCCTCCTGTGGGGACGTGACGCGCCCAGTCCGGCGCAGCTCGCGTGGAACTATCGGCCACGGCTATGACCGCGGTCACCGTTGTGTTCATAGAGTTCGCGGCGTGACCGGCGTCCCCCGGCGGGCGGCCCGGCCGGTGTGCTGGGATGGCGGGGTGCGGATCACGAGCAGGCGCTGGAGCCTCGCCCGGCAGCTGCTCCTGCTGCAGGTGGCGGGAGTGGCCGTGCTGGTCGCGGTGGGGGCGCTGCTGGCCTACTTCGACGCCGCCCGCGCGGTGGACGCCCGCGCGCAGGACAAGGTGGTCGCCATCGCGAGCACCCTCGCCGACTCGCCGACGGTGCTCTCCGCCTTGAGACTGCCCGCACCGAGCACCGAACTGCAACCCTTCGCCGAGCAGGTGCGGCGAGACACCGGGGTCGACTTCGTCACGATCATGGATCCCGGCGGCATCCGCTACACCCATCCGAACCCGGAGCTGATCGGGCAGCGGTTCCTCGGCACGATCGACGTCGCCCGGCAGGGCCGCGTCTACACCGAGACCTACACCGGCACGCTCGGCCCGTCGATGCGCGCGGTCGTGCCGGTGTTCGACCCGGAGCGGCGCGTGGTCGCGCTGGTGTCGGCGGGCATCAAGGTCGACGCCATCTCGGCCGCGCTGGCGCAGCGGATCTGGACGCTCGCCGCGGTGGCCGGCGCCGCCCTGGTGGTGGGTGTCGCGGGCAGCTACCTGGTCAGCAGCAGGCTGCGGCGGCAGACCCGCGGTCTCGCCCCGGCCGAGCTGAGCAGCATCTTCGCCTACTACGAGGCGACCCTGCACGCGGTGCGCGAGGGGCTCGTGCTGGTCGGCGCGGACGAGCGGGTGGTGCTGTGCAACGACGCCGCCCGCGACCTGCTCGGGCTCGGCGCCGACCCGACCGGCAGGCCGGTCACCGAGCTGGGGCTGCCGCCGAGCCTGGTCGGGGCGCTGCGCGGCCAGGAGCCCCGGCGCGACGAGATCCACCTGACCGACGTGCGGGTGCTGGTGGTGAGCACCGCGCCGGTGCGGTCCCGCGCCCGCGCGAAGGACCACGGCACCGTCGTCACCCTGCGCGACCACACCGACCTGCAGCTGCTCACCGGCGAGCTGACCACCGCGCGCGGGCTCGCCGAGTCGCTGCGGTCGCAGGCGCACGAGGCGGCCAACCGCCTGCACACGGTGGTGTCCCTGGTGGAGATGGGCCGCACGCAGGAGGCGATCGAGTTCGCCACGGCGGAGCTGGAGATCGCGCAGCGGCTCACCGACCAGGTGGTCGGCGCGGTGTCCGAACCGGTGCTGGCCGCGTTGCTGCTCGGCAAGACCGCCGAGGCCAGCGAGCGCGGCGCCGAACTGGTGCTGACCGAGGACACCGCCATCGAGGACACCGACACCGGCATCGAGCCGCGCGACCTGATCACCGTGCTGGGCAACCTGATCGACAACGCGATCGACGCGGCCATCGAGGCCGCGGGGGAGCGGCCGGAGCGGCCGCGGGTCACGGTGACCGCGAAGATCGAGGGGGAGGAGCTGCTGTTGCGGGTCGCCGACAACGGCCGGGGCGTGCCGGACGAGGCGCGGCGGCGCGTGTTCGAGCGCGGCTGGACGACCAAACCGGACGGTCACGGGCTGGGCCTGGCGCTGGTCGGGCAGGTGGTTCGGCGCAACGGCGGACGGGTGGACGTGGCCTCCCGCGAGGGCGCGGTGTTCACCGTGCGGCTGCCGGTGCGGCAGGAGGTGCCGCGGTGATCCGGGTGCTCGTGGTCGAGGACGATCCGGTGGCCGCCGAGGCGCACCGCACCTACGTGGAGCGGGTCGCCGGGTTCACAATCGCCGCGGTCGTCCACTCCGGCGCGGAGGCGCTGCGGTTCTTCGAGCGCGACACCGCCGACCTGGTGCTGCTCGACTTCTACCTGCCCGACACGCACGGCCTCGCGGTGTGCCGGGCGTTGCGGGCCGCGGGCAACCTGGTGGACGTCATCGCGGTGACCTCGGCGCGGGACCTGGCGGTGGTGAAGGCCGCGGTGTCGGTGGGGATCGTGCAGTACCTCATCAAGCCGTTCACCTTCGCGTCGCTGCGGGACAAGCTGGACCGGTACGCGAAGTTCCGGGAAAGTTTCGGTGAAACCGGCGAGGTCGGACAGTCCGAGGTGGACCGGGCGTTCGCGGCGCTGCGCTCGCCGGTGGCGACGGCCCTGCCCAAGGGGATGAGCGGGCAGACCCTGGACGCGGTGGTCTCGGCGCTGCGGGACGAACCGGACGGGCTGTCCGCGGGCGCGGCCGCCACCGCGACCGGGGTGTCCAGGGTGACCGCGCGGCGGTACCTGGAATACCTGGCGGACAACGGACTCGCGCGACGAGAGCCGCGATACGGACAGGTCGGGCGGCCGGAGGTTTGGTACCGGGCTGTCAAGTGAAGGACGCTACGATCCGCGGCATGAGCCAGCCTTACCAGCAGCAGCCCCGGTTCCCGATCCTGCTGTCCACTATGAATGATTTGCCCGGCTACCGGGTCGTGCGGGTGTACGGCGAGGTGTTCGGGCTGACGGTGCGCAGCCGGAACATGTTCTCCAACCTCGGCGCCGGCTTCAAGGCGATGGCGGGCGGCGAGCTGAAGGGCCTGTCGAAGCTGCTGTCCGATTCGCGGCACGAGGCGCTGGGGCGGCTCTGCCAGGAGGCGATGGCCTTCGGGGCGAACGCGGTGCTGAGCATGCGCTTCGACTGCAACGAGATCGCCCAGACCGCGAGCGAGATCGCCGCCTACGGCACGGCGGTGTACGTGGTGCCCGACGGCACGGACCCCGGCGCGCAGCAGGCCGCTCAGCAGCAGTACCAGCAGCAGCCGCAGGCGCAGGGTCAGCAGGCGCAGGGCCAGTTCCAGCAGGGTTTCACGCCGCAGCAGTGATCCCGGGCGCCGGCCCGGCCGTCACCGCGGCCGGCCCGGCACGCCCGGCCGCCGCTGCCACGGGCGCGGCCCGTCGAGGGGCCGGTACTCCACGCCGAGGGCGTCCAGCCGCGGCAGGTGGTGTTCGGCCAGTCGCGTGTGGAACTCCGCGTGGTCGCGGTCGGGCGGGCTCCACACGACCTCGGCGAAGGCGCACAGCCGCGGGAAGGTCGCGTAGTCGACGCGCCGCACCGAGTCCAGGTGCTCGGTCCACACCTGCGCCTGCGCCCCGAGCACCCCGGGCGGCGGCTCCCAGCGGTGGACGTCGGCCAGGGTCCGCACGAACCCGACGGGGACGGGCTCGTCGTCGCCGGCGGCCTGCCGGTGGTCGAGGTACACCGCCTGCTCCGGGCACGCGACGACCTGGCAGCCCGCCTCGATCGCCCGCGCCACCTGGGTTTCGTCGCGCCACGCGCCGATCACGGTGCCGGCGGGCAGGGCGGCCCCGGTGTCCAGCACCTCGTCCCAGGCGTGCGCCCGCCGCCCGCGCGCGTGCAGGTGCTCGATCATCCGCGCGGTGAACTTGCCGTGCTCGGGTGAGGCGCCCGGCGCCTCGTCGCCGCCGACGCCGATCACCTCGGACGGGAAGATGTCCAGCACCTCGTCGAACACCGCGCGGAAGAACTCCACTGTGGACTCCGACGGGTCCAGCAGGTCGGTGCTGACGCCCCACGACGTCCACACGTCGAGCTCGCGCCCGCCGCCCAGCTCCGGGTACGCGGCGATCGCCGCGCGGGAGTGGCCGGGCACGTCGATCTCGGGCACCACCGTGATCGCCCGCGCCGCCGCGTACGCGACGATCTCCCGCAGGTCGTCGCCGGTGTAGAACCCGCCGTGCGGCCGCCCGTCGCGCTCCGGGCCGTCGTGGCGGCCGACCATCGACTCCCGCCGCCACGACCCCACCTCGGTCAGCCGCGGGAACGCCGGGATCTCCACGCGCCAGCCCTGGTCGTCGGTGAGGTGCAGGTGCAGCACGTTCAGCTTGTGCGCGGCGAGCAGGTCGGCGAACCGCAGCACCTCGGACTTGGTGCGGAAGTGCCGCGCCACGTCGAGCAGGCAGCCGCGCCAGGCGAACCGCGGGTGGTCCAGCACCGTCCCGCACGCCAGCTCGGCCGTCCCGCGCAGCGGCACGGCGCGGAACGCGTCCGGCCCGATCAGCTGCCGCAGCGTCTGCCGCGCGTAGAACTCGCCCGCCGCGTCCGGCGCCTCGATCAGCACCCCGTCCGGCCGGATCGTGAGCCGGTAGCCCTCGGCGGGCAGGTCCGCCGCCCGCACCTCGACCGGCGCCGGCCACCGGCACGTTCCGGGCGCGGGGGTGACCGACACCGGCCGGGGGAGCAGCGCGGTCAGCGGGATCACCCCTTCACCGCCCCGGCCATACCGCCGACCAGCCTGCGCTGCACGAGCACGAAGAACACCAGCACCGGCACGGTCATCAGCGTCGAGGACGCCATGATCGCGCCCCAGTCGTTCTCCTCCGGTTTGAAGAACACCAGGATCGCCTGCGGCAGCGTCTGGTTCTCCGAGCGGGAGATGATGAACGTCTTGGCGAACAGGAAGTCGTTCCACGCGTGGATGAACGACAGCACGCTCGTCGCCACGAGGCCGGGCGCCACGAGCGGGAACAGGATCTGCCACACGAACCGGAGCCGGCTCGCCCCGTCCACCTTCGCCGCCTCCTCGAGTTCGGCGGGCACCGCGGCGACGAAGCCACGCAGCATCCAGATCGCGAACGGCAGGCTGAACGCCAGGTGCACCAGCACCAGCGAGCCCAGCTCGTTGAGCCCGAACGCGGGCGCCACCTGCCCGACCGAGCGCATCAGGAAGAACAGCGGAATCGTCAGCGCCTCCACCGGCACCATCTGCGCGACCAGGAGCATCACGAGCAGCACCGTGCGGCCGCGGAATCTGAACCGGGTCAGCGCCACCGCGGCCAGGAAGGCGAACAGCAGCGACAGCAGCACCACGACGAGCGCGACCACCAGACTGTTGAGGAAGTACCGGCCGAACCCGGACACCGTCAGCACCCGCTGGAAGGAGTCCAGCGACGGCGCGAACGTCCACGGCGCGGCCGACTGCACCTCGCCCGGCGGCTTCAGCGCGGTCAGCACCATCCAGTACAGCGGGAACGCGACCACGGCGGCGGCGAGCACGGTGACGATCTCGGCGAACGTGCGGCCCGGCTTCCGCACCAGCGTCGTCATGCCAGCCCCGCACGCTGAGACCGGACGTACAGCCCGGTGACGGACAGCAGCAGCACGGTCATCACCACCCCGATCGCCGCGCCGAGGCCGTAGCGCGAACCGGCGAAGGCTTGCTGGTAGGCGTAGACGTTGAGCACCAGGTTCCGTCCCGCGACGCCACCGCCGCTGGTCATCACGTAGATCTGCGTGAACACCTTGAAGTCCCAGATGATCGACTGCACAGTCGCGATCAGCAGCATCGGCCGCACCATCGGCAGCAGCACCGAGGTCGTCGTCCGCCACGCGCCCGCACCGTCCAAAGTGGCCGCCTCGACCACCTCGGCGGGCACCGCGCGGATCCCGGCGTACATGGTCACCAGGACGAACGGGAACGAGCACCAGATCACCTCCAGCGCCACCAGGCCGAACGCGCTGGTGGTGCCGAAGGTCCAGGAGTGCCCGGCCATGCCGCCGAACCCGAGCGACGCCAGCGCCTCGTTGACCAGGCCGAAATCGGCGTCGAAGAGGAACAGCCAGATGTATGACCCGGCCACCGCGGGGGTGGCCCACGCGCCGAGCGCGGCCAGGAACAGCAGTGTGCGGGGCACCGCGCGGACCTTGCTCGCCAGCACCGCGAGCCCGGTGCCCGCCACCAGGCTGCCCACCACGCACACCGCCGCGAACACGACGGTCTTGGCGAGCACGGTCCAGAACGTGGCGCTGCCGAGCAGTTCCGCGTAGTTGGCCAGCCCGAGGAACCGCAGCGGCGCGTTGCCCGCCGCCTCGGCCTGGCCGTAGTCGTAGAACGAGATGACGACGAGCTGGTAGATCGGGTAGGCCAGCACCACCAGCAGCAGGATCGCGGCGGGGGCGAGGTAGCGGCCGGCGGCGGGACCGTCCCCGCGCCTGCGGCGGCGCGGGGACGGTGCGGGTGGCGCGGCCGGCGCCTCGGGTGCCAGCAGGTTCGGTGTCGCCACGTCAGCCGCCGAAGGCCTGGTTCATCGCCTCGTTCGCGGCCGCGAGCGCGGCGTCCGGGCTCTTCTCCCCGGTCGCGATCTGCTGCACCGCGGTCGGCAGCACGCCCTGCGCGTCGATGCGCGACCAGGCCGGGCTGGACGGCACGAACTTCGTGCCCGCCTTGAGCGTCGCCACGAACGGCTCCAGGAACGGGTCGCTCGCCGCCACCTGGTTCTGCACCGCGGTCAGCGTCGGCAGGTTGCCCATCGCCTCGTACATCCGCGCCTGGTACTTCGCCCCGGCGAGCAGTTCGGCGAACTCGGTGGCCAGGCTGCGGTGGGTGGTCGCGCGGAACACGCCGAGCAGGTTGCCGCCGGCGAACGCGGGCGCGACCGACCCCGGCTGGGTGCCGGGCAGCGGCACGACCGCGTACTTGCCCCGCACCGCGCCGGCTTCCACCGCCTTGCGGTTGAAGTCGCCGCCGATCGTCATCGCGGCCTTGCCCCCGGCGAACGCCTGCACGCTCTGGGTGCCGGTGGAGTTCGCGCACTGCTCCGGCGGGCAGATGCCGGGGCTGATCAGGCTCGCGTAGGCGCTGACCCCGGCCGCGGTGGCGGGCGAGGTGAGGTCGCCGCGCCAGGCGCCGCCGGTGTTCCGGGCGACCTCGCCGCCGTGTGCCCACACGAACGGCAGCAGCGCGTAGGCGTACTTGCCGCCGACCGAGATGCCGTACAGCTCGGGCCGCGCGGCGCGGATCGCGCGGGCGGTCTCGGTGAGCTCGGCCAGCGTCGTCGGCGGGCGCAGGCCCAGCTCGGCGAACACGTCGGTGCGGTAGTAGAGCGCCCGGATGCCGGTGTACCAGGGGATGCCGTAGGTCTTGCCGTCCGCCTTCGCGGTGTCCAGGACGCTCGCCTGCAGCCCGGCGCCCTCCGGCCAGGCGCGGATGTCCTCGGTGAGGTCGGCCAGCGCGCCCGTCTGCGCGTAGCTCGCGACGTCGGTGTTGCCGAACTCGGCGACGTCCGGGGCGCTGGCGGGATCGTTGAAGGCGCCGGAGAACCGGTCCGCGCGGCCTTCCACCGGGATCCACTGGACGTCCACCTTGACGCCGGCGTGCGCGGCTTCGAACTCCGCGACCGCGTCCTTCACAACCGCTTCCTTGGGTGCGCGGTTGGCCTCGTCGAACAGCCAGACCCGCAGGGTTCCGGTCTTCTCGTCACCACCGGGCCCGGCCGGCCCGGTCTGGGCCGGCGCGCAGGCCGCGGCGGTGGCCACGACCGCGAGCGCGGCGAGGGTACGACGGATTCTCAACGCAGCCTCCGTTGCGTGTCACGCAATGTGCGTTTCGCTATTGGCAACAGAGCCTAAATCGGACGTTCACTCGCCACAAGGGTCTAGACCATTACCACTGCGTAACTCCCTCAGCGGAACAGCACGGTGGCGACCTCGGGCACCGCCAGTTCGCCCTGTGCCGCGCCGAGCCGTCCGGTCGCCGGATCCGCGGCAGCCAGGTGACCGTGCCGGAACGCTGGTCCGACACAAACAGCCGGCGCGCGGACGCGTCGAAGGTGAAATGACGCGGCCAGTTCCCACCCGCCGGCGCGGCCTGCACCGGCGTGAGCGCGCGACCGGTGCGCAGCGCCGCGATCGTGTTCGCGCCGCGCACCGACACGTACACGAACCGGCCGTCCGGGAACACCGCGATCTCCCCGGGGTAGTCCTGGTCCCGCACGCCTACCGGCACCGCGTCCGCGAGCCGGACCTCGCCACGCACCGGGTCCCATGTGCCCGGCAGTGACCGTGCCCTCCTCGGTCTCGTTGGTCGCGTACAGCACCTTCCGGTCGGCCGACAACGCGAACCACGACGCGGCGGGCACACCCGGCACGGTGAACCAGCGTCGCAGGCCCGCATCGCCCGCCAGCGCGACCTCCGGACCGGCGGCGTAACCGCCCACGAACGCCTACACGATCGCCATCAGGATCGCGGCCATCGCGAACCCCGACACGGACAGGATGGTTTCCAGGACGGTCCAGGTCTTGAGCGTTTCCCCGACGGTCAGCCCGAAGTACCGCGACACGATCCAGAATCCGCCGTCGTTGACGTGTGAGGCGATGATCGACCCGGCGGCGATCGCGACCACGATCAGTGCCAGCTGCGCCTGCGAGTACCCGGCGTCGGCCAGGCTCGGCGCGATGATGCCGCCGGTGGTCACGATCGCGACCGTCGCCGAACCCTGCGCGAGCCGCAGCCCGCAGCTGATCACGTAGGCGGCCGCGATCACCGGCAGGCCACCGGCCTGCAGCGAGTCGGCCACCGCCTTGCCGATCCCGGTCGCCGACAGCACCGCGCCGAAGAACGCGCCCGCGCCCACCACCAGCAGCAGCATCGCCACCGGGCGCAGCGCCGCGGCCGACAGCGCGGACAGCTCCTTGCCGGTCATCCCGCGGCGTGTGCCCAGCAGCCAGGACGCGAGCAGCACGGCGATCGTGAGCGCCACCGCCGGCGTGCCGACGAACGCCGCCACCCCCGCGGCCGCGGAGTTCTTCGGCAGCCAGATGCTGCCGAACGTGCCGGCCAGGATCAGCACCAGCGGCACCGCGATGATGGCCGACACCAGTCCCAGCGACGGCCCGGATCCGTCCTCGCCGTCGTCGTCGACGATCATCTCGGCGGGCACCTCGATGTTCATCCGCTTGCCGATCCACGACGGGAACACCACGCCGGCGAGGAACCACGCGGGCAGACCGCACACCGCGCCCATCAGGATGATCCAGCCGAGGTCGACGTGCAGCAGCCCGGCCGCGGCCACGGGGCCAGGGTGCGGCGGGATGAACGCGTGCGTCATGGACAGCCCGGCCAGCAGCGGCAGGCAGTACAGCAGCAGCGACCGGCCGCCCTGCCGCGCGGCGACGTACACCAGCGGCGCCAGCACGAAGATGCCGATGTCGAAGAACACCGGGACCCCGAAGATCAGGCCGGCCAGGCCCATCGCCAGCGGCGCGCGCTTCTCGCCGAAGGCCCGCAGCAGCGCGCCGGTCAGCACCCGCGCACCGCCGGACTTCTCCAGGATCGCGCCGAGCAGCGTGCCCAGCCCGATGATCGCGGCGATGTGCCCGAGGATCCCGCCGAAACCCTTTTCCAGCAACGAGTCCGACGTCTTCTGCGCGGTGCCGACGATCGTGCCGACCGGCAGCCCGGCCGCCAGCGCGGTGAGCAGCCCGACGATGATCAGGGCGATGAACGGTTCGGTCTTGAACCGGATGATCATGACCAGCAGGACGGCGATCGACACCGCCGCGAGCGTGAGCAGCCCGCCGGTGGAGTGCTGCAGCCAGTCGATCAAGCGGACCTCCTGAGTGAACGGCCGGCGAGCGCGCCGGTGGGCCTGCCGTCGTCGATGGCCGCGACGCCGTTGACGAAGACGTAGGGGATGCCCGCGGCCTGCTGCCGCGGGTTGTCGAAGGTTGCCGTGTCGGCCACGGTGTCCGGGTCGAACAGCACCAGGTCGGCGGCGTACCCCGGCTTCACCAGCCCGCGGTCGGTCAGCCGCAGCCGGCGCGCGGCCCGCCCGGTCAGGTGCGCCACGCAGTCGGCGAGGTCGAGCACGCCCAGTTCCCGCACGTACCGCGCGAGGTAGCGGGGGAAGGTGCCCCAGGCCCGCGGGTGCGGGCGGTCGCCGACCAGCAGGCCGTCGCTGCCCCCGGTGTGGGTGCGGTGCCGCATGATCGCCTGCACGTTCTCCTCGTGTCCGACGTGCATCAGGCACGACGTGCCGAGCCGCTCGGAGACCAGCACGTCGAAGTACAGCCGCGCGGCGGGCACCCCGGCACGGCGGGCGGACTCGGCGACCGAAAGCCCGACCAGGTGGGCGTTCTCGGCCTTGCGCACGCCGTTGATCTCGATGCACTCCCAGTCGATCGGCACGCCGTGCGCGCCGTCGGAACCGGTTTCCTCGATCTCGGCGCGGATCCGCTCCCGCGTCCCCGGATCGGCGAGCCGCGCGAGTGTCGCGTCGATCCCGCCCTCGGCCGCCCAGCTCGGCAGCAGCGCGGACAGGTAGGTCGCGCCGGGCAGGTACGGGTAGGTGTCGAGGGTGATGTCGGCGCCGTCGTCGAGCGCGGCGTCCAGCAGCCGCAGCAGATCCGGCGCGCGGCCCTTGTTGACGGAGAAGTTCATCGTCGCGTGCGCGAGGTGCAGTGGGCACTTCGCGCGGCGGCACACCTCGACCATCTCCGCGAACGCCTCCAGCGCGCCCGCGCCGTAGCTGCGGTGGTGCGGGCTGTAGTAGCCGCCGCGCGCCCCCACCACCTCGCACAGCGCGACCAGTTCGTCGTCACTGGCGTACATGCCCGGGGTGTAGGTCAGGCCCGAGGACATGCCGACCGCGCCCTCGTCCAGGCCCGTCGCGACCAGCTCGCGCATCCGGTCCAGTTCGGACTCCGTGGCAGGCCGGTCGTCGAACCCGACGGCGAGCATCCGGACGGTGCCCTGCGGGACCAGGTAGGCCGCGTTGACGGCGACGCCCCGGTCGAGCCGGTCCAGGTACTCGCCGACCGAGCGCCAGTTCCAGTCGAACCCGGGCGGGTCGTCGTTCCAGCCGGCGAGCTGCTCGCGCAGCGCGGCCAGCGTGGCGTCGTCGACCGGGGCGTAGGACAGCCCGTCCTGGCCAAGCACCTCGGTGGTCACGCCCTGGGACACCTTCGCCAGGTGATCCGGCGCGGCGAGCAGCTGCAGGTCGGAGTGCGAGTGCATGTCGACGAAACCGGGCGCGAGCACCAGCCCGTCCGCATCGATCACCCGCGTGCCCGTCAGGCCTGGGCCGATGTCCGCGATCCGGCCGCTCTCGACGCCGACGTCGGCCGTGAACAGGGGAGCGCCGGTGCCGTCGGCGATCCGCGCGCCACGCAGAACGAGGTCCATAGTGGACTCCTAGAAGTAGGTGCGGACGAAGTCCACGACGGTGTCGCCCTCGACCACCGGCAGCAGCGGCCACTTGTCGAACACGGTGCACGGGTGGGACAGGCCGAGCCCGACCCAGTCGCCGACCCGCAGCGGCGAATCCGGTGGCAGCGCGACGAAGGCGTGCTGGTCGTTGAGCGCGGTGACGGTGTGGCCGGCCAGCTTCGCCGCCGGTTCACCGGGACGCCGGTGCCACTGCGGCTCGGGCAGGCCCTCGTCGAAGGAGGCGTCCCGCTTGCCCAGCGTCAGCAGGGCGAGGTCGTCGGTCGGACGCGAGGTGACCTGGGCCCAGGCGCGCAGCGCGGAGCGCAACCGCGGGGTCCCGTCGATGCGCGGCTGCTCGCCGAGCGGGGAGATGCCGCGGTAGAAGCCGTCGTCGTGGGTCAGGTAGGCGCCGCTGCGCAGGACCGGCACCACCGGCAGGCCGTCCCAGTCCCCGGTGAGTGCGGCGGCGACCTGGTCGAAGTAGGCGCTGCCGCCAGCCGTGACGATCACCTGGTCCAGCCCGGCGAACAGGCCGCGCCGGCCGATCGCGAGGGTGAGCTCGCGCAGGCGCCCGAGGTAGGTGTCGACCGTTCGCCGCGACTCCGGGCCCGGGTCGTGGGCCAGCGCGCCCTCGTAGCCGCCGGTGCCTGCCAGCCGCAGGGCCGGGGTCGCGTGGGCGGCTTCGGCGATCGCCAGCGCGGTGTCCAGGTCGCGCGCGCCGGTGCGCCCGCCGTCGCCGCCCAGTTCGACCAGCACGTCGACCTGGCGGCGCGTCCCGCGCAGCGCTTCGGTCATCAGCTCGACCGACGCGACCGAGTCGACCCAGCAGCTGAACTCGAACTCCGGGTGCGCGTCCAGTTCCGCGCCGAGCCAGCGCAGCGCGGCGGGGTCGACGAGCTGGTTGGCCAGCAGGACCCGGGACACGCCGAAGGCGCGGTAGATCCGCAGCTGGCTCGCGTTGGCCGCGGTGATGCCCCACGCGCCGTGCTCCGCCTGCCGCGCGAACAGCTGCGGCGCCATCGTGGTCTTGCCGTGCGGCGCGAGCCGGACGCCGGCCTGGGCGCACCACTCCGCCATGGTCCGCAGGTTGTGCTCCAGCGCGTCCGCCTCCAGCACCACCACCGGCCCGACGAAACCGCCGCTGAACAGGCCGGGCCGGCGCGCGGCGGCCTCGGCGAGGGTGAGCCCCCAGAGGTCGGCGGGGAGGGATTTGAACCGCCAGTCGAGCCGTTCGCCCGCGATCGCCGCCAGCGCGGCCGGGTCGAGGGTGCAGTCGGAGGAAGCCATTCGAACTCCGTTGCGTGTTGTGCAACGCACGTTGCGCAAAATGAATGCGATAGGTGTAGCATCCGGGTCGTGGCAGGTCAATGGAGCGAACGTGAGCCAGAGTCTTGATCGCGGGCTGAGCCTGCTGACCGCGCTCGCCGGCGGCGCGAGCACCCTGGACGAGCTCGCCGACGCGCTCGGCGTGCACAAGTCGACGGTGCTGCGGCTGCTGCGCACCCTGGAAGCGCAGCACTTCGTGCAGCGCGAGGGCGCGCGGCACTACCGGCTCGGCAGCGCCCTGTTCGACCTGGCGAACCGCGCGCTGGAGGGCCGGGACGTGCGGCGCGAGTCCGCGCCCGCGCTGGCCGCGCTCAACGACCGCACCGGGCACACCGTGCACCTGGCCACCTACGAGGACGGCGAAGTCGTCTACGTGGACAAGTACGAGGGCAGGCACAGTGTGCGGATGTACTCGCGCGTGGGCAAGCGCGCGCCACTGCACTGCACGGCGGTCGGCAAGGTCCTGGTGGCCGCCCTGCCGGAGGCCCAGCGGGAGAAGGTCGCGCGCGGCCTGGACTACCCGCGGCTGACCGCGAACACGATCACCACGGCCGAGCAGTACCTGGCCGAGCTCGCGCGGGTCGCGGAGCGTGGGTACGCGGTGGACAACGCCGAGCACGAGGACTTCATCCACTGCGTGGCCGCGCCGGTGCGCGGCCCGGGCGGGGCGGTGCTCGCGGCGGTGTCCCTGTCGGTGCCGAAGGTGCTGCTGGACTACGACGGCCTGCTGGCGCTGCTGCCGGACCTGCGGGCCGCCGCCGAGGACGCGTCCACCCACAACGGGTGGACCCGATGAGGAAGGAACTCCTACATGGCGAAGGTCGCGATCACCACGGAGAACGCCCCCAAGGCCGCGGCGAACTACTCGCCGGCTGTGCGCAAGGGCAACATCCTCCAGCTGGCCGGGCAGGTCGCGTTCGACCCGAAGACCGGTGAGGTCGTCGGCGACTCCGTGGGTGAGCAGACGCGCCAGGTGTTCCGCAACCTGGAGGCGGTGCTCACCGAGGCCGGCGCCGGCTGGGAGGACGTCGTGATGGTGCGCGCGTACCTCACCGACACCGGCCACTTCGCCGAGTTCAACGAGGTCTACAACCAGCTCATCCCCGAGCCGTACCCGGCGCGCACCACGGTGTACGTCGGGCTGCCGAAGGGCCTGCTGGTGGAGATCGACCTGCTGGCAGTGGTGGACTGATTTCCCGGCCGCTTCGAGGCCGATGTGAAAACGCCCGGCAGGGAGTCCCTGCCGGGCGTTTCCGCCGACGTTGTCGTTCTGCGGGCCGTCGCGTCAGTAGACGGGGCCGGTGTACTTCTCGCCCGGACCCTCGCCCGGCGCGTCCGGCACGGCCGAGGCCTCCCGGAACGCCTTCTGCAGCGACTGCAGCCCGTCCCGCAGGGGAGCGGCGTGCACGCCGAGGTACTCGGCCGAGGCGGTGACCAGGCCGGCCAGCGCGGTGATCAGCCTGCGGGCCTCGTCGAGGTCGCGGTGCGGGCTGGTGTCCGGGTCCTCGTCGGCGAGCCCGAGCCGCTCGGCCGCCGCGGACAGCAGCATCACCGCGGCCCTGCTGATGACCTCGACACTGGGGATGTCCTGCAGGTCGCGGACGGGCGGGGAAATATCGCCCGGGTCGGGCGCGTTGGAACCATCGTCAAGCACGTCTGGTACCCTTCCACGTGCGACCAGTCCCCGAGGAATCGGGGGCGGCAAGTGGAGCCCCGCTCCCACCCGAGTCGCCGCACGAGGCGGCCGGGTCCGGTCCCGCCAACGGGCGTTGCCCGTGGCGGCGGAACGTTCGTCGTAGCCGTCGGACGTGATCGGAAAGCAGGGCCCCGCATCCTGGCCAGCAGGCCTGGGACGGGGCCCGTGGTATGTGGGCACCAGGTCGAGCAGGCTAGACAACACACCTCGGACCAAGGAGGCCACATCAGCGCCGAGACACGCATCAACGAACGCATCCGCGTTCCCGAGGTCCGGCTCGTCGGACCGAACGGCGAACAGGTCGGCATCGTCCGGATCGAGGATGCGCTCAGGCTCGCCCAGGAAGCGGATCTCGACCTCGTCGAGGTCGCCCCGCAGGCGCGCCCGCCGGTCTGCAAGCTCATGGACTTCGGCAAGTTCAAGTACGAGAGCGCGCAGAAGGCCCGCGAGTCACGCCGTAACCAGCAGCTCACCGTCATCAAAGAGCAGAAGCTGCGCCCGAAGATCGACCAGCACGACTACGAGACGAAGAAGGGGCACGTGTCCCGCTTCCTCGCCGCGGGGAACAAGGTCAAGGTGACCATCATGTTCCGCGGTCGTGAGCAGTCGAGGCCGGAGCTGGGTTTCCGGCTGCTGCAGAAGCTCTCCGAGGACGTTGCCGAGCTCGGTTACGTGGAGGCGTCCCCGAAGCAGGACGGCCGCAACATGATCATGGTGCTGGCGCCGCACAAGAACGCCAAGCCCAAGCAGAAGGCCGCCAAGGAACCCGTCGACTCCTGACGGGCGCCGCGACCGACGCAGTTCGCAGCACACCGGATCTCCGGTGTGCTGCACCATGAAAGAGAGCACTCAATGCCGAAGATGAAGACGCACAGCGGGACCTCGAAGCGGATTCGGGTCACCGGCAGCGGCAAGCTTCGCCGCCAGAAGGCCGGCCGCCGCCACCTGATGGAGAAGAAGTCGAGCCGCGTCACCCGCCGCCTGGAGGGCACCGGCGAGGTCGCCAAGAACGACGTCGGCCGGGTCAAGCGGCTCCTCGGCCGCTGACGCCTCTCCTCTTCCGCCGTAAACCCCCCGGGGCGCCGACCGCGCCCCCTGAGATCGACAGGACGGACCCGTGGCACGCGTCAAGCGGGCGGTCAACGCCCAGAAGAAGCGTCGCGCAACTCTCGAACTGGCCAGCGGTTACCGCGGCCAGCGCTCGCGGCTGTACCGCAAGGCGAAGGAGCAGATGCTCCACTCGCTCAACTACGCCTACCGGGACCGCCGTGCCCGCAAGGGTGACTTCCGCCAGCTGTGGATCACCCGCATCAACGCGGCCGCCCGCCAGAACGGCGTGACCTACAACCGCTTCATCCAGGGCCTCAAGGCCGCTGGTGTCGAGGTCGACCGCAAGATCCTCGCCGACCTCGCCGTCAACGACCCCGCGGCGTTCACCGCGCTGGCCGAGCTGGCGAAGCAGAACGTGACGACCGGGCCGAGCGACGAGAAGAAGTCGGCCTGAGCGAGCACACCGATCTGACCCGGCCCGGGGCGGCTCCGTTCACCGAACGGACCCCCCGGGTCGTTGCTGCGCGGCGCCTGACGCGCCGCGCCGAGCGGGACAAGACCGGCCGGTTCCTCGCCGAAGGCGCCAACGCCGTCGGCGCGGCACTGGCCCGCGATCCCGGCACGGTGCACGAGCTGTTCGTCACCGACCGCGCCGCGCAGGCTCACCCGGAGCTGGTCGCTTCCGCGGCCGAAGCGGGCGTGCGGGTCTCGCCGATCACCGACCGCGCCGCGGCCGGGCTGTCGGAAACCGTGACGCCGCAAGGGATCGTCGCCGTCTGCGCACTGCTCGACCGGCCCCTCGACGGGCTCCTCGGCAGCACCGCCCGGCTGGTCGCCGTGCTCGACGGCGTGGCCGACCCCGGCAACGCGGGCACCGTCATCCGGGTCGCCGACGCAGCGGGCGCCGACGCGGTCATCCTCACCGGCGACAGCGTCGACCCGCACAACGGCAAGTGCGTCCGCGCCTCCGCGGGCAGTCTCTTCCACCTCCCTCTCGCGCGGGTGCGCGACACCGCCACGGCGCTCGCCGCCTGCCGCGAGGCCGGGCTGCGCCTGCTCGGCGCCCACGGCTACGCCGAGACCGAGCTGGGATCGGTCGACGCCGCCGCTCCCACCGCCTGGGTCTTCGGCAACGAGGCGCACGGGCTCTCGCCCGAGGTCCTCGCCGCCGTCGACCTGCCGGTGCGGATTCCGCTCTATGGCGCGGCGGAGAGCCTCAACCTGGCCACGGCGGCCGCCGTGTGCCTCTACACCAGCGCGATGGCGGCCCGTCGTCCGGCCGGGTGACGCGCCGGTCCCGGATCGCGATCGCCTAGAATCCACCGGTAATCGTCACGTGTGCGTGTCGCACGGCGGATCCCGTCCAGCGGACACCGAGGAGTTATGTCCGGAGCCACCGAGAAGCAGGACCCGACCCCGGCCGAGGCCACCTCGCCCGAGACCCTGGGGGCGGCGGTGAAGCACGCCGAGGCCGAGTTCCAGGCCGCAGGCGATCTGGACGCCCTGGCCGCGGTGAAGCCGGCCCACCTGGGGGACCACTCGCCGCTGATGCTCGCCCGCCGCGCCATCGGCTCCCTGTCCAAGCAGGAGAAGGCCGAGGTCGGCAAGCGGGTCAACGAGGCGCGCCAGGCCATCCAGGGCGCGTTCGACGCCCGGCGGGCCACGCTGCTGGCCGAGCGGGACGAGCGCGTCCTGCGCGAGGAGGCCGTCGACGTCACGCTGCCCTGGGACCGGATCCCGCGCGGCGCCCGGCACCCGCTCACGACCGTGAGCGAGCGGATCGCCGACGTCTTCGTCGCCATGGGCTGGGAGGTCGCCGAAGGCCCCGAGCTGGAAGCCGAGTGGTTCAACTTCGACGCCCTCAACTTCGCCAAGGACCACCCCGCCCGGCAGATGCAGGACACCTTCTACGCCGGTGAGCCGGGCTCCGGCCTGGTGCTGCGCACGCACACCTCCCCGGTGCAGGCCCGCACGCTGCTGCACCGCGACCTGCCGGTGTACGTCGTCTGCCCCGGCCGCACCTACCGGACCGACGAGCTGGACGCCACCCACACCCCGGTGTTCTCGCAGGTCGAGGGCCTCGCGGTGGACAAGGGCATCACCATGGCCCACCTCAAGGGCACCCTGGACGCGTTCGCCCGCGCGATGTTCGGCGAGAAGTCCAAGACCAGGCTGCGCCCGCACTTCTTCCCGTTCACCGAGCCCTCCGCCGAGGTCGACGTCTGGTTCGAGGAGAAGGCGGGCGGCCCCGGCTGGGTCGAGTGGGGCGGTTGCGGCATGGTGCACCCGAACGTGCTGCGTGCCTGCGGCGTCGACCCGGACGTCTACTCCGGCTTCGCGTTCGGCATGGGAATCGAACGGACCCTGCAGTTCCGCAACGGCATCCCCGACATGCGCGACATCGTCGAGGGCGATGTCCGCTTCACCCTTCCCTTCGGAACGGAGGCCTAAGTGCGAGTCCCCGTCAGCTGGCTGCTCGAGCATCTGGATGCCGGCGAGGTCGGACCGCAGGAGCTGGCCGAGGCCTTCGTCCGCATCGGCATCGAGGTCGACGAGGTCCGGCCGCTGGACCAGGTCACCGGGCCGCTGGTGGTCGGCCGCGTCGCCGAGATCGAGGAGCTGACCGGCTTCAAGAAGCCGATCCGGTTCTGCCGGGTCGACGTCGGCGAGGAGGCCTCCGAGGACGAGCCCGCCGACGACGAGGGCCCCTCCGGCATCCGCACCCGCGGCATCGTCTGTGGCGCCACCAACTTCGCCGAGGGCGACCTGGTCGTCGTGGCGCTGCCCGGCACGGTGCTGCCCGGGCCGTTCGAGATCGCCTCGCGCAAGACCTACGGCCGCGTCAGCGACGGCATGATCTGCTCCGCCCGCGAGCTGGGCCTGGGCGACGACCACACCGGCATCCTGGTGCTCCCGCCCTCGACGGCCAGCCCCGGCGACTCCGGCCACGAGGTGCTCGGCCTCGGCGACACCGTCCTGGAGCTCACGCCGACCCCGGACCGCGGCTACGCCCTGTCGGTCCGCGGGCTGGCGCGCGAGCTGGCCGCCGCGCTGGACGTGCCCTTCGGCGACCCGGCCGCGCTCGACCTGCCCCCGGCCGAGGGCGAGGCGTGGCCGGTCGAGATCGAGGACCCCACCGGCTGTGACCGGTTCGTGGTGCGCCGGGTGACCAGCCTGGACGCCGGCGCCCCGACCCCGTGGTGGATGCGCCGCCGGCTGCTGCTCGCCGGGATCCGGTCGATCTCGCTGGCCGTGGACGTCACCAACTACGTCATGCTCGAGCTGGGTCAGCCGCTGCACGCGTGGGACACCGCGTCGCTGCAGGGCGGTCTGGTCGTCCGCCGCGCGAAGCCGGGGGAGAAGCTCACCACCCTCGACGACGTGGAACGCACGCTCGACGCCGACGACGTCGTGATCGCCGACGAGCGCGGCCCGGTGTCGCTGGCGGGCACGATGGGCGGCGCGAGCACCGAGATCAGCACCGAGAGCACCGACGTCCTGATCGAGGGCGCCCACTGGGACCCGCCGTCGATCAGCCGCACCGCGCGGCGCCACAAGCTGTTCTCCGAGGCCGCGAAGCGGTTCGAGCGGTTCACCGATCCGCAGGTCTGCGCCGCGGCGGTGGAGCGGGCCTCCCGCCTGCTGCGCACCTACGGCGACGGCAGCATCCAGCCCGGCCGCACCGACGTCGGCTCCGTCGAGCCGCCGTCGCCCATCACGATGCCGATCAGCCTGCCCGACCAGATCGCCGGCGTGCGCTACGAGCGTGGCGTCACCGTCCGGCGGCTGAACCAGGTCGGCTGCAAGGTCACGGTCGGCGCGGGTGACGACGGTGTCGCGACGGTGACCGCGACGCCGCCGAGCTGGCGTGGCGACCTGAAGCAGCCGGCCGACCTCGTCGAGGAGGTGCTGCGGCTCGAGGGTTACGACAGCATCCCGTCGGTGCTGCCCACCGCCCCCGCCGGCACCGGTCTGACCGCCGCGCAGCGACGCCGCCGCACCGTGTCGCGCGCGCTGGCCGAGGCGGGTTACGTCGAGGTCCAGCCGTTCCCGTTCGTGGGCGAGACGGTGTGGGACGCGTTCGGCCTGCCCGCCGACGACGTGCGCCGCAAGACGGTGCAGGTGCAGAACCCGCTGGAGGCGGACAAGGACCGGCTGGCGACGACCCTGCTGCCCGGTCTGCTGGAGACGTTGCAGCGCAACGCTTCGCGGGGCTTCAAGGACCTCGCGTTGTTCCACATCGGACAGGTCGTGCTGCCCGGCGCGAGCCCCGTCCCGATGCCGGAGCTCGGGGTCGGCGGACGCCCGTCGGACGAGGACCTGGCGCAGCTGGAGGCGGCGGTGCCCGCCCAGCCGCAACACGTCGCCGTGGTGCTGGCCGGCCAGCGCGAGCAGGCCGGCTGGTGGGGCAAGGGCGAGCAGGCCGGGTGGGCCGACGCCGTCCAGGCCGCGCGCCTTGTCGGCCAGGCCGCCGGCGTCGAGCTGCGGGTGCGCAACGCCGAGCTCGCGCCGTGGCACCCCGGCCGCTGCGCCGAGCTGCTCGTCGGCGACTGGCCGGTGGGGCACGCCGGTGAGCTGCACCCCAAGGTGATCGAGGCGCTCGGCCTGCCCAAGCGGACCGTGGCGATGGAACTGGACCTGGACGCGATCCCGCTGCAGGACCGCAGGCCGGCCCCGGTGATCTCGCCGTACCCGCCGGTGCTGCTCGATGTCGCGCTGGTCGTGGACGCGAAGGTGCCCGCCGCGGATCTCGCCGAGGCCCTGGTGGCCGGCGGCGGCGACCTGCTCGAGGACACCTCGCTGTTCGACGTCTACACCGGCGACCAGGTGGGCGAGGGCAAGCGGTCGCTGGCCTACAAGCTGCGCTTCCGCGCCCCGGACCGCACGCTCACCGTGGAGGAGGCGACGCAGGCGCGCGACGCCGCCGTCGCCGAAGCCGCCTCGCGCTACGGCGCGGAGCTGCGCGCCTAGGGCTGTCCACCGCCGAGGTGTTTGAGCGCTTCCCGCACTGACAACGGCGACAGTGCGGGATGCGCCTCGACGAAGGCGCGCACCCAGTCCGGCTCCGTGCGCGCGTAGTCGCGCAACGCCCAGCCGATTCCCTTGCGCAGGAAGAAGTCCCGGTCGTCCTGGTTGGCCTCGATCGCCGCGGTCAGCAGGTCGCGGTCGGTGTCCGCCTTGGCGGTCACCTGGCAGATCACCGCCGTCCGGCGCCGCCACCGGTCCTCGTCGTGCGCCCAGCGCCGCAGCACCGGTGTCATCCGCTCCCGGTCGGCCCGCAGGAGCGACCCGACGCGGTGGATGGCGACGTCGTCCACGTAGTCCCACCACGCTCCCGTGACGATCATCTCCTCGTAGAGCGGCATCAGCGAGTGGTCCTGCCACCGCGCGTAGGCCCGGTGCCCGGTGAGGTCGATCGCCAGGTAACGCTCCTCCCGGAACGCGGCCTCCCGCCACAGCGCCAGGACCGCCGCGACGAACGATTCCCGGTCCGGCAGCGGGTGTTCGCCGAACACGCGCCGCGCCAGCTTGACCCGCTCCGGTTTGTACACGCCCCGGAAGTCCATCGCGGACTTCAGGTACCGGCGCATGTGCGCCGCCCGCACCGGATCGGCCAGCTCCGCCAGCCCCGAGCGCGCCGCCCGGACCAGTTCGTCCGCTTCGTCCATCCGCAGTTCCTTCCCCGTCGGGTGGCATCCGGGATCCCGCCGCGAGTCGGCTGGCGGAAAGCGCCGTGATCCACGATCTTGTCGTGAGGTTCTGACCGCACAGTCGACGAGAAGGAGCACTGTGAGCAAGCTCGTGCCCGCGATCCTCGCGGCCGGTGCGCTGGCGAGTTGCCTGGTGGCGGTGCCCGCGGCCGCCGCACCGCCGACGCCCGCCGAGTTCACGCCCGCCCCGATCAGCTGGGGCGCGTGCGGATCGGCCGGCCTGGCCCGCGCGGGCGCCGAATGCGGTTTCCTCGAGGTGCCGCTGGACTACCGGGATCCCGCCGGCGCGAAGATCTCGCTCGCCGTCTCGCGCGTCCGCCACACGAGTGCCGACTACCAGGGCGTGATGCTCGTCAACCCCGGCGGTCCCGGCGGCTCCGGGCTCGGTCTGTCGACCATCGGCCGGGCCGTGCCGAAGGACGCGGGGGCGTCCTACGACTGGATCGGCTTCGACCCGCGCGGCGTCGGGGCCAGCAGGGCGGCGCTGTCCTGCGAGCCGGAGCACTTCGCGTACAACCGCCCGGCCTACGTGCCGTCCACACCGGACCTGGAGCGCAATTGGCTGCAGCGATCCCGCGATTACGCCGCGGCGTGTGAGAAGAACGGCCCGCTGTTGCGGCACCTGCGCACCACCGACGTCGCCCAGGACCTGGACAGCCTGCGCGAGGCGCTGGGGGCCGAGCAGATCAATTACTACGGCTTCTCCTACGGCACCTACCTCGGCCAGGTGTACGCCACGATGTACCCGCAGCGGGTCCGGCGGATGGTTCTGGACAGCAACGTCGACCCGCGCAAGGTGTTCTACCAGGCCAACCTCGACCAGGATGTGGCCTTCGACCGCAACATCAAGATCTACTTCGACTGGGTCGCCCGCCACGACGACGTCTATCACCTGGGTACGACGGGCAAGGCCGTCGAGGACCTGTGGTACGCCCAGCAACGTGAGCTGACCCAGGCACCGGCGGGCGGTGTGATCGGCCCGGCCGAGTGGACCGACATCTTCCTGCAGGCCGGCTACTACCAGTCGACCTGGACGGGGCTTGCCGAGGCCTTCGCGGGCTGGGTGCACCAGCGCGACTGGCAGACGCTCAAGACCCGCTACGACAAGACGAACTCGCCCGGCGACGACAACGGGTTCGCCGTCTACAACGCCGTGCAGTGCACCGACGCGCCCTGGCCGCGGAACTGGACCACCTGGAAGGTGGACAACTGGATCACCCACGCGAAGGCGCCCTTCGAGACGTGGGGCAACGCCTGGTACAACGCGGCGTGCCGCACCTGGCCGGTGCCCGCGGGCAAACCGGCCGACGTCGACGGCCGTGGTGTCGCGGGCGCCCTGCTGATCGGGGAGGAGCTGGACGCGGCGACCCCGTTCGCGGGCAACCTCGAGGTGCGCCGCCGGTTCCCGCGGTCGAGCCTGATCGGGGAGCCGGGCGGCACCACGCACGCCGGTTCGCTGTCCGGCAACGCGTGCGTGGACGACCGGATCGCGGACTACCTCGCCACCGGGACGCTCCCGACGCGCCAGAGGGGCGATGGCCCGGACGCGGTCTGTGAGCCGCTGCCGGAGCCGGTGCCGGAAGGTGCGCCCGGTGCCCGTGCCGATAACGGTGGGTCCGGGCAGCCGGCCGGGCTGCGCGACGCCTTGCAGGCCGCGGTTCGTTAGTGAGCGCCCCTCCGCGCGGTCGGCGTGGTGCGGCTCGTGCTCGCCGTGGGGGCGTTGCCGCCGCGCCAGAGGGGCGAGGGCCCGGACGCCGTATGCGAGCCACTGCCGGAGCCGGTGCCAGAAGGCGTGCCCGGCGCCCGTGCCGACCATGGTGGGTTCGGGCAGGCGGCCGAGCTGCGCGACGTCCTGCAGGCCGCGGTTCGTTAGTGAGCGCCCGTCCACGTGGCCGGCGTGGTGCGGTTGGCGCTCGCCATGGGGGCGTTGCCGCCGCGCCAGACGGGCGATGGTCCGGACGCCGTTTGTGAGCCGCTGCCGGTGCCGGTGCCGGAAGGTGCGCCGGGCGCTCATGCCGACCGCGGCGGGTTCGGGCAGCCGGCCGTGCTGCGCGAGGTCCTGCAGGCCGCGGTTCGTTAGTGAGCGCCTGTCCGCGTGGCCGGCGTGGTGCGGCTGGTGCTCGCCATGGGGGCGTTGCCGCCGCGCGAGAGGGGCGAGGTCCCGGACGCCGTATGCAAGCCACTGCCGGACCCGGTGCCGAAGCCGGTGCCGGAAGGCGCGCCTGGCGCTCATGCCGACCGCGGCGGGTTCGGGCAGGCGGCCGAGCTGCGCGACGTCCTGCAGGCCGCGGTTCGTAAGTGAGCGCCCGTCCACGTGGCCGACGCGGCGCGGCTCGTGCTCGCCGCGGGGACGTTGCCGCCGCGCCAGACGGGCAACGGCTCGGACGCGGTCTGTGAGCCGCTGCCGGTGCCGGTGCCGGAAGGCGCGCCGGGTGCCCGTGCGGACCGCAGTGGGTTCGGGCAGCCGGCCGCCCTGCGCGCCGCAGTGCCTTTCTGACCGCCCGTCCGTGCGGCCGTGGTGCGGCTCATGCCTGGTCATCGGCTCGTCCTCGCCGGCGCGAGCCCCAGGATCGGCTCGCCCACGAGCCCGTACCGCGCCGTGAGCCGCGGGTAGCAGCGGGCGAGCGTGGCGGCGTCGAGCGCGGGCCGCTCGCCGGGCGGCGACCCCTGGAGACCGGCCGCGCCCAGGATCGACGCGAGGGCGTCCCGGCACGCCGCGGCCACCTCGCCGGTCCCGGGCGGCGCCAGCAGCCGGAGCGCGAGACCGGCGAGTTCGCCGGATCGGGTGATCTCCAGCGGGTCGGCCGGGAAGCCCGCCAGCACGTCCGGGTCCACCAGCGTCCGCTGGTACGCGCGCCGCCCCCGCAGCATCAGCCAGCACACGCCGTCCCGCAGCTGACCGGCCCCGGCGCCGCCGAGGACCAGGCCGAACGCCGTCCACACGTCCCACCGGCAGGCCTGCACGTGCAGGCGCCGGAAGTGGTGGTGGAACCGGATGACCTCCAGCGCCGGGCGCCCGCGCAGCAGCTCGCCGATCTCGGCGACGGTGCGCCCGGCGACCAGCCGCCAGAACTGGTGTTCCCTCATGTCTCCCCCAGTGGTCCGCGATCAGATGAACAACGTTAGTACGGGGGTACGACAATTTCGGTTCGCGACCACCCGGCGACGCTTGGTGACCGAAAACTGTCGGTGGGCGTCGCTAGCGTGCCGGGCATGAACATCATCGAAGAGCACCGGAGCACTCTCCGGGCTGGTGACACCACCTTTTCCATCGAGGTCACCGCGCTGCCGGGCGGTGGCCGTGACGCACTCGCCGGCCGTCTCGTGATCAGGGTCGGCGCCGCCGGTGCCGAGGGCGAGCCGGTGGCCGACGGCCAGATCGAGGTCGCCGCCGGTGCGGCGGCGACACTCGGCTCGGTGCTGTCGGAGACGCTGCGGCACCACGCGGCACTGGCCGATCCGGGTGGCCGAAGAGGCCGCGACCGGCCAGCAGGCCAGGGCAAGCCGTGGACGCCGGAACTCGACGCGGAACTCGAGCGGCGGTGGATCGCGGGGGAGAGCGTCGCGGACATCGCCCGCGAGCTCGCCCGCAGTCCCGGCGGCATCCGGGCGCGCCTGCCGCGTGTGGGGTGCGATCCGGAACGCCGCGGCGAGTACCTGCCCGATCCGCCCAGCATGCGTCCCGTGCCGGAGGGGAGCGGAGATGCGGCCTGAGCAGGACCCCTAACCCGACGTCGCTTGCGCCCACCAGCCGGATAACGGAGGTGAAGATGACGGCTGAGCGCTGACGCCGTGAGCCCCGGCCACTGTGACCCTTGCCGGAACTCGTTTGATTGATCTTCCGCCGCAATGCATAATCATGCGTATGACGGTGAAGGTCGCGGTGGCCGGGGCGAGCGGGTACGCGGGCGGGGAAGCCCTCCGCCTGCTGCTGGCGCACCCCGAGGTCGAAATCGGTGCGGTGACGGCGGCGAGCAGCGCAGGTACACCGCTGGGTCAGCACCAGCCCCACCTGGTCCCGCTGGCCGGGCGCATCCTGCAGGAGACCAGCGCGGAGACGCTGGGCGGCCACGACGTGGTCTTCCTCGCGCTGCCGCATGGTCATTCAGCGGAGATCGCGGCCCAGCTCGGGCCCGACGTGCTGGTCGTCGACCTGGGCGCCGACCACCGCCTGGCCAGCGCGGCCGACTGGCAGCGCTGGTACGGCGGCGACCACGCCGGCACCTGGCCCTACGGCCTGCCCGAGTTGCCGGGCGCGCGCGAGAAGCTGGCCGGCACCAAGCGGATCGCCGTGCCGGGCTGCTTCCCGACCGGGGGCACGCTCGCGCTGGCCCCCGCTCTGGCAGCCGGCCTGGTGCGGCCGGAGGTGACCATCACGGCGGTGACGGGCACGTCCGGCGCGGGCAAGAGCCTCAAGCCGCACCTGCTCGGCTCCGAGGTGATGGGCTCGGCGAGCGCGTACGGCGTCGGCGGCGCGCACCGGCACACGCCCGAGTTCGCGCAGAACCTGACCGCGGTGGCCGGGGCGCCGGTGACCGTGTCGTTCACGCCGGTCCTCGCGCCGATGCCGCGCGGCATCCTCACCACGGCGAGCGCGCCGCTGGCGGGCGAGACCGACACGGCGGCGGTGCGCGCGGTGTACGAGAAGGCCTACCAGGCCGAGCCGTTCGTGCAGGTCCTGCCCGAGGGCAGCTGGCCGGTCACCTCGGCGACGCTGGGCTCGAACAACGTGCAGCTGCAGGTCGCGGTGGACGCCGACGCGGGCCGCCTCGTCGTCGTGGCCGCGATCGACAACCTGACCAAGGGCACCGCGGGTGGCGCCATCCAGTCCATGAACATCGCACTCGGTCTCCCCGAGACCACCGGCCTTCCGACAGTAGGAGTCGCACCGTGACCGTGACCGGACCCAATGGGTTCCGCGCCGCAGGCGTGGCCGCCGGGATCAAGGCATCCGGCGCACTGGACCTCGCGCTCGTCGTCAACGACGGGCCCGAGCAAGCGGCGGCGGGGGTCTTCACCCGCAACGTCGTCAAGGCGGCGCCGGTGCTGTGGTCCCAGGAAGTGCTGCGGCACAAGCGGTTGCGCGCGGTCGTCCTCAACTCCGGCGGCGCGAACGCGGCCACCGGGCCCGGCGGCTTCCAGGACACGCACGCCACCGCCGAGAAGGTCGCCGAGCTGCTGGAGGCCGGCGCGATCGACGTGGCGGTGTGCTCGACCGGCCTGATCGGGGAGCGGCTGCCGATGCCCGCCGTGCTGTCCGGTGTGGACGCCGCGGTCAAGGCGCTGGACTCCACGAGCGAGTCGGCGCTGGCCGCCGCCACCGCCGTGATGACCACCGACACCAAGCCGAAGCAGACGCTGCGGAGCCACGACGGCGGCTGGAGCGTCGGCGGTTTCGCCAAGGGCGCCGGCATGCTCGCCCCGAACCTGGCCACGATGCTGTCCGTCCTCACCACCGACGCGGTCGTCGACCCGGACGCGCTCGACGCCGCGCTGCGGGCCGCCACCCGCGTCACCTTCGACCGCCTCGACGTCGACGGCGGCACGTCCACCAACGACACCGTCCTCGTGCTCGCCTCGGGGGCCAGCGGTGTCACGCCGGGCCTGGACGAGTTCACCGACGTCCTCACCGCCGCCTGCATGGACCTCGTCCAGCAGCTGCGCGCGGACTCCGAGGGCGTCACGAAGGAGGTCGACGTCGTCGTGCGCGGCGCGGCCAGCGAGCAGGACGCGATCAACGTCGGCCGCACCGTCGCCGAGGACAACCTGGTCAAGACCGCGTTGTTCGGCTCGGACCCGAACTGGGGCCGCGTCGCGATGGCCGTGGGGCGCGCCCAGGCCGAGATCGACCCGGGCACGCTGTCGATCAGCATCAACGGCGTCACGTTGTTCGCGAACGGCACCACGGCGGCCGACCGCTCCGCCGCGGACCTGTCCGGCCGCGCCATCGAGATCGTGATCGACCTGGGCGTCGGCGCCAGCGAGGCCACGATCTTCACCACCGACCTGTCGCACGCCTACGTCGAAGAGAACAGCGCCTACTCCTCATGACTCCTCCCGAACTGGTCGCGGCCGACGACCGGATGGCCACCGCGGCCGAGAAAGCCGGCGTGCTGATCGAGGCCCTGCCGTGGCTGCAGCGGTTCCACGGCGCCACCGTCGTCGTCAAGTACGGCGGCAACGCGATGATCGACGACGAGCTCAAGCGCGCTTTCGCCCAGGACATGGTCTTCCTGCGGCTGGCCGGCCTGCGCCCGGTCGTCGTGCACGGCGGCGGCCCGCAGATCACCGCGATGCTGTCGAGACTCGGCATCGAAGGCGAGTTCCGCGGCGGCCTGCGCGTCACCACCCCGGAGACGATGGACATCGTCCGCATGGTCCTGGTCGGGCAGGTGAGCCGCGAGCTGGTCGGGCTCATCAACGCCCACGGCCCGTACGCGGTCGGCATCTCCGGCGAGGACGCGCAGCTGTTCACCGCCGAACGCAAGCAGGCCACCGTGAACGGCGAGTCCGTCGACGTCGGCCTGGTCGGCGAGGTCGCCTCGGTCAACCCGGACGCGGTGCTGGACATCGTCAACGCGGGCCGCATCCCCGTGGTGTCCACAGTGGCCCCCGACGCGGACGGCGTGGTGCACAACGTCAACGCCGACACCGCGGCCGGCGCGCTCGCCGCCGCGCTGGACGCCGAAAAGCTGGTCGTGCTGACCGATGTCGAAGGCCTCTACGCGAACTGGCCGGACCGCTCGTCACTGATCGACCGGATCCGCGTGGACCGGCTCGAAGAACTGCTGCCGACCCTGGCCAGCGGCATGATCCCCAAGATGGAGGCCTGCGTGCGCGCGGTCCGCGGCGGCACACGCCGCGCCCACGTCATCGACGGCCGCATCGCCCACTCGGTCCTGCTCGAGGTGTTCACCTCCCGCGGGATCGGCACCATGGTCCTCCCCGAACAGGAGTCCTGATGGACGCGCTCTCATCCAATGCGGACGGCAGGCAGCACTGGCAGTCCGCGCTCATGGACAACTACGGCACCCCCGGCCTGACCCTGGTGCGCGGCGAGGGCGCCCGGGTCTGGGACGCCGACGGTGCCGAGTACGTCGACCTGGTCGGCGGCATCGCGGTCAACGCGCTGGGGCACGCCCACCCCGACATCGTGGCCGCCGTGACCGAGCAGATCACCAAGCTGGGCCACACCTCCAACCTCTACGTCAACCCGGTGACCGTCGAACTGGCCGAGGCGCTGCTCGACGTCGCCGGCCTGACCGGGCAGGGCAAGGTCCTGTTCGTCAACTCCGGCGCGGAGGCCAACGAGGCGGCGCTGAAGATCAGCAGGCTCACCGGCCGCACCAAGGTCGTCGCGTGCGAGGGCGCCTTCCACGGCCGCACCATGGGCTCCCTGTCCCTGACCGGCCAGCCCGGCAAGAAGCAGCCGTTCGAGCCGCTGGTCCCGGGCGTCGTGCACGTCCCGTTCGGCGACGTGGACGCCCTGCGCGCGACCGTCGACGCCGAGACCGCCGCGGTGTTCCTCGAGCCGATCCTCGGCGAGGGCGGCGTCATCCCCGCGCCCGACGGCTACCTGCAGGCCGCGCGAGAGATCACCAAGGCCGCCGGCGCCCTGCTGGTGCTCGACGAGGTGCAGACCGGCATCGGCCGTACCGGCGACTGGTTCGCCTTCCAGCGAGCCGGGATCACCCCCGACGTCATCACGCTGGCCAAGGGCCTCGGCGGCGGCCTGCCGCTGGGCGCGGTGATCGGCGTCGGCGAGGCGGGCGAGTTGTTCAAGCCCGGTCAGCACGGCACCACGTTCGGCGGCAACCCGGTCTGCTGCGCGGCCGGGCTCGCGGTGCTCCGCGCGATCTCCCGCGACGGCCTGATCGACCACGTCTCCCGCGTGGGCAAGGACATCGCCGCCGGCGTCGAGGAGATGGCCCACCCGCTGGTCACGGGCGTGCGCGGCGCCGGACTGCTGATCGGCATCACACTCGCCGAGCCCGTCTCGCCCGCCGTCGCCAAGGCCGCCCAGGCCGCGGGCTACCTGGTCAACCCGGTCGCTCCCGACACGATCCGGCTGGCCCCGCCCCTGATCCTGAGCCAGGAGCAGGCCGGGGGCTTCCTCGCCGCGCTGCCCGGCGCGCTCGACACCACCACCACGAAGGACTGACTGCCCGATGCTCCGCCACTTCCTGCGCGACGACGACCTGACCCCGGACGAACAGCTTGCCGTCCTCGACCTGGCCGCCGAGCTGAAGAAGGACCCGCTGTCGAACCGGGCACTGGCCGGCCCGAAGTCGGTGGCCGTGCTGTTCGAGAAGAACTCGACCCGGACCCGGCTGTCGTTCGAGGTCGGCATCGCCCAGCTGGGCGGCCACCCGATCATCGTGGACGGCCGCTCGATGCAGCTCGGCCGCGAGGAGACGATCGAGGACACCGCGCGGGTGCTCTCGCGTTACGTCGACGCCGTCGTATGGCGCACCTTCGCCCAGCAGCGCATCGTGGCGATGGCCTCGGCCGCCACGGTCCCGGTGGTCAACGCCCTCACCGACGAGTTCCACCCGTGCCAGGTGCTGGCGGACCTGCAGACCATCCGCGAGCGCAAGGGCAGGCTGGCCGGGCTGACGCTGACCTACCTCGGAGACGGCGCCAACAACATGGCCCACTCGCTGCTGCTCGGCGGGGTCACCGCGGGCCTGCACGTGCGGGTCGTGGCGCCGGAGGGCTTCCAGCCGGACGCCGACGTGGTGACCGACGCCAAGAAACGCGCGGCGGAGACCGGCGGCAGCGTCGGCCTGTTCACCGAGCCGCACGCCGCGGTCGAGGGCGCCGACGTCCTGGTCACCGACACCTGGACCTCGATGGGCCAGGAGAACGACGGCATGGACCGGGTCACGCCGTTCAAGAAGCTGCAGGTCAACACCGAGCTGCTGGCCGAGGCCGGGGACGACGCGATCGTGCTGCACTGCCTGCCCGCACACCGCGGCTGGGAGATCACCGACGAGGTGATCGACGGCCCGGCCAGCGCGGTGTGGGACGAGGCCGAGAACCGCCTGCACGCGCAGAAGGCGCTGCTGGTCTGGCTCCTGGGACAGGAGGCTTCGCGACGATGAACCGCGCCGCCCGGCAGGCCCGCATCGTCGAGCTGGTCTCGTCGATGGCCATCCGCAGCCAGACCGAGCTGGCGAAGCTGTTGGCGGCGGAGGGCGTCGAGGTCACGCAGGCTACGTTGTCCAGGGACCTCG
The DNA here is from genome assembly GCF_050958625.1 of Amycolatopsis sp. 3B14. Classification (NCBI taxonomy): domain Bacteria; kingdom Bacillati; phylum Actinomycetota; class Actinomycetes; order Pseudonocardiales; family Pseudonocardiaceae; genus Amycolatopsis; species Amycolatopsis sp. 3B14. Next base: position 144,192 of record NZ_JBHZEN010000039.1, read on the forward strand.
ACGAGCTGGGCGCGGTCAAGCTGCGGGGCGCGGACTCCGGTGCGCCGGTGTACGTGATCCCCGAGGACGGCAGCCCGGTGCGCGGGGTCCAGGGCGGGACGTCACGGCTGTCCAGGCTGCTGGCGGAGCTGATGGTGTCGGTGGACTCGTCCGGGAACCTGACGGTGCTGCGCACGCCGCCGGGCGCGGCGCAGTTCCTGGCCAGCGCGATCGACCGGGCCGCGCTGGAGGAGGTGGTCGGGTCGATCGCGGGCGACGACACCGTCGCGGTGATCGCCAGGGAGCCGCTCACCGGCCGGGACCTGGCCGACCGGTTCTCGGCGCTGGCGCGGCGTTCCTCTACTTTGGACTTGCACGACGACGGATGAGCGAAGGCTGAGACGAACACATGGCAGACAACGGCCAACCGGGGATCGCGCTCTGGGGCGGGCGCTTCAGCAGCGGACCGGCCGAGGCGATGGCGGCGCTGAGCGCGTCGACCCACTTCGACTGGCGGCTGGCGCCCTACGACATCGCCGGTTCCCGGGCCCACGCCAGGGTGCTGCACCGGGCCGGTCTCCTCACCGAGGACGAGCTGACCCGGATGCTCGCCGCGCTGGACGCGCTCGCCGCGGACGTCGCCTCGGGTGAGTTCACGCCGACGGTCGCCGACGAGGACGTGCACACCGCGCTGGAGCGCGGCCTGATCGAGCGCGCGGGCGCCGAGCTGGGTGGCAAGCTGCGTGCCGGCCGGTCCCGCAACGACCAGGTCGCCACCCTGTTCCGGATGTGGCTGCGCGACGCGGGCAAGCGCGTCGCGGCCGGCACGCTGGACGTCGTCGACGCCCTGGTCTCCCAGGCGCGCCGCCACCCGGACGCGATCCTGCCGGGCCGCACCCACCTCCAGCACGCCCAGCCGGTGCTGCTGGCGCACCACCTGCTCGCGCACGCGCAGTCGCTGCTGCGCGACGTGAGCCGGCTGCGCGACTGGGACGCCCGCACGGCCGAGTCGCCCTACGGTTCGGGCGCGCTGGCCGGGTCGTCGCTCGGGCTCGACCCGGAGGCCGTGGCCGCCGAGCTGGGCTTCGCCACCAGCGTGGACAACTCGATCGACGGCACCGCGTCCCGCGACTTCGCCGCCGAGTTCGCGTTCGTGCTGGCCATGCTGGGCGTGAACCTCTCCCGCATCGCCGAAGAGGTCATCATCTGGAACACCGCCGAGTTCGGCTACGTGACGCTCGACGACGCGTGGGCCACCGGCAGTTCGATCATGCCGCAGAAGAAGAACCCCGACGTCGCCGAGCTGACGCGCGGCAAGTCCGGGCGGCTGATCGGCAACCTGACCGGCCTGCTCGCCACGCTCAAGGGCATGCCGCTGGCCTACAACCGGGACCTACAGGAGGACAAGGAACCGGTCTTCGACTCGGTCGAGCAGCTGGAGCTGCTGTTCCCGGCCATCGCCGGGATGGTCGGCACCCTGACCTTCCACACCGAGCGCCTGGCCGAGCTCGCCCCGGCCGGCTTCACGCTCGCCACCGACATCGCCGAGTGGCTGGTGCGGCAGGGCGTGCCGTTCCGCGTCGCGCACGAAGCGGCGGGGGAGTGCGTGCGGGTGGCCGAGGCACGCGGCGCGGGCCTCGACGAGCTCACCGACGAGGAGCTGGAGAAGATCAGCCCGGCTCTCACCCCGCGGGTGCGGGAGGTGCTGACCGTCGAGGGATCGGTGGCTTCCCGCGACGCCCGCGGCGGCACCGCCCCGGCGCGCGTGGCCGAGCAGCTGGAGCGGCTCGTCTCGCGGGTCGCCGACCACCGGCAGTGGATCGGGTGAACCTCGACCACCTGGTCTACGCGACACCGGACCTCGCCGGGACGGTGGCGGACCTGCGCGAGCGCGGGATCGACCTCGTGCCCGGCGGCCCGCACCCGGGGCGCGGCACGCGCAACCACCTGACCGGGCTCGGCGACAGGGCCTACCTGGAGGTCATCGGCCCCGACCCGGAGCAGGAGGCGCCGGACGGGCCGCGCTGGTTCGGCATCGACGACCTCACCGATCCCCGGCTGGCCGCGTGGGCGATCCGGGTGCCGGACCTGGCCGCGGCGCTGGAGCAGACGCGGGCCGCCGGCTACCCGTTCGGCGACGCGCGGCCGATGTCTCGACGGCGGCCGGACGGCGTGCTGCTGAGCTGGTCGCTGGCCTTCCCGGCCGACGACGGGGAAGTGGTGCCGTTCCTCATCGACTGGCAGGACTCGCCGCACCCGGGCGAAAGCCTGCCCGCGGGCGCCTCGCTGGTGTCGCTGACCGGCGTCCACCCCGACCCGGGCCTGGTCGCGGGCCCGCTCGCCGCGGTGGACGCCGCGCTGACGGTCGTCACCGGCCCGGCCCCGCGGCTGGAAGCGGTGCTCGCCACGCCCGGTCGTGAGGTGGTGCTGCGATGACCGGACGCCTGTTCAAGCGCGAGGAGCTGGCGATCGACCCGGTCGACCTGGCGCACGTCCTGCTCGGTTCGGTGCTGGAGTGCACGAGCTCCGAGGGCACCGTCCGCGCGCGGCTGGTCGAGGTGGAGGCCTACCGCGGGGAGGACGACCCGGCGTCGCACTGCTACCGCGGGCGCACCGCGCGCAACACGGTCATGTGGGGCCCGGCGGGTCACCTGTACGTGTACTTCGTCTACGGCATGCACTTCTGCGCCAACGTGGTCGGCCGGGAGGACGGCGAGGCGGGAGCGGTGCTGTTGCGTGCCGCCGAGATCATCGAGGGGGCCGACGTGGCGCGGTCCCGGCGCAAGGCCGCGCGCAAGGACGTCGAGCTGGCCCGCGGACCGGCCCGGCTGACGTCCGCGCTCGGCATCGGCCCGCAGCACAACGGCGCCGACCTGGTCGACCCGCGGTCGCCGGTGCGCCTGCTGACGGGGGAGGAGATCCCCGCCGAGCGCGTCCGGTCCGGCCCGCGGGTCGGGGTGGCGGCGGCGATGGACACCCCGTGGCGGTTCTGGATCGACGACTCCCCTGCCGTGTCGCTCTACCGGCGCGGCGGACGGGCCCGCCCCGCCAAATAGTCGGTTGACCTCGTAGGAGAGTATCGAGCCGTGAGCGAACACATCCTCGACGAACTGTCCTGGCGCGGGCTGATCGCGCAGTCCACCGACATCGACGCGCTGCGGAAGGACCTGGACGCCGGTCCGCTCACCCTCTATGGCGGCTTCGACCCGACCGCGGAAAGCCTGCACGCCGGCCACCTCGTCCAGCTGCTGACGCTCGCCCGGTTCCAGCAGGCCGGCCACCGGCCGATCGTGCTCGGCGGGGGAGCGACCGGCCAGATCGGCGACCCGCGCGACGTCGGTGAGCGCTCGCTGGTCACGCCCGAGGTGACCGCCGCCCGGCTGGAGAAGATCCGGGTGCAGCTGGAGAAGTTCGTGACCTTCGACGACTCGCCGACCGGGGCGATCGTCGAGAACAACCTGAACTGGTTCAAGGACGTGTCGGCGCTGGACTTCCTGCGCGACGTCGGCAAGCACTTCTCGGTGAACGTGATGCTGGCGCGCGAGACGGTGAAGCGGCGCCTGGCCTCCGACGGCATCTCCTACACCGAGTTCAGCTACCTGCTCCTGCAGTCCTACGACTACCTGACGCTGTTCCGGAAGTACGGGACGAAGCTGCAGATCGGCGGCTCGGACCAGTGGGGCAACATCGTCGGCGGGGTGGACTACATCCGCAAGGTCGACGGCGCGAGCGTGCACGCGCTGACCACACCGCTGGTCACCGACTCCGAGGGCCGCAAGTTCGGCAAGTCCACCGGCGGCGGGAACCTGTGGCTCGACCCGGAGATGACCTCGCCGTACGCGTGGTTCCAGTACTTCGTGAACGTCGCGGACTCCGACGTCCTGCCCTACCTGCGCATGCTGACGTTCGTGCCGCGCGAGGAGATCGACGAGATCGCGCGGCTGACCGAGGAGAAGCCGCACCTGCGGGCCGGCCAGCGCCGGCTCGCCGAGGAGCTGACCACGCTGGTGCACGGGGAGGACCAGACTCGCCAGGTCATCGCCGCGAGCCAGGCGCTGTTCGGCCGCGGTGAGCTGGCGGAGCTGGACGCCCGCACGCTCGACGCGGTCATGGCCGAGGTGCCGGTGGGCGAGGTGCGGCTCGCGGACGAGCCGACGATCGTCGACCTCCTCGTGGCCACGGGTCTCGTGGACAGCAAGGGCGCGGCCCGCCGCACCGTGAAGGAGGGCGGCGCGTACGTGAACAACGCGAAGATCGCCGACGAGGAGTGGCGGCCGGAGCTCGGGGACGCCCTGCACGGGACGTGGCTCGTGGTCCGCCGGGGCAAGCGGAACACCGCCGGGGTCAAATTGCTGGCCTGACCAGGGGAAACGTGGTTAAGGGACCCCCCTGTTCGAGGGGGGTTTCCGACCATGTAAAGTTCTCTTCGTCGCCAGGGAGACCGGGCCGGGGCCGAGAGCCCCAGGAGCGCGGGGTACCAGGCGGGGGGTCACGAACCAAGCTCCCACCGATGGTGGTAGAGTGGGTGACCGCCGCCGGACGAAACCACAGCGAAATTGGAGTCGCGAGACTTCGCGCGCTGGTGGAGTCGTCGGGTGACACAACAAA